>JAJFLM010000345.1 GCA_021772655.1 Deltaproteobacteria bacterium
AAGGTCCTGCTGCTGGTCCACGGGTTCCCGGTCGACCGCCGGATCTGGGCCCACCAGGTGAGCGGGCTGTCCGACCTGCGCCGGGTGGTCGCGGTGGACCTGAGGGGCAGGGGGAAGAGTCCGGCTCCTACCGAGGGCGGCTGGTCGATGACCACCCACGCCGGCGACCTGGCCGAGACCATCGAGTCGCTGGGGGTCGATCAGGTGGACCTGGGCGGGATCTCGATGGGCGGCTACATTGCCTTCGCCTTCGCCCACCGCTACCCCCACCTGCTCCGGTCGCTGATCCTGGTCAGCACCCGGGCGGTCCCCGACGCCCCGGAGTACAAAACCGGCCGGGTCACCACCGCAGAGCGAGCCCGCCGCTTCGGGACCCGGGCGCTGGCGGGAAGCATGCTGCCCAACCTGCTGGCCGAGGGCGCCTCGCAGCAGGTTCAGGACGAGGTGCTGGCGATGTTCGATGACATTCCCGGCGAGACCTCTGCCGAGGACTCCCTGGCGATGAAGGACCGCCCGGACTCCACCCCGATGCTGGAGTCCATCGCGGTCCCCACGCTGGTGATCGAGGGAGCCGGGGAACAACTGCTGCCGGCCGGGACGGCGAAGGCTCTGGCGGACGCAATCCCGGGGGCCCGGTTGGTGTCGATCCCGGATGCCGGCCACTTCGCCCCGGTGGAGAACCCGGACGGCGTGAACGGAGCGATCAGGGGATTTCTGACAAGCGGCCTTTGATCTGGGTTGGAAGAACTATCCATAGGATCCGTTTTTCAGAAGTTCGTTGACAAGCAGCAGTGAGTGGAGTTCTGATCAGGCGACCTTTCTGACAAGGAGCGGCCCCAAGCTATTCAGCTTCGTCGAGGTTCAAGCTCTCAAGCAGTTGGTCGAGCTTCTTGGACTTGTCTGTGGCGTCTAAGTACTCCTGATACTGGTTCTGCGCATTGGCAATCAGTGCATCATAGGTTTGGTAGCGCCCATTGATTGGCGCGAGCTGGAGGTCAATATACTCCTCAGGTGTGCTCGCGAATCTGCCAGCAAGCGATGTCTTCGGATGTTCCCCTAGGACGAAAATCACTTCTATATCGCGACTTGGCTTCTGCTGTTTCTCAAGAATGGATGACAAAGCGTTGTAGTACTTAAGACCCTGTCCAAATAGCGTCACGACGTCGGAATTCACGGAATAGCGCTTTAGCTCGACTATGACGTGACGTCCACTCATCGTTGCGTAACGAATATCAATTCGTCCGTACAACCTTTCACCCTCTACCCCAGTGGCAAAAATCCCCGGCTCTATGTCCTTGAGGTCCTGCTCCATTTGTCCCCCCACAGCAGCGCGCTCCCACGACGCGTCAAGCAGCCAAAGGTGATTGAACAGATGCTCTTGGAGAACCTTCTCCTTCTCATTCGCCCTAGTGAGACTACGAAATTGACCGATTGCTTCAACTCGCGATCGGAGGATGTCTACCCATAGGGCTGACTCATAAGAATCCTGCATCCCAAGAAGGCGAAGCAGTTCCGAAGGAGATACCTGGGCCAGGTCATCTAATTCTTTGGCAACTTGCCGAAGACCAATTCGCTCGAAGGCGAGAATGCCGGCTCGAAAAAGTTCGGCTCTTTCCCGCGCCTCTGTCTTTTTTTCTAGCGCAAGCGCAGCGATCGTGCCCAACATAGTCCGGGCCGACTCCTGTTGGTAAACAGGCCTACCATCCACCCACTCTTTTATCTGGGGCCACTTCTCGAAGACGTCTGGAATTTCCTTTTTTGGTCGATGCTCGCTCCATTCATCAGCAGCTTTCAAGAACGCCTCGCGTAGAACCCTCTGCAATCCAGTGACGCGCTCGTCATCCTCAATGAGCCTTTGCCGATCACTTGTTGCAATGTCCTCGAAGTCATCGAGATCTAGGAAGTCCGCCTCAATCTGACCGGTTACGTAGTTGCCAAAGATTCTGCTGAAGTCAAGTTTGTCGACAATCCCTTCCTGTATTGGACGTTTGCGCGCCAGTACGATGATGTTCTTCAGCGATCCAGCTTCAACATCGTCGGTTAAGTCTGTCGGCACCTTAGCCGTCCCGAACCATCCGCCAATTCTCCAGTCGAGTTCGGCGTTGACAACGTTTCTTGGAATGACGAAGCGTGTAATATCCGCTGGCAGCACGTGGTCGGGGAGTTGCTTCTTTCCAAACTCCCAAACGAATTCAAGCTTCTTGAGTTCCTGACGATCAGCGTAAGTAACAGGCTTATCGTTGACGTAAATATAGAAGCCGCCTTCCTCCTCGGGCCTCTGATCCAGGACATCAAATCTACGTGCGAGCCGTTTCCGGAGAGCTGCTGCTGTGAGGTGAGCGCGCTTGCTCTTCAAATCGCTGAGGAGAATGCTAGTGCCCTGTTTCGCATAGTGCTCGGGTACCGCCGTCGGACTGGGATGATACGGTTCGTGAGCCTCGATCGAAGCCAAGAGCTCAGACACCACGATCCTCAGGCCGTTGCTGATTCCATCCTTGGTCGAATAGACGGTGACGGTCTCCGCGATCGAGAAGACCGATAACTTCCCGATTCCCTTACGGCCCATGTATGGACGTGTCCAGCGATTCGAACTCCCGCCCTCTTGATGCCTCTTTTTGTAGCCAACTTTTAGGAAGCGCTCGTTGAGCTCTTCGGCTGACATGCCAACGCCATTGTCCGTGACTACTATCAACTCTCCCTGCTGCTTCCAACTAATCGTCACGCGACTAGCATCGGCGTCATGTGCGTTGGCCACTAATTCGGACAGTACGGCCGCGGCATTGCTGTAGAGGTTGATGCCTAAGGACTCGATTATGGAAAGATCGACCGTCATCGTGTAGGCAGGCGCCTTCTTTGGTTCTGCAGATGCGTCAGCCATTTGCAAACCTCATTTAGGCTTCGAACTGCTTAGCTACGTGGCTAATCACGACTTCACCGACCGCTTTTCCAAGGGGAGGCGGAACAGCGTTACCAATAAGTCGTCCCAGTCGAGCAAGGAAGATCGGCTCCTTCGGACGAACGAAACGATACTTCCGCGGAAACCCCTGCAGCATAGCCGCCTCTCTGAGGGTGATGGGGCGGTCTTGCTCCGGATGTCCGAAACGCCCGGTTCCGAAGTTGTAGAAAAGGGTGGTGATAGTTGGAGAAGGTTTGTCCCACTCCATTCGTGCGTAAACGTTCCGAAACGATGCGCCGGAAGGCCGACGGTGGCACGGAGCGCGGAGATCCTCAGGCCAATCCTCCCAAGTACCACCTGGGGTAGAAGCCCTAATCCGTCGGAGGTTGAGTTCACTTAGGGACCTAGCCGTATGCAACGGATCGTTTGGATCTGCCTCTCCAGCCTCAATCGGCGGAAGGTGTCCGATCGCCGCTCTTACTGTATCGGTAGATGATCGACTGATGGCGCTGCGAGGTACCTTGATAGGTCCAATTAGGGAAGCGACCAACACGAGACGTCGGCGACTTTGCGGCAGGCCGTAGTCTGGCCCGTGACAGCTCTGCCAATCTACTTGATAGCCGGCCTCTTGAAGCGTCTCGACGAACTTTCCGAAAACGGTAGTGCTCCCGATCCTAGGCACGTTCTCCATCGTTAAGATCTCCGGCTTGGTTTCCTTGGCAAGCCGACCGAACTCAGACAGAAGCGGCCACTGTTTCTCCTTCGATGTATCAACCCCCCTGCGGTATGGGGAAAACGGCTGGCATGGTGCGCAACCAGCCAACAAACGCACAGCACCTTTAATCCACAGCTTATCCAGGTGCTCAGCCGTCAACTTTGCGACATCCATCTGAAGGAAAGAGGCCTCTATATTTGTTTCGAATGGAAACTCGCAGGCTGGGTCGAGATCTATTCCGCCCACCACGACGATGCCCGCCTCCTGCAGACCATAGGAGAGGCCTCCTACCCCGCAGAAAAGGTCGATCGCTGACACGACCGGACGACTAGAAACCATATCGAGGACTCTAATGGAAGGACCGCTCTAGAGATTACCAATGGTGAAGCATGGGCCATTCTAGGAACCGACCGTGACAAATTCGCTTTATCCAAATTCAAGAATCTCAGTAGAAGACTTACCCAGTCGTGCCGATTAGGCATCCGTGAAACCAAACCTCCGGCTTCCGCACTACGACGGGTACAAGCGACTCCTCTACAAACGAGCCGGGACCTGGGCTTCGGTCGGCCTGCTGGTGATTGTGGTCGCCACCCTGGGCATCTGGCTCTCCAACCCCGCCGGTCCCTCGGAGAACGGCTCGAGAGAGCGGCGCATTTCGGCGGCGTCGGGATTCGGGGAGGCCCGGCCGTCGCCGACACCCGAGCCGTCCGAACAACCTGTGGTCGTCCCGGAGCCTGACCGGATCCAGGTGGTCGACCCACCCTCACTGCGCAAACGCTCCGCTCCGGCACCGACCACGAACCTAGCGCCCCAGCAGAACCCTCCTCGCTCCATAGACAGCAAGTGGTTCGAAATTTTCGGGTGCGACCGGATCCCCTTCCTGACCCACCTGGAGCTGGTTGCCGCCACGCCGGTCACCTCGGCTTATGAGGGCACCAAGGCGACACTGCGTTGCAGCGTTATGCCGATCAACAAGATCGATGAAGAGGTCACTCTCGAGCTGACCCGGTCCCCGGTGCCGGGACGGTTCGAACCGGCCACCGTACGCCCCGGCCAGGGGGGCATGATGGTGGGACAACCGCCCGGCGGTGGAGCACCAAACCTGTTTCTGGGTGACATGGTCCACACCACCCTGACCCTGGACACCGAGCGCCTGGCGCCGGGCCGGTACGACTTTGAGGTCACGGGGAGGTCGGCGGGCACCCACTCCAGCCGGACGATGACCCTGACCATCCTGTCCAACATCCCGCCACCGCCGCCTCCTGCTGCGCCACCTCCGCCGCTTCCGAATCCGGAGGACCTGCCGCCCTTCCCGGTGACGCCCACGCCGGCACCCTAGGCGTCCGGGCCGCCGCTGCCTCGGTCGCCCATCCCTAGGCCAGCGTTATCGCCCGGCGGGTGTGGCGGAAGTAGCCGGTGTTCAGGCAATGTGTCCTGCCGATGTGGGTGGATGAGCACAGCGGCTGATGGATGTGGCCGAAGAACGCCTGCCTGGGCTGCACCCGCTTGATGTACTCCACCAGACCGGCCGAACCCCGCTCGTGCCGCTTGGCAACCACGTCGTAGGTCAACTCGGGGATGTCGGGCGGGACGTGGGAGCAGATGATGTCAACGTCGCCGAGGGCGTGCAGCTTGGCGTCGTACTCCTCCTCGGGGATCTCGCCCTGGATTTTGAGCGGAGTGGGCAGTCCCCCGCCGACGAACCCGATCTTCATGCCGTCCAGCTCGATCACCCGGCCGTCGACCATCTCCACGTTCTCGGGCAATAGCTCGTGGGCCACCGACGGGGAGTCGACGTTGCCGAGGATGAGATAGGTCTTCTTCGGCAGGGCGGCGAACACCTCCCGGTACTGCTTGGCGAACGCCTGCTGGAATCTGGCCGCGATCTCCGCCTCCCGGCCCTTGCGGCGCAGGGCCATGACGCTGCGGGCCTCCTCGAAGCGCTTTTGCGCCCTGAGGCCGATCACCTCGTTGACCGCATCGATGCCGAAGATGTCGACCAGGATCCCGTCCCTGGTGGTGTAGTCGATGACGTTGATCAGGTCGCCGAGCAGAAGCAGGGTGTCGTCGGGGTGAACCTCGGCCGCGATCGCCTCATGGGCGCCGTGGAGGTCCGATAAGACCTTGATACTCACAGAGGGGCTACCCGCCGAAGCGGCGGATGCGTGCGGAGTACTCGAGGACCGTGTCCAGCACGTCCTGGTCGGCCAGGTCCGGGAAGAACTTGGGCGTGAACACCATCTCGGCGTAGGTGGACTGCAGAGGGAGAAAGCCGGAGGAGCGCATCTCGCCGGAGGTCCGCCACACGATGTCCGGGTTCGGGTGGGGCTGGTTGGCGGTGTCCAAGAAGTCCTGGACGTTCAGCTCGGACGGGTGCTGGCCGGTGAGGCGCAGCTGGTCGTAGAGGCGCTCGATGGCTCGCTTGATCTCGTCGGCGCCGCCGTAGTTGATGGCCAGGTTGACGACGTTCTTCTCGAAGGTACGGGTCTTCTGTTCGATGTTGATCAACGCCTCGCGCAGGCTCTCGGGCAGCCCCTCCGGGAATCCGGCGGCTGCGGCGGCCTCCTGCGACCCGTCCGGAACTCCTTCGAGCCGGCCGACGTGGATCACCCGCACCTGCTCGTCGATTGCCTCCGGCAGCAGGTCGGCAATCCACTCCTCGTAGAGGGAGAGAAGTGCGGCTACCTCCATCGGCGACCGGCGCCAGTTCTCGGTGGAGAAGGCCCAGAAGGTCGCGGTGTGGATACCGATCTTGCGGCAGAACCGGGAGAGCTGTTTGGCCACCTGGAACCCCGCCCGGTGGCCTGAGGTAACCGACTCGTTGCGGGCTGCGGCCCATCTGCGGTTGCCGTCCGGGATGATCGCCAGGTGCTTGGGGATGCTGGCGCCGGCAGGAAGCTCGACCTGGGCCTCGGGCGCCTCTGCGGCGCCCTTCAAGGGACGGGGACCCGATCTACGATCAATCGTGTCAGCCTTTCCAAAGTCGTCCGCGCCTCACACGGCGGTGTCTTTTCCAGCGCCCCCAGCGCTTCATCCACATAGCCGGATGCCTTGGCGATCGCCCGGTCGAATCCTCCGGTCCGGAAGGTGATGTCGCGGAACCCGTCGACATCCACCTCGGGCGAGCCGAGCAGCTTCGCCACCGAAGGCTCGGCCTCTACAGCGTAGATCACCGGAAGGGTGTAGACGCCGTCCCGCAGATCGGTGCCCGGCGGCTTGCCCAGCTCCTTTTCGCTGGCGGTGAGATCCAAAAGGTCGTCCGCCACCTGGAAGGCGTACCCGAAGGCCCAGCCGAAGTCCTTGAGGGCGTCCACCGTCTCGTCGGAGCAACCGGCCAGACGGGCCCCCAGCCGGACCGAGACCTCCAGCAGGGAGGCGGTCTTGCCTCCGATGGTGGTTATGTACTGCTCCTCGCTGCGGGAGGGGTCGTAGGTGGTGGAAAGCTCGTTGACCTGCCCCTGCACGACCTGGGCGATGGCGTCGGCCAGGGCTCCCGGCACCTCTCCGCCGACCTGGGCGGAGATCCACGAGGCGCGGGCGAACAGGTAGTCGCCGGCCAGGATCGCGACCTTGTTGCCCCAGGTCTCGTTGGCGCTGGGGACCCCCCGGCGCATGTCCGCCTCGTCGATCACGTCGTCGTGGTAGAGCGTAGCCAGATGGGTCATCTCGATGGCCGCTGCGGTGATGTCCACATTGTTGTTGGGGCCGGTGCCGAAGTTG
Source organism: Deltaproteobacteria bacterium (assembly GCA_021772655.1). Lineage (GTDB taxonomy): Bacteria > UBA10199 > UBA10199 > 2-02-FULL-50-16 > JAJFLM01 > JAJFLM01. The sequence goes on from JAJFLM010000345.1 coordinate 7,332, forward strand.
GAGCCCAGGATGCCGAGCGACGGGCGCAGGCGCTTGCCGCCGGCGCGCGTCAGGTAGGTGGTCGACTCGGTCAAAAATGAGGTTGCGGCCGAGGAGATGTCGTAGATGATCTCCTCGATCCTGGCCAGGTCCGGCGTGATGTCCGCCAGGGCTGCACCGACTTCGTCCCTTGAGAGTGGCTCCATATACCTGCCTTATCTAAACGCCGCAGACCTGGATCAGGACTTCCCTGTTCCGCGCCCGGTCGAACTCCACAAACATTACCCGCTGCCACTCTCCGAGCATCAGCGCTCCTTCACTCACCGGGATGTACTCCGAAACCCGGCCGGCCATCAGGTACCGCAGATGGGCGTGTGCGTTCTTGGTCTCGTCCGGGTGCATGTTCTCGGTGCGAACCGTGAAGTCGTCGTGCAGGTAGTCGCCGCCTTCGGGGACCAGCCGCCGCATGGTCGAGTCTATGTCCTTGAGCAGGCCGGTCTCCTTCTCGTTGACCATCAGCCCGCAGGTGGTGTGAGGCGAGTAGACGAGAGCGTATCCCTCCTCGATACCTGAGGAGATCAAAGCCTTTTCGACATCGGCAGTGATGTCGACGACATCGAATTCCTGAGCAGTCGCGATCTGTATCCGGTCACGGTGGAATATCAACGTTCTTTCGCTTTCTCTAGGAGACGCTAGCCGGCAGGGGAAAACGGATGTCCTCGGTGGCCACCCTTACTTCTTCGATCTCAACGATTCCCTGGTTTGCAAGGTGGTCGATAACCCGGTCCACCAGGACCTCGGGGGTGGAAGCCCCGGAGGAGATTCCGATGGTCTGGGCCCGGGCGATCCATTCCTGATCGACCCCGGACTCGTTCTCCACCAGGTACGACTCGGCGCCCGCCTCTCGGGCAACCTCGACCATCCGGTTGGAGTTGGAGGAGTTCAACGATCCCACCACCAGCACGAGGTCGGCCATACCGGCAATCTTTCGCACCGCCACCTGGCGGTTCTGGCTGGCGTAGCAGATGTCGTCCTTGGTGGGGCCGACGATCAATGGGAAGCGCTTGCGCAGCGCCCCGACGACAATTTGAGACTCATCGACCGACAGGGTGGTCTGAGAGACGAACGCCAGGTTCTCCGGGTCGCTCACCTCAAGGGCGGCGGCCTCCCGGGCGTCCTGCACCACAATCGTGCGATCCGGCGCCTGGCCGAACGTCCCGTCGACCTCCTCATGGCCGTTGTGGCCGATTAGGACGATGGTCTTGCCCTGCTTGGAGAACCTTTGCGCCTCCACGTGCACCTTGGTGACCAACGGGCACGTGGCATCGATCAGGGTGAGGTTGCGCTTGCGGGCGTTGGCGTAGACGGTGGGAGCCGAGCCGTGGGCGCTCAGTACGCACACCGAACCCTCCGGGATCTCCTCCTCGCTGTCGACGAAGATCGCACCCTTTGCCTCCAGCCCCTGCACGACGTGCATGTTGTGCACGATCTGCTTGCGGACGTAGACCGGGGGGCCGTGCTTTACCAGGGCCTTCTCGACGATCTCCACCGCCCGGTCGACACCGGCGCAGAAGCCGCGGGGGGCGGCGACCAGGATCTTCTTAGGCATTTTTGGACTCCGATCCGGCGGTCACCGGCTCGGACGCATTTGCCAGCTCCTCGGCCGCGGCGCTGCTTTCCAAAGCGGCGTTCTCCGTGGCCACCTTGACCGCCTCGTCCAGCAGGGCGTCGACCATCTTGTCGGCGGGGACCCAGCCCAGCTGTTTGCCCCGGGAGAACAGCAGTCCCCGGCCCGGGCCGGCGGCGATGCCCACGTCGGCGTCACGGGCCTCTCCCGGTCCGTTGACCTCGCAGCCCATGACTGCGATCTGGATCGGGGGAAGATTCATCTTCTCCAGGCGCTCCTGGACCTGGCGGGTGAGGTCGATGACATCCATCTCGGCCCGGCCGCATGAGGGGCAGGCCACCAGGTCGAACGTCGTCCGGCGCAGGCCCAGGGTCTGCAGGATCTGCTTTGCGACCTTGACCTCCTCCACCGGGTCGGCGGTCAGGGAGACCCGGAGGGTGTCCCCAATACCCTCGGAAAGCAAGGTGCCGATACCGATGGCGGACTTCAGAGTTCCGTAGGGCGGCGGGCCGGCCTCGGTTACGCCCAGGTGCAGCGGGTAGTCGCATGCCTCGGCCAGCAGCCGGTAGGAGTCGATCATCTGCGGCACGTTCTGGTGCTTCACCGAGATCTTGATCGCGGTAAAGCCGATGTCCTCCAGGATCTTGATCTCGTGCAGGGCGCTCTCGACCAGCGCTTCGGGGGTCGCCCCGCCGTACTTGGCCAGCAGGCGCTTGTCCAGGGAGCCGGCGTTGACGCCCACCCGGATGGGCACGTTGCGGTCGGCGGCCTCCTTGACCACGGTGCGGATCTGGTCGGCGTCCCGGATGTTGCCTGGGTTGAGCCGCAGCCCCGCCACGCCGGCCTCCAGCGCCATGATGGCCAGGCGGAATGAGAAGTGGATGTCGGCGACGATCGGCACGCCGGCCTCCTGTACGATCATCGGCAGGGCCGCGGCGTCGCCCGGGTGGGGCACGGCCACCCTCACGATGTCGGCGCCCTGGGTGGCCAGTGCGTGGGCCTGGATCAGGGTGGCCTGGATGTCATCGGTCTTGGTCGTGCACATCGACTGGATGGCAATTGGAGACCCGCCGCCGATGGGCACGTCGCCCACCATGATCTTCTTGGATTTACGTCTCGCTCTAATCATCTAAGTAAATGCTCGCAGCACTGAGAAAACTGAGCAAATGCTCAAATCCTGATTTCCGGTTCATGCGGTCCAGCCTAGGCGACGAATTTGCCCGGTTGGATGACGACTTGTAGAGATTGTGTGGAGGTCCTTCAGGGCCGGCCGGAATACATCGGACCTGCCAGGGGTTGGGGTTTTTGATAGTACGATTGGGCGATCCGCAGCTTCCCATCAGCCGCTCAGCAGGCCGGAAGCCGGAGAAATCGGAGAAGACGGTTTGGAAATCATTCACCGGCAGGCGGACGACGACGGCGACGGCGGCCAGGGGTTCGCCCCCGACGGCAGCATCGAAGCCGGCCTGATCGACGACGTCAAAACCGAGGAGTCGGGTGCCTCCGCCGAGCCCCACGTCCACGGGCCGGATTGCGGCCATAGCCACCAGGAGGATCCATCCGCCGATATGGCCGAGCTGGAATCCAACCTCATCGAGGTGGCCCACGCGCTGGTGGAGCGTTACGGGGACGCCGGGCCCACCCCCGAGCAGGAGATGGAGTTCATGCGCGACTGGCTGCTCAGCAAGGGACGATCGCAGGAGGAAATCGACGCAATCCTCACCGAATAAACCGAAGGCCCTCCGGTGACCAAAGGGACCCGCAGGCTGCTGAACGCGGTCCCGGCCGGGCCCGGCATCGACCTCGCGGCGGCGGAGGATGCCACCCGCAGGCTGCTGGAGGCCCTGGGGTACGACACGTCCGACGAGGTGCTGAACGAGACGCCGCGCCGGGTGGCTGCGGCCTACGCCCAGATGCTGACGCCCATCGAGTTCGAGTTCACCACCTTCCCGAACGAGGGATACGACGAGCTCATCCTGGCCCGGTCGATCCAGTTTCACTCGCTGTGCATGCACCACATGCTGCCTTTCGTCGGCGTCGCTCACGTGGGCTACATTCCCGAGGACCGGATCGTCGGATTGTCCAAGCTGGCCCGGGTGGTGGAGCATTTCGCCCGCGACCTTCAGGTTCAGGAACGGCTTACCGAGCAGATCGCCTCCTGCCTTCAGGAGCATCTGAACCCCAAGGGGGTCGGCGTGGTGCTGGAGGCCGAACACATGTGCATGTCGCTGCGGGGGGTGCAAAAGCCCGGAACCCGCACCGTGACCTCGTCGTTGCACGGCGCCATCCGGGACGACGCCCGAACCCGCCAGGAGTTTCTGTCCCTGGTCCGGGAGGGCAACTAGTGCCGGTTCTGGTCACCCGCCGGGAGAGGTTCAACGCCGGCCACCGGCTGTTCAACCCGAACTTTACCGATGAGCAGAACCGCGAGGTCTTCGGCAAATGCTCCAATCCGTCGGGCCACGGGCACAACTACACCCTGGAGGTAACCGTCGCGGGCGAGGTGGACCCGGAAACCGGCTACGTGATGGACCTCAAGGTTCTGTCCGACGTGATCAACAAGCGGATCATCGAGGACGTCGACCACCGCAACCTCAACGTCGACGTTGAGTGGATGCGGGGCAGGATCCCCACCGCGGAGAACATGGCCGACGTCTTCTGGGAGCGCCTGGAGGACCACCTGCCGGCCGGCTCACTGTACCGGGTGGTGGTCATCGAGACGGACAAGAACTGGGCGGAGCGCCGGCGGGCGGTTTGAGCATCTCCACCGGGAACGGCCACAAGATCCCCTCCGCTTACCGCTACCTGAACATCAGCACGCTCTGGATCCCCTACTACCGGCTGGTCATCGGTGTGTTCTACCGCCTGCACATCCGGCACGAGGTGGCGACCGGGCTGTCGATCGCCTGCGGGCTGGCCGGCGCCTGGCTGATTGCCGGGCTACCGGAGACCGGCGCCTTTGGGGCTGCGGCAGTTCTGGTCCACCTCAAAGACGTTTTCGACGCGACGGACGGTGCCGTCGCCCGGATGACCGGAACCGGTCACCGCTTTGGACGCTTCCTGGACACCGTGGGGGACGGCGTGACCTTCACCGCCTGGATCGGTGCCTGCGCCTGGTTGATGGCCGGGGCCGGAACCCCCGCGTGGGGCGCGGCAGCCTGGGCGGCGGCCGGGTGGCTGTGCCTGTTCCTGCAGTGCTCCTACTTCAATTTCCACCACCTGCACTACGTGAGAATCGCCGGAGGGGCCTCCACCAGCCGGCTCGACGAACGCGAACAGGAGCCCGAGGACCGGGCAACCCGGATGATGGCTGCCGTCTACCAGATCTGGTTCGGCTGGCAGGACCGGCTGATCGCCCGGTTCGACCGGGCACAAAGGACCTCGCTGGGTCTCCCCGAAAGCGCCGAGGACCCCCGGTGCGACCCCTGGTACGGCGCCCGGGGGTTCATGGTGGCCAACTCGGCCCTGTGCTTCGGCACCCACACCTTCGTGCTGGTGGTCCTGCTGCTGGCCGGACGGCCCGAGTGGTTCCTGCCGGCAGTGGTCCTCGGGATGACCGGCTACTGGGGCCTGATCATCCTCGCCCGGCAGATGGCTTTTCGCCGGTCGGGCGCGGGGGTCCCGGCTTGACCGTTTCGGATGAATCCTGGCTTCGGGGACGGGTGGGCGTTGTCACCGGATCCAGCCGGGGCATCGGCCGTTCCACGGCCATCGCACTGGCGGGGGCGGGGGTCCACGTCATCCTGGCCGCCGGGGGGGAGGCGGACCTGGCAGGGGTCGAGAAACAGATCAGGCAAAACGGGGGGCAGGCGACCGCGGTTCCCTGCGACGTGTCGGACCCGGGGTCGGTCGACGCCCTGTTCGACACCGCCGACGCCGCCGGACCGGTATCGATCCTGGTCTGCTCCGCCGGCGTCACGGTCAAAGGCCCCTTCGATGAGTTGACCACCGACCAGTGGCAGCGCAGCCTGGACGTAAACCTGACCGGCACGTTTTTGTGCTGCCGGCGCGCATTCTCGGCGATGAAACAGCACGGCGGCGGTCGGATTGTCACCATCGCTTCGCTATCGGGCGTCTACGCCACCGAGAAGTTCCCCGGCCTGGCCGCCTACAACGCATCGAAGTACGGCGTGGTCGGGGTGACCGAGGCACTGGCCGTCGAGGGCAAGCCGCACAAGATCTCGGCAATCTGCATCAGCCCCGGGGCGGTTGACACCCAGATGCTGCGCCAGGCAGCGCCTCACCTGAAGCCCGGGCTGGGCCCCGACGACGTCGGCCGGCTGATCACCGGCCTGCTCGGCCTGGACCTGCTCCCGGCGAGTGGAGCCAACCTGCCGCTCTTCTCCAACCTGTAGGGGGCCTACAGCTCCTGGGGCCGCTCGATCAGGGTTGCGGTCACGTTTTGGGTTTCTCCGCCCCGGTTCACGGTGATCTCAATCCGGTCGCCGGGCTTTTTCGAGTTGACGACCCGCGTGATGTCGGAGGGCGTCTCCGCTTCATCCCCCTCGATCTCGACAATCACGTCGTCTACCTCCAGCCCGGCCTGCGCGGCCGGAGATCCGGGGACGACCTCGACCAACAGGACACCGTCCTCCAGTTCGATGTTGCGCTGGGAGGCGATGGCCGGGGAAAGCTCGACCATCTGAACCCCCAGGAAGGGGTGGATGACCCGGCCGGAGGTGATCAGCTGCTCCACGATGTCCCGGGCCGGCGTGATGGCGATGGCGAAACCGATGTTCTGGGCGTCCCCGGCGATCGCGGTGTTGACCCCGACCACGTTGCCCGCCATGTCGGTCAGAGCCCCTCCGCTGTTGCCGGGGTTGATGGCGGCGTCGGTTTGAATCAGGTTGTCCAGAACCGCCCCCTGGGTCCGGATCGACCGCTCCAGCGCCGAGATGATTCCGGAGGTGACCGTGGGCCCGCCGCGTAGACCCAGCGCCTGGCCCATTGCAACCACCGGTTGGCCCACCCGCAGGTCATCGGAGTCACCGAAGGAGGCAACGGTCAGGTTGTCCGCATCGACCTTGATCACCGCCAGGTCGGTGTCGGCGTCGGAACCGATCAGCTCGGCGGTCAACTCCTCCCCGTCGGTGAACAGCACCCGGATCTCCTGGGCGTCGTCGACGACGTGGGCGTTGGTGAGGATGTGACCGTCCTCGGAAGCAACGATTCCGGTTCCGGCTCCCGTGGTCGGCACCGTTTCGAAGAAGAAGTCGGAGGAGAGGCCCTGCGTAAAGATGGCCACGACCGACGGGCTCAACTTCTCCACCACCGCGGGGATGGTTCCTTCAGCCACCGCCGGGTCCGGCGCCTCCTCATCGCCCCGGGGCAGCACCTCCGCGTCGCCGTCTCCGCCCCCCTGCCGCTCGATGGTGCACTGCGTCAGCAACCCCCCGGCGAGCATTCCGGCGATTAGCACCGCCAGCAACAGCAGCGGAGGACGCCGCCTGGGGGTGGCCGGCGTAGAGGGAAGTGAGGGGGTCGGGTCGGTCATTCGTTCTCCTTGTGATCCGGTGCCCGGTGGCACATCAAATTTCGCTTCACACCGGGTTGACTTGCCCCATTATTCGACAGCGCACACGTGAGAATCGGGCAAGCCGTGACTGAGAAGAGCGTAAGAGTCCTAGGTCCCCTAGTATTCAGGCCGTGAACGAACCCGTCTACCCGGCCGTAATTCGCCTCGCCAAGGGCCTGCAACTCAGCATGGGCTGGAAGGTAACCGTAACCGGCGCCGAGAACGTGCCCACCGAAGGGCCGGCCATCCTGGCGATCAACCACGCCGGCTACCTCGACTTCGTCTTCTCCGCCTGGGCCTGCGTTTTCGAGCGTAAACGCTGGGTTCGCTTCCTCGCCAAAAAAGAGGTTTTCGACAACGGGATCGCCGGACCGCTGATGCGGGGCATGAAACACATTCCGGTCGACCGTCACAAAGACCCCGCCCGGGCACTCGACCTGGCAGTCGCGGCGCTTCAGCGCGGCGAGGTGGTCGGGACCTTCCCCGAGGCAACCATCAACCGCTCCTTCGTCCCGTCCAAGGGCAAAACCGGGACCGTGAGGATGGCCCAGGCCGGCGGAGCGCCGATCCTGCCGGTTGCGGTCTGGGGGTCTCACCGCATCATGACCAAGGGCCGCCCCCGCAACATGCAAAGGGGAGTCGCGATCCTGGTGAAGATCGGCCCGCCGTTGGAACTGGACACCGGCGACGACCCCCGGGAAGCCACCGACCGCCTGATGAAGGCGATCTCGGCGCTCCTGGCGGAAGCCCAGCAGGAGTACCCGCAGGAGCCCGCAGGCGACGACGACCGCTGGTGGCTGCCCGCCCACCTGGGAGGGACCGCTCCCACCCCGGAGGAGGCGCAGGTCATCATGGCCGAGGAACAAGCCCGCAAGGCGGCCAAGGCGCAAGCCAGGTCCGACACCGCAGGCTCCGGGAGCTAGACCAACTACCGGGCCCGGCGCGGGCCGGGTGTCGTCAGGCCTTACGGGCGGGTCAGGCCTTCCCGCACCCAGGCCAGGTCGTCCACCACTCCCGGCCACGGCGTCTCCAGGATGAGCACCGGGGCTTTGGAGGCCTCGATCATCGCCCGGATGACCTCCGGATCCATCTTGCCCTTGCCGATGTTTGCGTGCCGGTCGGCGCCGGTTCCCGGCAGATCGCGGGAGTCGTTGCAGTGCAGCACGTCGATGGTCCCCACCACGGCCAGAACCCTCTCCACCACGTCGACCAGGTCCTCCCCGGCGGCGTGGGCGTGGCAGGTATCGAAGCAGAATCCGACCTCAAAGCCGTCGAGCTTCTCCCACAGGCGGGCGATCTGGTCGACGTAGCGGGCGACCGCGTTGTCGCCGCCGGCTGTGTTCTCAATGAGCACCCGGGTGGGGAACTCCCGCTCCTCGAAGACCTTCCACCACCGGATGGGCCCCTCCTCCGGTCGGTCCTCGGCGTGCCCCCCGTGGACGATGACCCCGGCCGCTCCGATGGCCGCCGCGGCATCCACGGTCTGGGCCAGGGTCTTGCGGGACGGAACCCGGATCCGGGGAGAGGGATGACAGGGGTTGAGCCGGTAGGGGGCGTGGACGTAGATGGGAACCCCGGAGGTCTTCAGCTCCTCGGCGTCGGGGCGCGGATCCGGCTTGGAGAAGCTCTGCGGGTCTCCCAGGAACATCTGCACTGCGTCCAGGCCCATGGCGCGCGCATCGCCGAGCGGGTCTTCTTGTCCTACGTGGGCACCGATCAGCATGAGGCGAACTCTAACCCGAGCCTGCCAGCCGGTCCGACAGCAGGCTGAGAGCCGCGTCGATCCCGGCTGCGTCCATCTCCCTGGACAGGGTTTCCCCGCTCGCCAGGTAGGCGTAGGTGAGCTTCAAGCTGGTTCCCAATTTGATGTTGAGCTTTCGCAGAGCGCCTGCGTAGACGGTTAGCTGGTCCAGGTCCGGTTGCTCAATCCGGTCGCCGGTTTTGAAGTCGACGACCTCCAGGCCCCCTTCCGGATTTTCGTACACGGCATCCATCCGGCCGCGCACCAGCCGTTCGCCGACCTTGAGCACGAAGCGCAGCTCGGCCATCGGCTCCCCTCCGGGCAGCCTGGCGAGAGTCCGCGAGGCGAACTGCTCCTCCCAGGTCGCCTTCAGACCGGCCAGCCGGCCGGTGTCGACGTGTGATCCCGAGGCGTCCAGCCCTTCCTCGTCGGCCAGACCGGTCAGGCCGCGCGCCCTTTCCTCGATCCACCGGTGGATCTCGACGCCGATCCGTGCCGCGCCGGAGGGCCGCTGCGGCAGGGGCCGGGAAAGCTGGCGGTCGGTTATGCGGCCGGCGGCCAGGGCGACCGCATCGCTGGCGGACAAGGATCGGGTCGGCCGTGAGGGGACCTCCTGCTCATTGGACTTGAGTCCGTCATCGCTCAGCGACGTTCCCTCATGGCTCAGCGACGTTCCCTCATGGCTCAGGGCTGTAATCGTGGAGCGGTAGCCGGCCAGGATCTTCTCGGCCTCTGCCCGATCGTCCTCGTCGAGGGCCGCCAGCAGCTCGTCGGGCGTCCGCCTTCCTTGAAGCAGGTCCTCCAGCGCGTCCACCGGCCCCTGGGGGAATGCGGCGGTCGGTGCAAAGAGGTTCCGGACCACCGGGGGCCAGACCGCACGGGCCTGCAGCTCGGCCAGAAGGGGGCTCTCGGCGGGCTGATCGGCTACCACCAGGTTCTCAACCGCATCAAGTGCCGCCACCTCGTCGAAGAAGATCGACGGGCCGTGCGGGCGTTTCTGGCGCTCGTACCACCAGGAAGCGGTGACGTAGAGCCGCTGGCGGGCCCGGGTGAGGGCGACGTAGTACAGGCGCCGCTCATCCTCCACCGCCCGTTCCTTGAGCTCCCGGGCGAACTGGGCCCGCTTCTTTAGCACCGGGTCCCCCTTGGCGTCCACCGTCAGCGGGTTGGGCAGGTGCTGGGCGTCCTCCCGGACCCCGTAGGGCAGCTGGCCGTAGGAGATCATGGGGTTCGAAGCCCGTTCGTCGGGAAAGATCGAGTACACCTTCTCGCCCTTGGCGTTCTCGGATGCCGCC
>JAJFLM010000346.1 GCA_021772655.1 Deltaproteobacteria bacterium
AGATAACCATTGCCTCGCACCCACGTTTCTAGACTATAGCCAACAAAGCTTTTGATTGCCTCACCACCACATTTTGGACACACGACGTGTTTGTCATCGAACTTAGCGACATCTGCGTCTTCTTTTGTAGAATAAAGAAGGATCTTTCCGCCTCTTCGTGGGTCTCGACCGTTGCCGTCGTTTTCCCAGTCGATCTCCTCTTCCCACACAATTGTGTCGTCTTCGACGTTCGTATCGGCTTGCGCGCCGTGTGATCGTTCGAAATTGAAGAAGAAGTCTTCAAGTTTAGTTTCTGTTTTCAGTTTACGGAAATTGCCTTTTTTAGTGAATAGATCCTTATTCCTGCAAGGTTTCTCTTTGGCACAAGTGTAATGAGCTTTCATTTATATCACCGGACTAGATGTGTCTTCTTTAACTTTAAAGGTGTTGTAATTCACGGTACAGTTGACTGTTTTGAATTTTTCACCATTCCTGTTTTTGGCAACAAACAATCGCAGGTATCCTTGATTGTTGTCTTCAGGCCCACGGCCATTGTACTCAGACTTGCTCTGGTTGATGCTGACTACGTAGTCCGTTGCCATCATTTTACCATAGGATTCTGCGACCTTTTCAATCCCGATTGGGCCACCATTCCCATCTTTGTCGGCGCCTTCGTTAGACGATCTATTAGTCTGTGTTGCCGTAATTATGTACGTCTCAGTATTTATCCCAAGGCCTCTAAGTTCAGTAGATACATTCTTTTGTGTGTTATATTCTTTATCGTCGCTCTTTCTTCGTGGTCGCATTAGCTCTAGATAGTCAACAATAATAACGTCAGGTTTCCAGCTGTATAGCCTTCTTAGTTGCTCAAGGAGAGTGTAAATGTGGTTTACACTTATTTCGTCTGGTGGGAATTGGTAGATTCTAAGATCTCCAGCTCCTGAATTTTTAATTTTTCGCAGTCTTCCTTCGAATGCAGCTTTATTTTTGTATCTCTCTTTATTAACCTTCAAGTCCGTAAAGACACCGGCGTATCTCAGCTGAGTTTTGTGCTCTGAAAGCTCGAGCGTGATATGCAGTACCTTTCGTCCCTGATAGAAGTTCGCAACACCAGCATTTACCAGCATGATCGACTTACCAACTCCGGTTGGGGCCATATAGACTAGCGTCTCACCTCTTGTGGGGCCACCTTCGTTCAGAACAGAGTCGAGAGCTTGAAACCCTGATGTGAATCTTTCTTCCACTTTTTCTTCGAAGATTTTGTCGATGTTGTCAAAGAAGATGAGTCCTTGCTTGCTTGTGTCGGTGATCTTTTGAGCATCCTCAACGATCTCCTCTATCTTCTCATAGTCGCCTTGTTCATATGCTGAAAACGAAGCTTCGGAGAAGAGCAAGCCATACGCTTTCCCTCTTACCCACTCAAGTAGAGTATCCCTGATTATTGGCATTTCTCGCGGATCTGAATCTTTCTTAACAAGCTCGATTACATAATCTGCAATATCGTCATCTGCTTTTAGATTTCTTGCAGCCAGATCAACTAGCAGGCTTCGTGTTGGGATGATTGTGTGTTCGGCGTATTGTTCCTCTATTAGCCCATACACGAATCGACATTCCGCTTTTTGGAAGTGTTCCTTTTTCAAGTACATTCCAATAGCTGTGAATAGCTCAGGTTTATCAATTATTAGTGAAATTACCGATTCTTCCTCGGTAGGGCCGAAGGGATGTTCTATCCTGTCGGGTTGGTCTGGCATTTGGCTACTCTCAAAGATTCAAGTTCGGCAAGTTTGCGAGTGTGGAATGCAATCGCAAGGTCATAGGCCTCACACTCGGTGGAAAGCTCATCCTCAGTGAAGAAGATGTTTCCCGTGAATGTGAGTCCATTACGTCCACCCAGCGTCTGCGGGGCGATGAGCCCCGTGCTGGTGCTGATGCGGATGAAATACTTAACCTGATTGCTCCGGCCGACGACGATATCGTCTACTTGATAAGGTTCTAGGAATCCAAGCCGCGCTGATGCGGTTAAGAATATTGAATCCCCAACATCAAACCTATTGTTTATCGGCATTAGATTCCTCACCTATTGAAACGTTATTACCAAATGCTTCTTGCCGTATTTTTGATTCAATTTCTGCGGCTAGTGGGGCATCTGTTTCGAGAGCTTTCATTGCGTTGCCCTTACCGTTTCCAAGGTTTTTGTCGCCATATTTATAGAATGATCCGCTCTTTTTAATAAAGCCAAACTTCTCTCCAAGGTCGATCAGACATCCTTCTTTTACAATTCCCTTACCAAACACGATATCGTATGATGCTTGTTTGAAAGGAGGAGCAACTTTGTTTTTTGCGATCTTTGCGACCGTTTTGTTTCCAGTTGTATCATCGCCAGATTTTGTAGATCCGATTCTCTTAACCTCAATGCGACAGCTAGCGTAGAATTTCAAAGCTTTCCCACCTGAGGTCGTAGTATTCGGCCCGAATGACATTCCGCCGATTTTGTGTCTTGTTTGGTTGATGAAAAGAAGGGTACATTGGTGCTTTGTAAGCTCTCCTTTTATGACTCGAAGGTACTTGCTCATCATCCTAGCCTGTGCGCCGATGTTATGGTCGTCAAGGTTTCCTTCTAGCTCAACCTTTGGTGTTAGTGCTGCAACCGAGTCAATTACGACCAGGTCCACTAAATCAGAGACGATCAGCTTTCGTACGATCTCGAGCGCTTCTTCGCCTGTGTCTGGTTGTGATAATAGCATTCTGTCTGTGTCAACGCCTAGTGCCTTTGCATAACCTGGATCAAGCGCGTGTTCGGCATCGACAAATGCACATCTCTTGTTTCCAAATTTCTGAAAATTAGCAAGGATATGTAGAGCTAAGGTTGTTTTACCGGATGCTTCATTACCATAAATTTCAAGTATTCTACCAATTGGCACTCCGCCAATACCAAGTGCAATATCAACTGGCAAACACCCGGTCGGCATTGCTTCAATGTTATAATTAGAAACAATA
>JAJFLM010000347.1 GCA_021772655.1 Deltaproteobacteria bacterium
CGAAGCCGGCCGCGAGTACGGCTACAGGGCGCGCATCATCTGGAAGAAGTTCGTCGGATGGGACGACTGCCTGCGGGAGTACGAGCGGTGGGCGGGCAGCATCAAGTCTCACCGGCTCGCGCCGAATCCCCGGTTCTGAAAAGGTACCGGTTCAGCGATGTCGTCAGCAGGTTAGAGTAGAAGGGAAACCGCTAGCCCTGCCCTTGCCCCACAAATCCGCCGGGACATCTTCACGGCGGTTTACGCAGCGTCATCGCCAGGCGAAAGCCCTCGACGACGCCACACAAGTAGAGCAGACCCCTCCAGAGGCACTTCGATCCCGGTGGTGGGTCACTCCGCCGTGCCAGGTAGCCTCCCTTCATCGCCACCAACGTGATCGCGACTGCGAGCGTGAACGGCGGCTTCTTTCCCCGTCCGCCTTTCTCCTTTTCGAGGGCCTCGAGAGCTCGCACCTCCCACTCGTCGAAGAACACCTCGCACGGCAGGTCGGGGACTTCCCGACCCAGCAGCGTCATCAGCTGGATTCTCCACGCCAGCACCGCGTCGATCGCGATCACTCGCTTGAGTCGCTCCGCGGTCTCGTTCTGATGCTCCTGGACCTTGCACCCCTGCTTCAAGACGCGGTGCCACTCTTCGATGCGCCAACGCCGAGTGTACAGATCGACCATGCGGGCGGCGTCGTCTGTCGTTTCGACTTTCTCGGTCGTCAGCAGGAACCACTCGATCGCCTTGGCGCCCGACGGCGGGCTTTCCTCTCGGGCATGCACAGCCCACAGCGTGATCGGTTCCGTTGACCGCAGATCACTTCGTGTCGATCGGATGCTGACTTTCTGGTGGCGTACCGTCAAGACGGCCGGGCGCCCCGGCATTCCCTTCTGCTCGGGTTTGCTTCGCTTCGCCTGCTTCCACCGTTGTCGTGGAATCACCACTTCTACCCGTGCGACGTTCTTGCTCGCCTTCAGCTCCTCGAACAGCTTGCGATCTGAGCCTTCCAGTCGTCGGTTGTTCTTGGCTCGCACCAGTAGTCCGACGCGCTTGCGCGTCGGCTCGGCATCCGCGAAGAGCTCGAAGATGTCTCCTTCGCGGTCTGTCACCGTCAGGTAGCGAGTCTTCGGCGTCTTCTTGGCGATCTCTACGCAGTCGCGGTGACCTTCCAGCCAGCGGAAGCTTTTCTTCTCTTCGATCGAACGACCTATCGATTTCTTGCCAGCTTTCCCTTTCCTCTCGGGCGCGTAGCACTTGGACCTCAGAACTCCCAGCGGCAAGCCGTCCGTCGTCAGCGCCAGAGAGGAGTGAAGGTGCAAGCCCAGCGATTCTGCTCCGGTCTGGTTCCTCCCCAGAAATCCCAGACCTTCGGTATGGTGTCGTGTCGTGAAGTTCAGCTCCGTGGTGTCCTGCACCACCAACACGGTATCGTGCGCCATCATGCGCTCGATCGTCCGCTGGCGGTGTCCCTCGAGAATCGCCTCGGGGCTCACCGTATCTCGAGGGCTGTCGACGAAGTAGTAGTACGCCTTCGCCGCGTGGCGGTTTCCATCAGCAGCTTCGAGGTAGGAGGCGTCGGGTCGCTTCGAGCGATCCTCGACGATCTTAATCAGCCGCTCTCGCAATCGCTTGTCTCCTAGCTCCACCGCTGCGAACTCCTGCTTCGCCCATTGTGTGCTAGCGAGCCCCTCTTCGAGGGCCAAGGGGCGAAGGTAGCGACCGTGTTCTGGTCGAACACCCATTCGGCGACGCAAGTCTGCGACGAGCGGGTAGACGTAGATGCTCTTGACGCTTCGCGCTCGACACCCAGATGAATCGTTACGTCCGCGACCCTTTGTCTCTCCGATACACTCCCAGTTCGCTGCCTGAAAGCATGTCCCCTTGTGCTCGTCGCGGTCAACGAAAGTCTCCAGTAGCCACGGGCGGTAGCGATAGCGTGCCTCGAAGTCCTTCACGAAGCGGCGCAGGCAAGCACCCAGAACGTGCGAAGCCAGGTTGGCGCAGCGCACAGTCGGGCGAATCAAGAAACGGCTGAGGTTCACCACTCGGTCCTGATGCTCGCGCCGCTGCTCCGCGCTCCAGCCGATCCACTGCTCTCGTGCCTCGAGCCGCAACGCCGAGGCACTGAACCCGACAGCTCCGAGCCAGCCGTGAGAGGAGGCCACGAGGTACTTCAGCTGGCGCCCGACAAGGCGTGTGTTTGCCTGCGGATGCTCTCGTGCGATCAGCTCGTTCCACGTGCGCATGGCTGTGTCGTCAGCCGGGTCTACGAGAACCAGGCGTAAATCTCGGATGTCAGCCAAGGACTCCGGCACGTCCTCGGGCTCGACGACGGGTTCGCAGAGCCGTCTGGGCCGCCAGTGAGAGACGATATCGAGTTGTTTCGCCGGCAGACGAAAGTGCCCTCGGCTTTCCAGGTCGCGTAGGGTCTTCACGCACGACGACACCTGGGGCTGGCCCCGCGAATCCTGCAGGCCATACTGCTTGCAGAGCGAAGTCGCCAAGGCGGTGCGTGAACGAGTTTCACCCGAACGAAGCTGACGCTTCAGTGCAGCGAGCTGCGCTGGCTGCGACAGGAGTTGCTTGATCGACGTACTCGTCTTGCGCACGCACGAGGTTTACCCGGGCCCACGAAAAATGTCCAGACGTTTTTCTGGGGTACGGGCAGGGCTAGCTGAGTCGGGACCGGAGCTCCAACTCGGACCACGACGCATACCGTCCTGGACGAAGAGAGGATCAAAGCCGCT
>JAJFLM010000348.1 GCA_021772655.1 Deltaproteobacteria bacterium
CATACTTTGTTCAGTACAGATGCTTGGGTAGACCGACTGTTCTTTTTAATTGCTCTTAAAGTCGGCGGTGCGATGGCACGCCCGATAACCAACTTAGCCAATCAAGCCGCTGAGAATATGGCAATCGCGCGACTCCGCCCTGAACTTGAGCGCGTCCAAACTGAACTTGAAACGGCTCACCGCGAATTCGAAACTTATCTTCAAAACGGCGAAGGCAATGTAAGAGACATCAGTCAGCGTTACCGTGAGGCACTACAGCGGAGACTGCGTATTATTAATCGCTTGCCGACCCAATTTAGAAACAATGAAACGATAGCGGCCACACGTGAAGCTATTAATGCCCTTGAAGTTTTCGAAGTGAACCAACGCACTGTCACAAGACTTTTTGGAGAAGGTAACAGCCATGAGGTTATTTTTGTGGGTGAAAACACAGCGCAACTACCCGCTGAAAATGTCGGAAATTTTCTCTCTTCAATGCGCGATGCTATTAATCAACGTCATAGCCCGCTGCACAATTTGCAAATCCATGAAAACGGCTTAATCACAGTCGATTACCGCAATACCAATACCGGTGAAAGCCGTACGTATCGCTTTTTGCCAGATCGCATGAATGCTGAGTTACGCGGCGAACTGGCCCGTGAAGTTGAAGTGCAAACGCTTTATGATCAAATGGCCTGGATGGTTCAGGAGCTCAGCCCAAATCAATCGATCAATATTAACGGCCAGAGTTATATTATCGAAGGCATCGAAGGAAATACTCTAAGCTACGACGCTTGTCAGGCGGCTGACCGAACCGATATTCGCACGATGGAAATTACTCCAGAACTCTTGATGGAAAACTTCGGTACCTTAGCGCTGAGTTCTATTCGACCGACTGAGAATGGCCTCTCTCAATACCGCTTGGACGGCGCCGCAGACTATCTTAATGAACCGGTTTCAATCTTTCGTCATGTGGACCCCGTCAGTGGTGAAGTGACTTTTTTCGCTCTTGACGGACATCATCGTTTAGCCGCTGCGGTCGCTGAAGGGCGACCCAACATGCGAATCCGCTTCGTGGATTATGATGTCGCTTGGTTACGTGATAAGTTGGCCGAGTACGAAAATAATGGTTTTGCGCCACCTGAAAGTGCTTTAGGACTCGAAGTTGACCCCACACGTTTTGATGATCACCTTGGACCTGGGCAGGGTGGGGAAGCTCACCGAATTCGCTTAGATGAAGCCGGACTATCAACGCGCTTTATCACAAATGAACGACTTGCTGAAGCCAATCAAGCTTTAGATAACATGAGTTGGGATGGCACACGACTTACCGAGAGTCATATGGTGGCTTTAGCACGCGAACTCAGCACCTCATCAAACTGGACCCAACGTCAGTTGGGAGAACTCTTTGGTGCGGAAAGGGTGCATCATACCCCGCAACTGGCTGAAGCAATTGAAACAGCGCGGACAGGAAGAGAAACAGCACCTCTTGATACCTCATCATGGGATGCCTGGTACGTCTCGATGCAACAATATATTACCGGCCAAAGACATGAAGCCGGCACCTCAGCTGGCAATGGCCGTATTCCTGCCGAAGCTCTGAGTGCGGGACAGCGCTTGGAACAATTAATTGCCAGAAACAATGCCGCACAGAACTTCCTCAGCGAAGTCGCGCCAGAACAAAATTTCCGCGCCTTTCTAGATTATTATAATATCCGCAGTAGTTCTCGCGCTGACTTAGAAACCCTGACGACTCATGATACACCACTCGGCGAACACGCTCGTGATTTTCAGTCTCGCCTGCTTCAAATGGAAGGGTGGATGTCGCGCTACGAACAACTCAGCACTGCCGGTGATCACAGTGGCTTAACAGCACTCACCGCAGAAATAACAGCTCAAGTCCGTCCGCAGGATGCTGCAGCAATTCGGATGTATGAAGTGAGTTTAGATAATCGCATCAGCGCTTTAAGTCGCGCGGGTGCGGAACTCAGACTCCAAGCCGCCACCAGCGGCCCAACAGATGCCGCGGGTGAAGGCCCGGCGACCAACGTCGTCCGCTTACTCCCGGAAGTCCGCGCCGAAGCCACAGCGGCCACAGGTGTTGGTTCTAATGATGTGCTGCGCTTAGCTTCCGAATATGGTTCGGTAGAAGCGATTGACCGTGCCATCACGGACCTCCGTAGAGAACAAGTCATGGCGCGCACCCACCGCAATGAACTAGAACGGGTAATGGCCGGTGAAGCCCCAAATAATTTCTTCTCACTCATGGAAGGTATGACGCGGGCCCGACTGCGCTCTCATGACTATAACGAAGTGGTATTGGCACACCAAGGTGCCATCACGACGCGAGCTCATGAGCTGAACAATGTTCATTATATTCTCACGCGCGTCCAACTGCTTTCAAATCAGGGCTTAATCACTACAGAACAAGTCACTCACCTCAGTTCGATTGATAGTAGCATTGATTTATCGACCCCGGCTGAAAGCATCCGTCACACAGCAGGTGAAAATATTATGCGATACGAAGTCGAAATCCGCGACTGGGATGCCGCCAGTACTGTCGTACGCACCGAACTCAGCCCCAGTGAGCAACAAACTTTGGCGCGCTATTTAGTCAGAAGTCAAAATTGGGACTTACGCAATTTGCAACGACTCTTTGGTGCTGAGTTGATTGAAGATATGCAAAACAACCCCGAGTTCATTGAATCACTCGCTCAATAATCCAACACACCCCAATGTTTTAAGGCCAAGTCAAAACCACGCGCATTAATCCGTTGATAATAGGGCGGTAGGCCGCTCTGCAAAGTCTCATGCAAGCAAGTGAGAAAATCAAGGCGCACTTCTGCAGAAGTTATTGGGTTACGCTCTAGATCATCGATATAATCCACCACAACGCGTTGAACCCCATTCCAGGCGCCAAGACCAATAATGTTACCGAACTCGCGCTCCATGGTTTCCCGAACCGGGCTTTTAATAAATCGGGCAATGACTAATTGAATCCGAGCTAGTTTTTCAACAGGTGTCTGACCAGAACTGATCATTCCACCCTGACGGGAAAATGTATTGATGCCAATAGTCCCCTGATGAGGGCGGTAGTGAATTTGCTTCATACCATGAACCTTTGGCTCCTTCACGATAACTTGCGCCTGAACGCGATCAATAAGGGGTAATAAAGCGTTATCATCAATGACCTGACTCCCACTGATGAGTAGAACATCAATCGGACTCATCCCGAAAAATATTTCATCAGGCTTGCGAGTGACGGCCGTTATAGCATCTACATGCGCCACAGTGAGCACCCCAAAGCGCATTAATTGGCCGGAAGCCAACTGAATAGGGTGACTAGGCGGAACCGATTGATAGTGTTCGCCGGGCAAGGTCACCGTCGCAAAATTCCTTAAATCACCTACGTCATAGCGACGTTGAAACACTCGCGGCCGCATCACAGCGTTTCCTGGCAATGAATGACTTGCCGAAGACTGAGTATGAGTTGTTGCTAAACCCTGTTGATTGGAGACCAGATGAACTCCGTCGGTATCAAAGTACAACCAAGCACCACCCAACAGACGTGAATCGCAGTCAACCTGATTGAGATAATGCAGTAACTCACTGCGAGATGAAAAAATAGATAGACGGGCATCTCCTGTGAGACCAACACAGTTCTCTAGACCGACGGTTAAACGATTTAAAGCAAAACTCAGTTCCGCATCATTTTCTAATGCGGCCTGTTGATTTAGAAAGTTCCGTTCATGATTAGTGAGGCAACTGAAGCGCTGTAACCCGGCAGCGCGGAGCTCAGTGGCTATTTTTGTTCCGCCCCATATATCAATAATATCAGCTAACGGCGGCACAAGATTTTGTTCTAGCTCAGCAGGAAGGGAGTTTCCTAAATGAGCGGCAGCACGTTCCCAACGCTGTGAATAATCAGCAGCAGGGCACGTACTACTAGCCAGCAGGGCGCAGGGGGCCCCGATATTAACAAGCAAGCCGGATAACCACATCAGGCGCTATTATCTTAAATTCGTGGTGAAAGTTGCGGAATTCGCAATGAATTACTGAATCCTCACTGATTCAGGCTAAGCAGGGTATTTGTATGCAATTGCAGCAAGCCGCTGGTATTCACTAGGGCCTAAAGTCCCCAGTTTACGAAGGAAATCCCCCAATTTTGTATACAAATATATTTTAATTTAGAAAGTAATTTATTAAAATATAATAATTTCAATAAGTTATATTTTCAAAATTTAACAAATTTTGGCATAGTCATTGCAATAATCTAAGGCATGTCGAATCGCTGCGAACCCTTAGCCCATCTAACGCCTGCCCCCGCAAGCGGTGATCTCAGTACCGCACCCAATCTCTGTATTGATCAGAGTCTAGAGGTCTGTCTCGACACAGCTCCTGCGCCTCATTTAGCCAGCCCGGTAGTGTCTCCTCTCATCCATACACCGACTGTAAATCCCGTACCGCGATTATTTCAGGCTGACTTACCCATGCAAGACACTCAAAACTTAAACACGGAGCCGCTCAGTGATGAAGAACTCTCTGCTGATTTCTTTAATACAGCGGACCCACAGCAGAGACACCAACTGGCTCAGCAACTCATGGCCAGAAAGCTCACTTCTGGAGATCACGCGGCTTTTTTAGCATGGAGTCAACGGGCCCAAGACAATGCCTTAAACCTGCCTGCAGGAGCAGGCGTCCATGCCGCTTTAATTGAGGCGGATACTTTAGCGATTACCGGAAATTATCGACAAGCTGCGGATATCTATCGCTCAGTGAGAGAACAACTCCCCAGTACCCTCAAGCCTGAGTATCGGACTGAAATTGAGCAGCGTCACCACACTCTCTTAAGAGTCGGTGTTCACTATTATGCAAATATTTTTACTCAATCTTTTGAATTAGGGGCCTTAGAAGCCACTGTTGATTGCTTAGAACGAATCTATCAACAAGACCCGAGTGAACAAAATATTGCGCTTTACCTGACCAGCCTTGAACAAATGGGCGTGGGCATCATGTCCTTACGAGCCAATATAGAACGAAACACAGGTGTATTAAACCGCCATGCAGAAGAAAACCTCTTTAACCTGCACAGCTCCGGTTCTAGTCACACGCAAATGCGCTTAGGCTTGCAAAGCTACACACAAGGACATTCTCATGGTTTCGGCGACAATACGGATTTACTCAGCGCGACTTCGCACTTATTCAAGCAATTCCAAGTAGACCAAGCCCGTAGCGAGAATGAACTACTAGAACCCATTGAACAGGCGCTAAGCCAACGCCTTTATCAAATGATCCAACGACATAATGCGGGTCATAGCTCACGTCAGTACATGCACCAAGCCTTCGCCCATCACTTACTCGATGAACGCACGAAAACCGTAACTTATCTGCTGATGGCCCGTGATCAATTAGCCGAGCTGGGTGCTAACGATAATTTAAGCCCGCAACAACTGCATATGAAAATAACGACACTGCATCGCTTGGTAAATTTAACGGAAGCCTATCATGATGCAGAAAGAAGCTATCTTACTGAAGCGGCGGCGGCATTGACTGTGTTAGCGGCAAAACAACCGCAACAGGCCATATTATTACAAGCCGAACACCTCGTCATGCTACCAGCAGCAGATGTCCGCTGGTTAAATCACCGACTACGGAACGACGAAACGGTCAATGAAGATAATTTTCAAGAGCTTTACAACCGCACTATCAGCGCTCATCACGAAGCCCTCATCACGCATTGCCGCACAGCACTGAATGGAGAACTCGACCTGACGACGCGCACGCAACTACAGCAACACTTGGTCTCCGCGCAGGCCGAACTCATTGAACATCAACTGGGCATTGCTTACCTGCAATACCTCAAAGATGATGCCGACGACGCGCAACCCTTTGTAGAAGCGGCAAAAAAATTACTCTATAGCGAGCTCGCTCAAATGCGCGGTCAAGTCTCAGCTGAGGTTCACAATGAAGCCATGGCACGCACGCAACTCTCACTGGCTTATTTTCAATTCAAAATTGGAGAGATGGAAGATAGTGCCGTCACTCCAGGGGCGATTTCGCTTATTCGCGGTATTCTTGCCAATTACCCCCAATCAAGAACTGTTCAATCCATCCAGCACAATGAAACTTGGGTGAGTCGCTATGGCATTATTGATGAAACGGGTCAGCTGAGTTCAGAAGTAAACCAGCCGAGTTTTATGGCCGCCTTAAAAAGCACCGCCAAGCAACTCACCGAACGACAAGGCCGTGGCTTAGTGGCCTGTGGAATTGGCAGTGCTGTCGCCATCGGCGGATCACTGATTGCCGGAGAAAAGGTGACGGGAGCGCGCATTCTTGCTGGCTGCATGTTAGCCTACACCATTGATCGTGGTATTCTCATTGCACAAAACATTGATACCATCGGACAGGCCTACCGCAGTGGCATTAGTAATGTGACCGGAGCCGAAGCTTTAAAATCAGCGGGGCTCTTTGCCCTCAATGTACTGGGCATGTACGGTGGTGGCTGGGTTGGCGGCCTGGCTCAGCGTGTGACGATCAGCAGCGGATCATACTTGGGCCGTGGACTCAGCCAGGTCATGGGCCGCATGGGCTGGACCCCCGGACCTTGGGCACGTGCACTGGGTCAACGCGGTCTTGTGGAAGCCTCATATCTGGCCAATGCCTTTGGCTTTCATCAAAGCATGCAAGCTTTTGATCGTGCTGTCATCTCGTTAAGCAATTCCCATCAAACTCATACCAATCCAGCGCAAGACAATGGACTCTTAGGTTCTTGGTTGTTCGTGCGTTTTTTCCCCTTATTCCAAGCGAAGAATACAACACGTGCTAATTTTTCTGGTGAAGGGATGTTTGCCGTACGTCCTCAACAATCCCGCGGCGTGTGGAATCGCAGTGGTGATTGGCTAGCGAATACAGCCATCGGGGTGGCCAGCATTGAAATAGGACAGGAGCTCATCCGTGGGGGCAACTTCGAAAATTACTTCGATCACGTGGCGGGAAGCATGCTTTATATCGGAGTGGCTCATGCCGGCAATGTGCAAGCACGTCGCTTTATGAAGGTAAACACCTCAGATGCGATTGATTACTCAAAATTAGCGCCTGGCGCTGTCGTCATGCTGCCACTGAAAGATATTGTACCAACCCAAGGTAAGGTTTTTTCAGCGCAAGTAGAAGCCTATCGTACGGGGAAATTATCCGCAGAGACACCTGAGGTTCGTATTCTCGAAGGGGTGCCTTATGTCGCCGATGGCCATCATCGACTCTATGCGGCGTCTCAAACAACGCGGACCAACCAAGTATTGGGTGTTGAAGTGCATAATGGTCAAACATTTGTCAAAGTCCGGATCTATGATCCCCGACAAGATACCAGCGGCAGGCTTCCTATGCTGGCTGAACGAGCCACCACCTGGGCAGAGATTATGGTTCAGGCCAGTGCTCAGATTTTCGGAGCACCGCGGCAAGCTCTCGTGAATACGAACACAAGTGTCCGACCTGAACGCAC
>JAJFLM010000349.1 GCA_021772655.1 Deltaproteobacteria bacterium
CCCGCCCCGGTTGTCGCTATTCTAACTCCGCGAGGAAAATTGTTTGTCTATTCACAGCGGCCATTATTTTGGTAATTGTATACACGATGGATTGTCGCTTTCACCGAGCGTGGACAGCGCCACCGTGAGTGGCCAAACCCGCCAGCAGCTGGAAGTTTTTTTTCAGCAACAGGAGCGGCGCGCGCTGCAGACCGCTCGCTTTTCCACCCGCAACAGTGAAGATGCTGCTGACCTGGTGCAGGAGGCAATGCTGCGCTTTGTTCGCCGCTACGCGGAGCGTGATCAGGCTGAGTGGCCGCCGCTGTTTTACCGTATTTTGCAAAACTGTATGGTTGACTGGCAGCGCCGCCGTGGGGTGGGTGATCGATTCCGGGGCTGGTTGGGTAAATCTACCGACGAGCCAGATCAGCCCGACCCGTTTGCGGCTGTCGCCGACCCAGACCAACCTGGCCCGGCGCAGCAGCTTGGTGGAGAGCAAATTGGCAAGGCGATTAACCAGGCACTGGAACAGTTACCACTCCGGCAGCGCCAGGCATTTTTATTGCGTAACTGGCAGGGCATGAGTGTTGCCGAGACCGCCGTGGCCATGGGCTGCGGTCAGGGTAGCGTGAAAACCCACCTGTCGAGGGCGCTTTCAAAATTACGAGAACTGCTGGCCGACCACCAGCAGGAGGCATAGATGACTGATAACAACACTACAGATCAATCCGGCGATGCCGAGCTGATTCGGCAGATCGTTACCCAGCTTGATGAACAGCAGGCCGAACTTGATACCGCTAGCCGCTGGCGGCTTAACCAGGCGCGCCAGGCGGCGTTAAATGCCCATGATCGCCGATCCCCCTGGCGCTGGCCGGCAACCCCGGCGGTGGGCATGGCGCTGGCGGCGGTGTTTGTGCTGGCGCTTGGGCTTGGCTGGTTGCCCGGCCCGGCCACTGATTTTGCACCGACCGGTTCCGCCAGTATGGCGTTTGCAGAGGGTCTGGAGGATCTGGAACTGCTGGCCGCGACCGACGAACCGGAAATGTTTGCAGAGCTGGATTTTTACTATTGGGTGGATACAGGAATGGATATGGGTGTCGACAGGCAATGGGATGGTGATGGCCCAGACGGATCAGGCGTGACAGATTTGCCGGACCAGTCGCAGCCGATAGCACCGGCGATAGCCGGGTGAAAGCCGTTGCCAAGTTATGATTTCAATGGCCAGACAGACTGAATCCGTGGCGATGACGAGGTTTCAGCATCGTTTGCTTGCGGCGATTATCTGCTCTCAGGCGGTCGCTGCGGTGGGTGAGGATGCCCTGCCCTCAATAGAGCTATTACAGTTACTCGGCGAGTGGCAACCGGACAATGACCAGTGGCTGGAGCAATTGCAGCGTCTTGATAATGTGATTGCGGCCAGCGAAGGCGAGCTTGTCGAATCACCTGCTCCGGCGGCGGGCAGTCCAGAAGCGGAGCCGACTCCAACGCCGGCAGAGTTGAACGAGTCGCAGGAGCAGGAACAGTGAAGCATCTGTCGGTTCTGCTGCTGGCAATCTGGCTACCGGTGGTGGTATCAGCCGCTGATGATTCAACCCTGTCGATAGATGCGCTGAGTATCGAGCAGCGTGAGCTGCTTGATCAGGCGGCACCAGATTGGGTTCAGCTACCCGCGGACCGCCAGCAAAAAATACTTCGCGGTCTTCAGCGGTGGCAGTCACTGACGCCAGAGCAGCGCCAGCAAATAACGCCCAGATTAAAAAAATGGCGCGACCTGCCAGAGCAGCAGCGACAAAAAATCCGCCAGAATTTTCGCAAGTTTCGCGAGCTGTCGCCGGAAACTAAAGCTCACATTCGTGATCGCGCGAAACGGTTTCATAGTCTGCCGCCGGATCGGCGCAAGGAGTTACGCCAGCGCTGGCAACAGCTGGACAGTGATCAGCGCCAGCGTATAAAGCGGCGAATTAACCAGGCAGATCGTCACCCTACTGGCCAGCATCCCCGGCGAAGTGTAGACCGTTCGCAGGACGACCGGCCTGACCAACAAGGCCGCGCAGCCGGTCGGCGGGCTGGACAACCGCCAGCACGACAACCTGACCAACGAAGTGGCGCGGGTGGTCAGCGCCGCGACCAGCGGCCGCGCCAGACGAACGCCCCGAATCAGCGATGATTCCGGCGGTTCGCTAATCCGCGTCGATCGCTGATATCGACTTCATGTATTGATTTCTGGCCGATCTGGCTGGGTTCCCATCTAAAATAGCTGTGCCACTGGCACAATGCACGCTCCTGCAGTTGCGTTGAACTTTATTCCTTGTCCATAATCCAACGCCGCGGCGTTCGTGGTTTGGGTTTCTGCTATCGGCAGAAACCTTGCCGAGGTTTGTTACTCAATAATTTCAGAAATCAGGGAGAGTAGTCCATGCAGGCCATGGTCTCGGTTAGTCATCTGACGCGTAAATTCGGTGAATTTACGGCGGTAGATGATCTTAGTTTTACGGTTCCACGTGGGGAAGTAGTAGGGTTTCTGGGGCCAAACGGTGCCGGTAAATCCACCACCATGAAGATGATCACCGGGTTTCTGCCG
>JAJFLM010000350.1 GCA_021772655.1 Deltaproteobacteria bacterium
GCTGTTGAGCGGTTGAGAGGACTTGCAACCATCACGATAGAGTGCAACGGCTTTCAGACCTAACTTCCAAGAATCAATATAGAGCTCCTTAATGTCATCTACAGTGGCTTCGTTAGGAATGTTAATCGTTTTAGAAATAGCGCCAGAGAGGAACGGTTGGGCCGCGGCCATCATTTTGATGTGGCCTTGTGGGGCAATAAAACGTGCGCCATCCCCATTGCGGTTAGCCGTATCAAAGACAGCTAAGTGCTCATCTTTAAGATAAGGCGCACCTTCAATCTTGCTGTGTTCTAAAACGTAATCATTGATCTCTTTGATTTCATTTTCAGCATAACCCAAATGTTTTAAGGCCAACGGCACGGATTGGTTGATGATTTTGAAGTAACCGCCCCCGGCCAGTTTCTTAAATTTGACTAAAGAGAATTCTGGTTCCACACCTGTGGTGTCGCAATCCATTAAGAGGCCAATGGTTCCGGTCGGTGCCAAGACGGTGGCTTGTGCATTACGATAACCATGCTGTTCCCCTAACTCAACACAACGGTCCCAACATTCAGTGGCGGCGTTGTACATTTCTTGCGGACAAATACGCGCATCAATATCCGTAGTGACGGCATCACGATGTTTGTTCATGACACGTAGCATGGGTTTGCGGTTTTTCTCAAAGCCAGGGAAGGGGCCGACCACGCTCGCAAGCTCGGCAGAAGCAGCATAAGCTTCCCCATGCATAATGGCAGTGATAGCGCCGGCCCAAGCACGACCTTTATCAGAATCATAAGGAATCCCATTGGTCATCAGCAATGTGCCCAGGTTGGCATAACCTAAACCTAACGGACGGTAGTCATGACTGTTTTTACCAATCTCTTCGGTGGGGTAAGAAGCAAAGTCGATGATGATTTCTTGCGCGGTAATAAAAACACGACATGCATGTTGAAAGGCTTCGACATCAAAGCTGCCATCGGCACGGCGGTACTTCATTAAGTTGAGTGAGGCTAAGTTGCAGGCCGAATTATCAAGGAACATATATTCTGAACAAGGATTAGAAGCATTGATACGATCTGTATTTGGGCAAGTATGCCAGTCATTGATCGTCGTATCATATTGCACCCCAGGGTCCGCACAGACCCACGCGGCTTGTGCGATCTTGTCCATGAGGTCACGGGCTTTTAAGGTGTCACAGACTTCACCCGTGGTGCGCATCTTGGTTTGCCATTCGCCATCGTGTTCATAGGCCTTCATAAAGTCATCAGTAATGCGGACGGAGTTGTTTGAGTTTTGTCCAGAAACGGTTTGGTAGGCTTCGCCGTTAAAGTCAGAATCATAGCCTTGCTCAATGAGGGCTTTGGCCTTGGCTTCTTCTTGTTCTTTCCACTGAATAAAGTCGACGATTTCAGGATGGTCCATGTCTAAGCATACCATCTTGGCCGCACGACGTGTGGTGCCGCCTGATTTGGTAGCGCCGGCGCCTTTGTCGAGGACTTCTAAGAAACTCATCAAACCAGAAGAGGTGCCGCCGCCAGAAAGCATTTCTTGGCGCCCCCGGATTTTAGAAAAGTTAGAACCGGTACCCGAACCATATTTAAATAAACGGGCTTCGTTCTTGGCTAAGTCAAAGATGCTCATGAGATCATCTTCGACGTTTTGAATAAAACAAGCAGAGCATTGTGGTTTTTCAAAAGAGTTTTGCAGCTGACGCATTTCTTGGGCTTGCGCATCCCAGTACCAATTGCCCGGAGAGCCGACGATGCCATATTGATGATAGAGCCCACAGTTAAACCAGACCGGTGAATTGAAGGCCCCCATTTGGTTGACCAATAAATGAGTCAATTCATCTTCAAAGCTTTGCGCAGATTCTGAACCCGAAAAATAACCGGATTCTTCACCAGCAACCCGCAGAGAATGAGATACCCGTGTGATGAGTTGGCGTACACTGACTTCACGGCCGGTTTCAGGGACACCGGCTTTACGGAAATATTTAGAAGACGCAATATCAGTCGCCAACTGAGACCAGCTGGCGGGCACATCAATATTCTTCATTTCAAAAACAACTGTGCCGTCAGGTTCCGCGATGACGGATTCACGCTGGGTCCACTCGATCTGATCCAAAGGGTCTTTTCCGGGTGTGGTAAAATAGCGACTTATGCTCATGCCGGCAGGTTTCAACTTGGGTTTTGTCGCACTGCTCTTGCGGCTTGGTTTAGCGCTAGCTTTGGTTTTTGCGGTGGCTGTATTGGTTTTCATGTCGAGTCCCCTCTGTGAAGGACTTGCGAGAAATACTGACCCAGGCGGTTAGCCTTTCTCGCAAGTCCTCAACGATCATTGTCTAAGCTCAAATTCCCTCTTCACCACTCAACAGCGGGCAATCCAGGCATTCTATTGTGGATAAACTGTTGATACATCATATTGTGGTATATTGTGTGTAATGCCACAAGATGTAGTGTGTCAACAGTTTGAAAACATGACATCCTGTGTCGAAGCCATTAACCCTTAATAATCAAAGAACTTAGTGGTTTTTTTATGTTTTTGTTGCTGCGACGTGTCAATGACGCCTACGTTCGAAAAATTTTGTAAGGCCTTTAACAGCAAGGTCTTTTTAAAATCCAAATGAAAAAAGCCCTATAAATAAAGGGCTTTTAGAGACATTTTTTAGAATGAATGAGAAATGATTTATCCGGGCAGTCAAAATGGGGTGAAACGTACCCACCCCATTTTGAAAAAACTGCCTAAAATCTAATCATATATAAGGACTAGAGATGGAGGATGTACTGGGTCAGGGTTGAAACCATGCACCCGGTACCTCCACGACTGATGTAGGGCAACTGCTTATCGCTCCACGAAGGTCCAGCAATATCCAGATGAGCCCAACGGGCTTTCCCAACAAACTCCTGCAGGAAGAGGCCGGCTGTAATCGTTCCGCCCCAGCGGCCGCCAATGTTCTTCAAATCGGCGATCGGACTTTTTAAGTCAGCACGGTACTCTTCTAGCAGTGGTAATTGCCAGAGCATCTCGCCACTGTATTCACTGGCTTCAATCAGGTCATCCAGCAATTTATCATCATTGCCCATCAGTCCTGAAATCCGTTCTCCCAAGGCCACTAAACAGGCACCGGTTAAGGTGGCCATATCAATGACGACATCGGGTCCTTTTTGAATGATGAAGTGTAAGGCGTCGGCTAGCGTTAAGCGGCCTTCCGCATCGGTGTTTAAGATTTCAATGGTTTTGCCATTCATCGCGGTGACGACATCACCGGGTTTGGTGGCGGCACCAGAGGGCATATTTTCTGTCGCGGCGACAACGACATGCACGGTGACCTTCGGTTGGATGCGCGCTAAGGTTTGCATCAAACCAATAGCCGCCGCAGAACCAGCCATATCGTCTTTCATGGTTTCCATCGACCCCGATGGCTTCAGCGATAGACCGCCACTATCAAAAGTCACCCCTTTGCCGACGACGGCCACTGTCTTCTTACTTTTGCCTTTAGGCTTATAGACCATATGAATCAAGGCGGGCGGCACTTCGCTGCCAGCACTGACGGACAAATAAGAACCCATCTTTAGCTTGGTAATTTCTGCCTTTGAGTAGACCTTGCACTGAATATTGGGGCCGACTTTTTTGGCTTCTTTGGCTAGAGTTTGAGGGTTCATATCATTAGCGGGAGCATTGACTAAGTCGCGGGCTAATAAAGTTCCTTCTGAGATAGCAAGGCCACGCTCAATGGCGCTTTGGTTGCTGTTGCGGCTAGAAATACCCGTGAGGTGCACGGTGGTGAGGCTATTCTTTTTAATGTCTTTCTTATTACGATAAGTATCAAAGCGATAGGAACCTAGTTCCATCCCTTCAACGGTGGCTTGGACTAAATCGGATTCTTTAAAGTCACCTGGATCCCATCCGCTGAGATCAAAGCACATGGTTTTGTACTGACGTGCATTGGCCAGACGAGCCGCACCTGAGGCGGCACGACGTAAGATTTCTAAGTTATTCGCGGGCAGGTCACCTTTTATTTCAAAAGCGCGACCAACCACCAAGATAGCGTCAGCAGAGAGCTGCCCTTGAGTATGAATCAACTTTTGTTCTGGCGCCTTACCTTTAAAACCTTCTTGTTTAAGGATTTTTCCTAGTTGGCCCTTCATGGCACTATCTAGGCGGGCTAAAGGACTGCCTGTTGCGATGGTTTCAGTTTCGGTACTAACCACAACAAGTGAGGTCGTTGCCACTTCCGGTTTTTGATTTGAGATTTTAAAGTTCATGGGGACACAGGGTAATCGGCTCTGCAGGGGACGTCAAGAAAGAGAACGCGGTTGTCTCGGGTGAGGCTTTCCGTTACAGTGGCACGCCCATGGGCTTTTTATCTTTTTTAGATCGATTTAAACGCAGTCATAAATCAACTGCTGCACCGACTGTGACGCTTGGGTCTGAGGAAGTCACCAGCACGCGTTATATTGCAGGCGGGCTTTCAGTGCCTAAATCGCGAGAATTATTTGAAGTGGTGCAGATGAAAGAGGTCTTGCCACGATTGCCGGATGATTTTGCCGGTGGCAACGTGGGGCATTTCTTATTTTCAGGCACGCCACTGACGAGCGAATTTAAATCCAAGGGTGCTGGTCGTGTTTTAGCTGGTTATTTAGGCCGTGTTCGCACTCAAAAAAGTACGAATGATATCGAACTGCGCTTTCGCTCGGCGCCTGATCGGCTTGCTTTAAAGGAATGGTCTTGCCGTTGGGCCTTGGTTTCAGCTCCGAGCGTGCCGGCCTTGCCAGTGGTGCGTTTGATTAAGGAATTAGGCCGCGTCTTAGAACCCGGTGGGGGTGGGGCGATTATTGATTGGCATCCCTATAGTGGTGCGGTGCGCAATATTCTCTCTGACCGTCCTACGGTTGATACGGCTGAGGGCATGGGCTTAGAAAAATATTATGCGGCCTTTCAAGAAGCCGGGATGATGGCCACTCATGTGAAAGAAACTTTTGTGGATGGCAGCCTTCGTAAAATGATGGAAACCCAAGAAGATAAAGAATGGTATAACAATCATCGCAAGGAACCCTTTGCGATCGTATTCTTTGTAAAGAAGCGTAACTCATGAGTGTTGAAAAGCGTCTTGCTGAAATGCACATTAATTTACCTCAACTGGATGCCATTGGGGATTACCGTCCCGCGGTGAAGGCCGGGCGCTTGGTTTATATTAGTGGCCAGCTCCCCAAAACGGAGGGGCGCATTGCCTATGTCGGTCGTGTTGGACGTGAAATCACCTTAGAGGCCGCGCGAAAAGCGGCGCGACTGTGTGTTATTAATGCACTCGCGGCTTTAAAAGATGTGGTGGGTAATCTTGATAAGGTCCAGCAGATCGTCAAAGTCACTGGCTATGTCACCAGTGGAGTGGGTTTTAGGGAGCAGCATAAGGTGATGGATGCTGCTAGTGAGTTGATCGGGGAAATTTTTGGACCGGCTGGGCAGCATGCGCGTTCGGCTGTGGGTGTCGTAGAATTACCCTTAGGGGCGGCTGTTGAGCTGGATATGGTCTGTCTGGTTCGAGGTCTTTAAGCCGCTTTTTTACCCGTGTAAAAATAAATCCCTTTTCGAAATTCTCTAACTATCTGAAAAATAAGAGCTCTTCTTGAGTGTTCTCGGCGTGGACAGAGAGTTCACAGAAAAAAATAACGCGATGCACCGAAATATCGTATAATTTTACTTAATTTTAGTTGAACTTTAGTATAAGGTACCCATCAAAGCTTAAAAGCGGTATGAATAGTTGTGTTTAGATTTGCTTGACACAGGGGGTAGTAATCCTTTATTTACCGTTGAAATTTTACAGGTGGCACAAATAAAGCCACTGAAGTGGGCAAGTTCCAAGGATCAGAGTAGGGGGGAACATCACTCTGAGTCATTGGGACTTTTATAGTATTTACAGAATTTTAAAAGTTTGGGTCTGGGTAACGGCTTTGACCGTTATCGGGGTCCAGTAATAAAAAAGTTAAGGCGTGTTAACTATTAAACTTAAGGAGAGTACTCTCATGAAGAAACTCATTGCTCTGGCATTAGCTACTGCTGTAGCGGGCCTCATTGGCGTGAGCGATATTCAAGCCCAAGAAGGAGATCTTGAGATCTCAGGGCACGTGAATACCGTAAGCGGCTGGCAACGTGTACATGGCAATTCGTCCGCAGGAACTACCGCAGCTGGTGGTATCTTAAACGACGGATTAGCTGTCCCTGGTGGACCAACAACTGACCAATTCGGCTTTTTTGTCGATGAAGTCGAAGTTGATTTAGCAAAGCAATTCGGTGAAAACATCCGTTTGCGTGCTGATCTTGACTTCACTCCAGGCGGAAACCGTCAAGGTTTTGCTGGTGGTCAAGTTGGTGTTGAACAAGCTTACATCACTTTCAACGTACCTGTAGGTAACGGTGCTGAGTGGTTAGTAGGTCGTTTTAACAGTGGTGTTGGTTTAGATCCTATCGATCGTAACGAATTAAGCACTGTTTCTTTCAGCACAATTCACCGTCGTATGTTGCCTCATAATATGACTGGTATGAACTTCTACTATGCCATTAACGAAAATTGGTCTTTCGACATCTTCGTTGTTAATGACCTCCAAGATGCTGGTATCGGTGTTACTACTGATATTCCTTCTGGTGGTTTTAACATTGACTGGAGCAACGCTGAAGCTGGTGAAGGTAGTTGGGTTCGCTTTTCAGGTCTTATCGGTCCTGAGCAAGCAACTAAAAAGAACTACTCTTTCATGGGTGACTTAGCTGCTTCTATCAATGTAAACGAAGGTTTCTACATTGATTTAGAAGGTTTGTATCGCCAAGATAATTCTGGTGGTGCTGACAACGCTCAATACATTGCAGGTACTTTAGCTCTTCGCTATGCCTTCTCTGATATTTGGGACGGTACATTACGCTATGGCTTCGCATGGGATCTTGACCAAGGTCAAGCCGGTGGTGCAGTCATCGTTCCTGCTAATCCTTTAGCTGCAGGTAACGGTATTGGTTTTGCTGGTACACAGCATGATCTTACATTAGCAACTGGTTATGAAATCACAGACGGAGCTCGCTTCGTTGTTGAAGGCCGTTTTGACCTTCAAAAAGCTTCTGCCGGTGGCAGCAACTACATCTATGGTGTAGCTGGTGGCTTTTACTACGATTTCTAATTAGTAGTTTTAGTCTTATTAAAAAGCCCGGTCCTTTATGGACCGGGCTTTTTTTTGTTAAGTAGCCTGTCATCGCGAGCGCAGCGCGGCGATCTCCCGCTTATACTCGTGGGATTGCCACGTCGGCCTTCGACCTTCTCGCAATGGCAATTGTTTAGGTGTGGCAGCTTTTGAAATGCTCTAAAGAATCAGTTTGTTAAGTAATTGCACCATCATGTCATCAGCGCCGACGTGTTTTGTGATGGTGATAGCCGTCTGAGGATACTCTTTTTGTTTTTGTGCAATAATCGTCGGAATGTCTTGTTGCACATGGTTTCCTGAATTTAAGAAATAGGGCAGTACGATAATTTGTTGAGCTTGATTTTCTATCATGCTGTCGATTACCTCAGAAATATTAGGTTGAGCGATGTGATCAAGAAAGGCATAGCGGACGGGCCGTTGGCACTGCTTGGCAAGTTGCTCAGTAAGAGCAGCGATTTCTTGATTAGCGAGTTGATTACGACTGCCGTGGGCAATTAATAAAATCTGTGTCATTTTTTTAAACTAACTTTAATTGCCCTAAGTCACAAGAGTCTAGTAAAGTACTCGGGTGTCGTCGTTGAATCACTCTCACTTCCCGTTTATTATGAGTACCTTATTTGGGTCTCACCGCTTAACGGCCGCAGAGCGCAAGGGTCGTCAGTACACTGCGTTGGCACAGCGAGATTATCCTGGGACAGGACAACAATTAAAACTTGATGATATCACTATTCATTGGACGGAACAGGGACAGGGCCGTCCAGTTATTTTAGTTCATGGTTTAGGGGCCAGCGTGATGCGTTGGGTCCCTACGATGGAATCCTTAAGTTCTGATTATCATGTGCTGGCCTATGATCACCCAGGATTTGGAAAAAGTGATAAACCAAACCGTAATTATTCGGTGCCTTTTTATGCCGATTGTCTGCAGCAATTTATTAAACGCTTAGACTTAAAAGACCCTATGATTATTGGCCATTCTTTGGGGGGTGCTACGGTATTACAACATCTTTTACAGTATCCTGGTGTTGCGGCACAGGCAGCCGTCGTTTCGCCAGCGGCGATTCACCGACCTCACAATTGGTTGGAGCGCAGTTTTGCTAAGATTTTATTGAAGACACCCTTTGTGACCGGTTTGTTTGAGCAAGGTCTGAGCCGTTGTGTTGTCCAACGAACGGAGTGGGTATTAGATATGTTGTTTCATGCGGAAGGTCTACGGACGGATCCCGAGTGGGATCAGCTGCGCTTAAGTATTACCTCTGTTGCACAGCATCTCTTGGGATTTTCTTTGGCCGAGGACTTGGATCGTATTAAAACGCCCCTGTTGATTGTTTGGGGTGAAGCGGATGCCTTGCAACCCGCAAACTTAGCGCTCGCGATGCATCAGGCCTTACCTTTAGCACGTCTAGCGATCATGCCCGAATGTGGACATTATCCAATGTTAGAATTGCCGGATGAATTTAATCGCTGTTTACGTGACTTCTTGCAGGGCAAAAAGTACATTCACGGCTGTGAGCATTAGACTACAAAAATTCATTGCCCAATCAGGCCGTGCTTCTAGACGTGAAGCCGAAAGCTGGATTCAAGCGGGAAGAATCACCGTCAACGGCCAGCTAGTGACAGAACTGGGCACGAAAGTAGATCCAGAAAAAGATGTAGTGATGGTTGATGGAGAGCTGCTT
>JAJFLM010000036.1 GCA_021772655.1 Deltaproteobacteria bacterium
AAAGGCGATGAGCTTGGCCGCTTCAGCGGGCTCACCGGCCCGGCCCCAGGGGCAAAACTGTTCACCCATGTCTTCGAATCCGGGATTGGTTTCCATCCAGCCGAGGATCCGCGGCGAGAGCATCATTCCCGGCATGATGGCATTGACTCGAATTTTGTCCGGCGCACAGTCAACGGCCATGGCCCGAGAGAGGGTGTTGATCGCCCCTTTCGCGGCCGAGTATGCTGCGTTACGATTGCCGGGCAGCACTCCTGCAACTGACGAGGTATTTATAATGACGCCGCCGCCACGGGCTCGTAGCATCGGAATCGCATATTTTGAGCAGCGGTAGACGGTGTTGAGGTTGGTGTCGATAGTGATAGTCCACTCATCTTCACTGGCCTCTTCAACCGTACCAAAAAACCGGGTGCCACCGCAGACATTAACCAGTATATCCAGCCCGCCGTAGGTTGACTCGGCGACCGTCAGTGCCTGTTTAATGTCGCCAACGTCAGTGGCGTCCATTACCGTTGCCACGGCATTGCCACCCGCGGCGATTATGTCAGCAGCGGTCTGGTTTGCCAGATTTTCATCAAGTTCACCAACCACTACCGACGCGCCGCGGCGGCCAAATTCCAACGCGCTTTCTCGACCGATACCCGCTCCAGCGGCGGTAATTAGTACAACCTTACCCGTGTAATCGCTCATTGCCCCTCTCCCTGATCCAAATTCGATTATTGATGTTGATTATTTTTGGGTGTCACTAATATTGGCAATTAGTCAGCGGGTGCCGGTTCGTAATTTGGTAGTTGCGGATTTACGTAGCTCGTTTCGCCGTCCGCGGATGCGCTCCATAATTTCGTCAGTCGGGCGAACTCCATCGGGTTAGCCGCTGAGGGGTTCGGTGGCGTCGATACCCATCTTCTGCCAGGTCGGGGAGCCATATTTCTCTCTTGATGGGCCGGTTGTGCAGTAACCATCGCCTTTGATTACATCTCTTTCCGGCGAACAGCGGGTGCCGATAGCCCAGTAAACCCGTTCAGCATCGCGGGGGTTGATGTCCTCATCGACGACAATCACAGTCTTGACCACCCGGTTGGTCCAGAGGGAATAGATGATGTGCTTGGCCTGCTCTTCAAAGGTTTTTTTCAGGCAGACGATCACGGTCATCATGTCCGGTGGGCAGTAAACCTCTTTAACCGTGGGGGCGACATCGCTACGCAGTTTAGCTAGAAATCCTGCCTCGCCGGCCAGCTGGCCCAGCATATGGGTTTCCGTAGGTGGTATGCCCAGATAGCTGAATAGAAACAGCGGATCGCGGCGATGGGTGGCGTGGTGAAAGTTAACTACCGGCTGCTGTTCGATGGTGCTGTAGTAGCCGGGATACTCCCCGTACTGGCCTTCGGTCTCCAGTTCTCCCGGGGGAATAATGCCTTCGAGCACGAGTTCACAATTGGCAGGCACCTCCAGATCGAGGGTGTCGCACTTGACCATTTCAATGGCTTCACCGCGCATAGCGCTGGCTAGTTCAATCTCGTCATCACCGAGGTTTAGTCCGGGCACTTGCGAAGCGATGTAAAGCATGGGGTCGGCACCGATGGCAACTGCAATTTCCATTGGTTTTCCGAGGGCTTCGTATTTTTTGCGGATCACGCCGCAGTGGGCGGGCGGGTTAGACCAGATGCCAGTGCGATTGTCGCCCTTAAGCATCATCCGATTGATCGACATGTTACGACGGCCGGTCTCCGGGTCTTTAACGATCACCAGACCGTAATTGATGAAGGCACCGCTATCCTGCTGGTTGGCTACAATCGGCGGCACCAGGCTCTGCAAGTTGAACTCGTCGCCTGACAGGGTGACCTGCTTGCATACAGCGTCATCGACTAACGGCAATTCAGTGATAGGTTTACGGCGGACTTTTTCTGAATAGGACTCAATGAGCTCTGACTCTTCGACCTCCATTGCCATAGCGACGCGCTCTCGGGTGCCGAGAATGTCGGTGAGCACGGAGCCTTCATGTCCGGTGACGTTGGTGAACAGCAGGGCCGGGCCTTTTTCGTCGAGGTTTTCCCGGCAAATCGCACCAAGTTCCTGGTCCGGGTCCACCGGCGCATCAATCGTTAGCAGCTCTCCGGCTGCGTCCAGTCGCGCCATAAACTGGCGTAAATCAGCATAAGCCATCTGTTTTTCCTCCTCAGGATTAACGTCACCGAGTATGCCTGAACAGGATTGCTCAAGATGGCCTAATGTTCAGCAAATTATCTTTAATTGGGTCGATTAAGCTTTTCCGAGACGATTAAATTAGTGCCCGAGCACCGCGCCGTATAACGGGAAACAGGAGTGACCTCGATCCTCAGCTATGGCCGTCAACTTTAGTCGTCAATCTCAAAGCGTTGCACGTCAACCAATGTGGTTTGCGAAATGGGTGCCTGGGCCAACTTGGATGTGCCTTTGTCGAGTGTCAGCATGTTGACGTTGCCGCTATTATCGAGCGAACCAATTACGCCTGGTTCTAATGGGTCAAACCAGGCCCCGGTGGAGATTTGTATGACGCCGGGGCGGATGGATTCGCTAACTACCAGCCCGGCCAGGCAGGCTCCGCGATCGTTAAATACCTTGACCAGCTCACCACTAATCAGCCCGCGTCGGGTGGCATCAACCGGGTGCATGGTGATCGGTTCTCGACCGGCGACTTTCGTCTGTTGGCTGACTCTGCCGGGATCAAACTGACCGTGGAGACGTGCCGATGGCTGGTTGGAAATCAGGTGCAGGGGAAATTTTTCGACCAACGGGGACCCGAGCCATTCCGCCGGTTCCAGCCAGGCCGGATGGCCGGGGCAGTCATCGTAGCCAAACTCGGCGATAGTCTCTGAGAAAAGTTCAAATTTTCCGCTTGGAGTGCGTAATGGATTAGCCTCGGGGTCGGCGCGAAAGGGGGCAAATGCCACATAGGGTTCGGTCGGTGGTGGCACTTCGTGATAGCCGACTTCCCAGAATTGTTCGAACTCGGGTAACTCAATGCCGGCTTTGGCGCTCGCCTGTCGCGACTCTTCATAAAGATGTTCGAGCCATTGCTGTGAATCGCGGCCTTCGGTGAAGGTTTCCTCTACTCCAAATCGAGTGGCAAGGTCGGCGTAAATATCGTATTCATCGCGGGCCTGATGTTGAGGTGCGACTGCCTGCTGCATGGCAAACAGATAGCGGTCGGTCGCGAAATTGGCGCTCCCAAAATCGTTGCGTTCGAGGCTGGTGGTGGCCGGCAGCACGATATCCGCCTGTCGGGCGATGGGCGTCCACCAGGGTTCATTAACAATAACGGTTTCGGCTTTTTGCCAACCACGCAGTAGGCGATTGAGGTCCTGGTGATGGTGAAAGGGATTGCCCCCAGCCCACCAGATGGCGCGGATATCCGGGTAGTGACGCTCTTCGCCGTTAAATTGATAAGCCTTGCCAGGATTTAGCAGTGCATCGGTAATGCGCGCCACTGGAATAAACTGACTTACCGGGTTCTTACCAGTGGGAACCGACATCACTGGCGCCATTTTACGGGGAACCCCCAGCCCCGCTGAGGTACCGAAACCATAAGCGATACCGCCGCCGGGCAGGCCAATCTCTCCGAGCATAGCCGCCAATAGTAGTGCCGCCCAGTAGGGCTGCTCACCGTGATCCGCGCGTTGAATAGATAGAGACACATTAACCAGAGTGCGCGACGCAGCCATTTTCCTGGCCAGTGTCCTGATCTGTTCGGCTGGTATCTCAGTAATCTCTGCCGCCCATTCAGCAGATTTGGGCTGGCCGTCGCTGGCGCCGGTTAGATAAGGAAGTATCTTTTCAATACCGACGCAGTAACGATTGATAAAGGCCTGGTCCCAGAGGGCTTCGGTATAGAGGGTGTGGCATAACCCCAGCATCATCGCCGTGTCGGTGTTAGGGCGGCAGGGCAGCCACTGTGCGCCCAGAGAGTCATCCATGTCGGTGGCAATGGGGCCAATGTTGATGAACTCGGTGCCGTTGGCTTTGGTGCGCGCCAGCCAGTCCAGGCCGTCATGGGCACCGATACCACCCTGGTCAGCCTGCATGTTTTTTGATGGCACGCCACCAAAAGAGACGAACAGTTCGGTGTGTTCAGCAATGCTGGACCAGGAGGTGGGGGCGAACAGAAACCAGGGGTCACCAAACAGGTAGGGGGCTAAATAGGTGATCGCACCGGCGCTGTAGTTACCTTTATGAAACGTAAACCCACCGACCTGATTGAGAAACCGGTGCAGCTGACTGGGGGCCACATGAAACTTGCCGGCGCTGGCCCAGCCGTAGGAGCCGGCAAACAGGCTTTCGTTGCCATGCTCCTTAAACACTCGCGTCAGTTCGCCATGAATTAAATCCAGTGCCTGATCCCAGGTTACTTCAACAAAGGATTCGGCCCCGCGTTTGCTGGTATCGCTTTGATGGCCGTTTTCAAGGTATCCCTGGCGAACCGCAGGGGCGGTGATCCGCAGGTCAGAGTGCACCAGGTCAGGCGTTGCTTCGATCATCGGCGACGGGTGGGGGTCTTTTTCGAAGGGTTTTACGCCAACGATTTTGTTGTCCTCGATTTGCGCCCGGAACAGTCCCCAGTGAGCGCCACTAATAGCCTCTCGTTTTGATGTCATTATTTCTTCCTGTTTATGATCAATGCATTACAAGCTGCTCGGTACACACTATCATTTATGCTCTAAACGTATTTCCTCAGGTGGGCAAAATCCACTTTTTTTAGAGTTGTCATGTCTTTAATCGAAATATCCATGCTTGTTGGTGGTGGGCTGGTTTTTGCAGTCACCGGATTTTTTGCCGCGCGAATGGTTTTCCAGGGGCGGGCGGAGCTGCTTGCCGATCAGGCTCAACAGCTCGAGATGCAAATCATAGAACTGCAACAGCGCGCCGATCAACTTGCACCACTTGAAGCAGAGCAGATACGCCTGCAGGAACAGCTTAACCATGTGCGTCAGCAGGAACAGACGTTGCAATCCAGGCTTCAGCAACTAGAGGAACGCAGTCAGCATCTCAGTCATCAACTCTCCACCAGCGAAGAGGCCCGCAAACAGGAGAGCAAACAATCTGAGGTGCAGATTAAGCAACTTGAAGATACCCGTACCCAACTGAAACTGGAATTTGAACAACTGGCCAACAAAATTTTTGAGGATAAACAGAAGCAGTTCACCAGCCAGAATCAGCTG
>JAJFLM010000351.1 GCA_021772655.1 Deltaproteobacteria bacterium
CTATGACCTGAGAACTTGATTTTCGTGCCGGTGCGATTCCGACCGCCCTTCACCAAGGGCTGATGCATGCTCCCCACGGTAGCGACTGGCCATCAATCCGTGAAGCCAGAATGAAAGTGGCGTATCCAAAGGATTGCAGGAAATTTATAAAAAAGTGGTTGATTGCAAGCCACTGCCTATTTTTGATACTTTCCCGACTTGAACCTGCCCATTCGGTAAAATTGCAGCAAGATTGCTTGACGCGCTCGAATCGAGGCTGATAATATTTGAGTCACCTAAAAATTGGGTTTGTAGGTTTACATCAATATTAGCTGCAAAAATATTTCCTTTGGCATTCACAAAAACTTGCCAGCTCTGAGTCCCAAGTACAGAGATAATATTGTCTAGCTTTTTCAGAAACATTTGTGGAAAAGACACAGTTACTACTTTTCCACTTGATAATAACACAAAGGGGGTAGAATACGAGCCAGAGGCAGCAATTATGTTTGTAATAGGTGTTTTGCTACTTGTATGAAGTAGCATTTGAGCGCCGCTCAAATAGCCGGATCTACCTCCTATATTTCCTATAGCTCCCCAATGAAAAGCTGTTCCATCGAAAACAATAGCTACATTAGTATTTCCGGCATTCCCCGATTCTATCGCAACTATATCCCTTATCGGTTTTTTTGTATCAGTATGGACTTGGACAAATAGCTTTTGTCCACCACTTATACACGGGCTATCTGATTTCAGGCAAGAAAAAGAGCCCAAAGCACCTTGATAATTATGACCCCAACCCCAAACAGTTCCATCTTTTTTTAATACCTGTATTCGGTTTTGTCCTTTTATCGTTGCTGCGATGATATTTGTAATTTCATTTGTTTGCTTTGCATTTAAAAACTTAGGTTCCATTGCATAAAGCACATAAGGTGATTTTTTTCCCCTACCGAAAATTAGCCAACGCTGGCCTTTTTTGTTGCCCCATACAAAAATTCTCTCATTAAGATCAACAGCTAAACTATTGCCTGGCCCTGATGAAATAGAAATAATCTTAGTAAGTATCTGATTTTTCGATACTAACACATTTTCAGGATTCTTGGTAAATCGAACGCTTCTTTGACCATTACCTAATTGTCCTACTTCATTGTACCCCCAACTACTAACAGTTCCATTCTCTTTTAAAGCCAGGTAAAATGGGTCTTTAGTTTCCCCAACAGCAATAGAAATAGCAATAGAAATATTAATCGTAAGACCTGGAGAAAGGTGATTTTCCTCCTCTAGCAGGCTGTCGGAGTAAATAATTGCTCTGACTTTCCGGTATGTTGCAGAGTGTGCAAGCGTTTGACGTTGTAAGCCAGACAAACAAGGCACCACTCGCCTTCAGCAGCCTCCAGACCCCGCAGTGAGAACTGGCGAAACCCCATCACCTCTTTGATGATTCCAATCACTGGCTCCACTGTACTTTTTCGCAACCGGTAAATCGCCTGCCCAACAACTGTTTTGAGCTTGTACGCCATTTTCACAATGGGACTTGCGTCTTCTGCTGGTGCTTCGCTTGTTTGGAAGAACGAGAGCCAACTTTTATGGTGCGGCTCTCTACCTGTCGCAATGTAGGGTTCGATTCCTTTATCCTCGCAGTACCGGACGTTTTCTTCACTAAAGTACCCATTGTCCATCGATACCGACTCTGGCTTGCCCACCTCTTTTGGTAACGCCTCCAGCGTCGGGATCGCTTCCCTTTTGTCATTGGGATGATTCGATAGAGCCGTTGCTACGAGCAAACGACTCTCATGCTCCACTACTGTCTGCGCATTATAATGTTGTTCAAATCCCTTGTTATTTCCGTTTTTCATGATACGACTGTCTGGATCTGTGAAGTTGTATTGATCTTTGTCCCGAGGACCGGGTGTTGGGGGTGATGGTTTTCTTCCACCAGGCTTTTTTCCTGTCTCTTCTTCTCTCTTGCGGCGCCTTCGCATTTTCTCCTGATATTCGGCCAATTCGGCTTGATAACGCTCTTGTGCTCGGACTTCCAAGACTGCTTCAGCCTGGCAGAGCTTGTCGAGCCGCTTCCGTCGCAAGTTGAGTTCGTCCTCAAGCACGAAGTCGTCAGGCCAAACGTTGTCTTCCTCTTGTTGTGCAAACTCGGCCATTGCGAGCAATTCATCGACCTCTTGTTCTACCATTTTCTTGGATTTGAGCAGGTGCTTGTAGCTGATAGCATGGCTTTTGGAGGCGTTGGCGTGGATTTTGGTACCGTCTAGACTTAAGTCGCCCATGTGCAAAAAGCCCGCATTTTGGGCCAAGACCAAGATTTGTACAAAAATCTCCCTGAACTCAACCAGGAAGGTTTTACGAAAGGTGGCAAGAGTGTCATGATCGGGGTGGAGGCCGCCAGCAAGATAGATAAAAGGAAGCGACTCGTAGGTGGCAAGTTCGATTTTCCGCGAAGAGAAAGTTCGGGTAGCGTAACCATAAAGCCACAAAGCCAACAAGGTTTCAGGCATGTATAACTTCCCGCCGCGGCTCGAATAATGAGAGTAAAAAGAAGTCATGTCGAGTTGCTCGATGGTATCGACAAGGAATCGAGACAGATGCTCTTTTGGCAAAGAATCTCGTAGCCAAACGGCCGTGTTGAGGGTATCTTCGTAATCAACGTTGATAAATCTTCCATTGGGGGATCTCATCATTCGGCTAACCTCTGTTTTGCTTGAGAGTTAGCCGATATCTTACCATTATTTCACGAAAAAGGGGCGATCTCTTGTTTACTCCGACAGCCTGCTAGTGGACGACCAAGTTCTCCACTTAAGTCCTCTCCCCATGAAACAACATCCTTGTTCGAACGTAAAGCCAAGTTGTGCTTTGTGTTTGTCGATATAGCAACTATTTCTTGTAATGTATTAATCCTATTTGGTTTTTCACTGGGAGTTTTTTGAACCTGCCCATCCCCAAATTGCCCTTGTGCATTTGTTCCCCAAGCCCAAACAGAACCATCATCCAACAAAGCCAAACTATGTCTGAGACCAGCACTCACCTGTATAACCTGTCTTAAAGATGTTACTTGACCTGCAAAAAGGGGATTTCCTCCTCTCCCCAATGCTTTGGAGCCGTTATTTCCCCAAGTCCAAATATTGCCATCTTTATCAATCGCCATGCTGTGGAGAAGACCTGCACTTAATCCCACAATATCTTTAAGTGGGGTATTCTCGCGAAGCAATACCTGCTTTGGATTCTGGCGACGTTGAAAAGTCTTACCATTCCCTAAGTAGCCAACTCCCCATGACCAAACCGTTCCATCAGAGTCTAGAGCAAGGCTATATCCTGCATTCGCTGATATGCTGATAATCTTAGTCAATCCAGAAATATTCTGGCCGTATTGGATAGCCCCAACCATGCTTGTGTTTCTAGACCAGTCCCATACCGTTCCATTCGCTCGAAGAGCAATGCTGTGTAAATGGCCGGCTGCAATAGCAATAAAGTTTGAATCAAGCCCTGGCAGCATTGCTCTTTGTCTCTGCCCGAAGGTAAACCGACCCCAAGCCAAGACTTCTCCATCGACCTGTAAAGCCATAGAGTGAGTAATACCAGTTGCAACTGCAACAATATCTTGTAGATCATGACTGGCACTATTAACAGGTGCCGCGCGGGTTACTCTTGTAGGGATATCGACTTTCGCTGACAAACTACCTCGATAGCCTAGTTGAGTTCCTCCTGCTCCCCAAGACCAGACTGTTCCTCCTTTGATTACAAGTGAGTGATTACTTCCCGTTGCAAGTAGATTTTGTGGATTTCGGAAAACTTTTTTTGGTTTTAATTCCTGATTTTTAATGGGTAAGGTCCCAAGCTGCCTTTCCTCATTCTTTCCCCATGCCCAAAGGCTAGAATCAATTTTGACAGATAAATTATGCTCACCGCCAGCAGCAATCGCAAGAACCTCCTCAGTTGAGGCTAAGACAGGCTCTTTGAGCCGAATTTCCCTTTTTCCGTTACCAGCTTGGCCATGAATACTTTGTCCCCAAGCATAGACCTTTCCCTTTGCTGTTAAGACTAAACTGTGAAAAGTTCCAGTTGCAATATCAACGGGGTAAGAATCCCATGAAAAATTAAGCTCTTGAGCAGTCGTGTTTATCACAGAGTTTGCTTTATCGTCTCCCCACGTAAACACTCGAGAATCAGAAGTTAATGCCATACTAAAACTCAGCCCAGCAGAAACACATACAACACCTTGTAAGCTACGTCCTTGGCTATCTATAACCAAAGAGGGTAAGGAGGATGAATGACGACTAGAGTTTCCAAGTTGACCATCACCTCCAACTCCCCATGCAAATGTTTTTCCACTTGAAGTAGCTGCCAAACTGTGCCCATTGCCAGCAGCAATCGCAATCACGTTTTGGAGAACTCCTGAACCCAAGTCGCCCCCACCTAAAACTTTAACTGCATAATCAGGTCTTCCCTGGTGGCCAATGCCCAATTGGCCATCTTGATTCGCCCCCCATGCCCATACCTGTCCACTTGCATCAAGAGCTAAATTGTGGTTTTCTCCAGCTGAGATAGCGATAATATTATCCAAAGGGACAACTTTTGGGGTTTTCAGAACTCCAGTTCCTCTTCCAGTGGTTCCAACACCTGTGCGAAATGTTTTAACATTTTGAGAACTTGGCTTTTTCTCAACATCGATGGAAGT
This sequence comes from Deltaproteobacteria bacterium, assembly GCA_021772655.1. Classification (GTDB taxonomy): domain Bacteria; phylum UBA10199; class UBA10199; order 2-02-FULL-50-16; family JAJFLM01; genus JAJFLM01. The sequence goes on from JAJFLM010000351.1 coordinate 4,664, forward strand.
GGGATCTTCCACAAGAGTTTTTACAAGGGTCGGTTTTGTAGAGAAAGGAATATTCGGGCCAACACCAAGTTGGCCCATTTTATTATCTCCCCAAGCCCAAACCACTCCATTTGTTTGGAGAGCCAAACTGTGTTTAGCTCCTGCTGAAACAGCTTTAATATTTTTGAGACCCATTACAAAAGAAGGAAGCAGCCTGTCAGTTTGAGAAGTATCACCAAGTTGCCCTTTGTCGTTCTTTCCCCATGCCCAAACAAGACCAGCTTGGCTAAAGAGGCTATGATCAGCTCCAGCAGCAATCCGAGTCCGAAAATAGGTACGTGAGTTGGCACCAGAACCACGACCGCCATATGTGAAAGGAAGCATATTGAAATCCTCCGAGGTTACTATATTTAAATCAATGAAAGCAATAGAGTTAATTCAGAATAAATCATTTGTTAATATCCTTTATTAGCAGCTATTTGCTCTCATTTTCTGGTGTCAAAGTTCGATAAAACTACATAGAAAAACTTGAGCACTACAAAAAAGAAATTAGATGAAAGATGCTGAAGATTGGAGTTAAAATCAAAAGGCAAGACAAATAAGGACCTATGTCTTATTAGAGGAAATCATTGCCACTTATCAAAGCCTTTACTCAACTCATCGTTTTACGATGGATTAAGAAGGATTCCACCAAGGCGCCCCACGCCCGAACGGGTTTTGGTAACCAACCCAGCTTCCATTTTTCCTCGAATCAAAATCGTGTCATCAGATTGGGAGGAGACACCCTCTTCAATCATCAAAGGAGCTGCGCCCAAAGAACTTGGGTAAATACCAAATACCCCGCCTTTTTCCTCACCAATCGTCAATGCGTAGATAGATGTTTGCCTATCTGCATCATTTCCATTCACATTTTCAGGGTTGGATGTATTCTTGATGTATTCTTGATTTGCCGGATCCATATCATAAGTCATGATATAATCATTGACCAAAATGGGAACACCATCATGGGCCACACAAAGCTCACCTGTCGTAGGATCCACCACATATTGGGGAAGCTGCCCCACAGCTCGCCACAATCCCAAATAGAATTCCTTCATCTCCCAATTCATGACGAGATAATCAATCTTACCATTCGCTGGGCCTTTGAATTGTCTCAGAAAGTTATCTAGATTCTCTAATGTCAAAGCCTGATTCAGAAGTAAGCTGTAACCTTCATTAAAAGCACCTGGAGACGCCTCTGGTATCCCACACTTTTGATTGAACCCATCAAAGGAGAGGTTTTGAGACCAACCTATCGGAGTCGGAACAGGAATCGGCCTATAATAGGCCCAACCGCCAATATTATAACCACCATAAATCACTGAGACTGAAAGAAAACGCTGCATAATCTTAGCCAGGATTCTCTTAAACTCTTCGAGCATTTCTTCGGAGTAATCGGCACCTAACGCTGCTGAAGGGATTTGTAATGTTGCTGCCACGGACTTCATCGTGAAATTCTCGGAAGAAAGTGACAAGTCAACATCAACGAAGCTTTGAGAGCCAAGTTCATCAACATAGAGACTATCATTAGAGGAAGTGATACGAGGTACTTCAAGCCCTGCTGAAGAAACCGGACGGAAAGGAATACGATGAATCAATTGATCCACCTGGCTCTGAATCACATCTCCCGAGCCTTCGTCAAACAAGCCTCTTGATGGAAATTCCCAATCCAGTTTGGGCAAGATCTCATTTTGGATCAAAAATTCAACATCAGTAATCGTTACAGCCATGATTTTTCTCCTATCATCGAGAATGGTAAGTCGACACCAAAGAATTCGAGCACTACAAAGAAGGACTCAGAACTCTTGATGACTTTTAATATAATCTAAAAAAATGTGACTTTCTGTGACTGTAACGTGACATAGAGCATATTTAACGTGACTGAATCGTGACTTTTCAAACTGAAACGTGACAGAAGTATGACCTTTACCCCGACTACTCTTTATAAAGAGATCGTCACACTTCTTTTTCACCTTCCATAAATATATTATATTATTGAATAATTTCCACAAATACTAAGAAACAATTGTGATCTCCAAACGATAACCATATCCGCGGATATTTGTGATCCAGTCCCTCTTTCCTCCTAGTTCTTCCAGTTTGTTCCGCAGTCGACACATATGCTGTCTCAAATTTTCTTTTATATTCATATGATTACAGCCTTTATCATGAATATAAAGGATCGCCAAAAACTGTTCGAATTCAACAATCTCATTGGGCCCTCGCATCAAAAGCTCCAAAATGTAGAACTCCGATGGAGTCACAGAGAGTTTTTCTTCATCGAAAAACACTTCCCGACTCTTTTGCCTCAAACGTAATGGACCCACATCCAAATATTCGACTCTATTCAACACCTGACTCATTCTATATTCTTGTTCTGAGAGAGGAAAAGAGCGTAGTAAGTAGTCATCGACGCGTTCCAAAATCAATCGCCTCACAAGCTCGGCTTCTTCATCTTGGACCAAAAGCATCCAGCTCTGAGACAAATCTTGTTGCTGGAGTTGCTTTAGCCGCTCACAATTGTCCTCAAGCTCTGCTTCATCTTTCCATGAAAAGTCCCATAACAACACATCAGCC
>JAJFLM010000352.1 GCA_021772655.1 Deltaproteobacteria bacterium
CAGACCCTAAGTACTGCTTAATTAATTCAGGATGAGTTTTGACCGCTTCAGAAAAAGAACAAAAGATAATCCCCAACTCCCCCAACTTCTCTTTGTAAGTGGTGGCGACAGAGACACTATCAAACACCGCATCTACGGCGATGCCAGACAAACGTTCTTGCTCTGCCAAGGGAATCCCTAACTTCTTATAAGTTTCAAGTAATTCAGGGTCGATGTCGTCTAAACTCTCAGGCTTGGCACCTTCATTCTTGGGCGCGGCATAATAGTAGATATCGTTATAATCTATTTTTTCATAATCGACATACTGCCAATCAGGCTCTTTCATCGTCAACCAATGACGGTAGGCCTTTAAACGCCACTCTAATAAAAACTCTGGTTCGTCCTTCTTTGCCGAAATCATCCGCACAATGTCTTCGTTCAAGCCTTTAGGAAATTCTTCTCGCTCAACGTCTGTCACAAAACCATAGCGATATTCTTTGGAGGCTAATTCTTCTAATTTAGTATTATCTGACATAAGGTTTCCTTAAGGTGCTTCACCAAATACTGGCAACGTACCTTTATCTTCGCTGGGTCCTAATAAATCGTGCACTGTCGTATGCGACAGCAATGAATAAATTTTTTGATTGAGTTCGTAGAGCGGATCTTTAATCGAGCAGCCATCCCATTGCGGGCAGGTAATTTTTTCATGCTTCAGACATTCGGCCATGGCGACTTCGCCTTCAAAAATTTCGACCACATCTGCCACGCTGATATGCACGGAAGGTTTCGCCAACATATAGCCGCCCTTAGTGCCCTTAATAGCTTTGACCAAACCATTGTTGGCGAGCTGCTGCATGATTTTGGCTAAGAGCGGATACGGGATTTGATAGGCCTCTGAAATTTCACGTGTACTGCTAACACCCTGTGCCGCTTCTTTGCGGCTCATGTGTTCTACAGCCAATAAGGCATATTCAGTTTTACGATTGAGCTTTAACATCGCCACTCATACCCGATTTTGATTGTTTTAGTCTTTTTAAACACCATAAACGAATCAAATATTAATTAATAAAATTAAATGGTTAGACTGATCCCTGCGATCATCTAAGTATATATAGGACTAAATAAGTCTTATATAGGGCTAAGACTGTTTTCTCCCCTTTTGCCTTATTTGTCAAGGGGGTAGAAAAAAAGCGCCCCTGCGACATCGGTGTCGAGGGGCGCTTATATAAGTCTAATTAGGACTCAGGAATACGTGTCTACTCTTCTTTGGCTGGGTTAGGCTCATAATACTCCTCGGCGGCCATAGAGACAACGACTTCTTCAGCTTCTGGAGCGATATAAGTATTAGCTTCTGCATAATATGTAGCATCCACCTCTATTGTTTCTGCTGGCACCGTCGTGACAGCCTCTGCATATATATCCCCTGAAACTTCGAAGGTTTGCTCTTGGGCTGGCATGACCTTAGCTTGCTGCGACTTACTGAAATCAATCAGCCCTGCAGGCGCTAAAGCAGGTTTCACATCAACCGTAGTCCCCAAGTCTCTACCTTTAGGACCACCCGCGGCTTGACCTGCTGAACATGCCGGGTCGGTATCATCTGCCTCATCAAAAGTAAGTTGTCGCGCTGGTTCACGCCCATCAGCCTTAACCATATAGATGTCCTGGTTACCGTTCACATTCGACTGATAGATAATGTATTGGCTATCATGAGTAAAACAAGGCGACTCATTACGGTCACCCGCTAACTCAAGTAATTTAAAATCGGCTAAGCGCTGACAAGTCGCATGCCCAGCTTCATCATAACGAACTGTGCAAGCCAACATCAGCGTTTTCTCACCCATGTCTTGCACATAAACCAAGGTCTTCCCATCGGGCGACACCGCCATGTCATAATGGTCGGCACCATTTGTTGGAATCACTGTATTCAATGAATAACCGAAGCGACCTGGCTTGGCTTCTAGCACTTCTAAAGGACCCGTATTGGACCCATCATCAGTCAAACGGCGCGTCGCAAAATAATCAACATCTGAAGCTTCTGCTGGGTTCCATAGCACTTGCTTTAACTGATCCGCTGGAAAATGAAAGAAGCCAATGCGGTCAGTCACGTTACTAGCTGTATTGAATGTCATCGCACGATATTCAAAACCTGAGCGGCCATTAACCATTTCAACAAAAGCAAAGCGGTTTTTATCGCCATGAGGGGCCCAATCGGCGTGATAGGCCATAATAGCCTCGCCATCACGCGACAACACTTGGTGGTCGGTAAAGTCTGCCAGCGAACCATAAGAAATCGTCGGAATCGCCAGAACCAATAAGTTTAACACCTTCGTATAAGCAATCTGCGTCCCATCAAAACTCAAAGCCGGATCTTGAAACAAGACCGCCGCTTTATTATTCTCAGTTAACTGCTCAGCTGTCGCACTAGGTGCTGTTGTCTTCATATGAAGATTAGAAAAACCACTGCGCTTTGAAACAAATGCAAATTGATAAGAGAGTGGGCTTGGTGCTGCAGGGACCGGAACCTCTACCTCAGTGCCAATATCAGTATCCACTTCCAAGTCACCCACTGGCGACTCACCCGATCCAGCACCGGGAATAAATGGATCACGGGCGGGCTCTTCAGCTTCCGCCACAGGACTACCACCCGCCACTGCCGTGGGTTCTTCGGCCACTTCTACTAAGTCACCTGCATCCACACCGTCATTAACAACATCTTTATCGGCGACAGGAATTTCAGCAAAATCAACCTGTGGAGTGTTATCAGCATCCGCTGAATCATTTGAGGGATGGGTACTGCACCCAGCAGCAACCACCGCCAAGATTAACAAAACGCTCATTTTTCTTATCTGGCTTAACATATATCATGCTCCTTAACTTATACGACCCAAGTATAAGTAGAGCAAAGACCATGCCAGAAAGGGCTTTGAGGGTATCTCATTAACTAATTGAAATTATTAGACTTTTAAAAGTGAGGTATCACTACCCCGATAGAGTGTGAACTGATTAGTTCACACTTACGTAAACTAAACCCTAGAGCTCATAGATCAGACCCCAGCGCACCCCGCGGTCGCTGATGGTGACTTCATCATAACCAAAGAGCTTCATGGTCTCATGCAAGAGCACAGCCCCCTCTAAGACCACATCCGCACGGGCGGGCTCAATGCCAGGAATTTGCTTTTTCTCAGCCAACGGCGTCTTGCGCAATAGATCTACTTGCCCTTCAAGATCTTCTATCGTCAAAACACTGCCATGAACCTCGGCATGAGAATAAACCTCTAACTTTTGCTTCATAGCCGATAAGGTAGTCGCCGTCCCCGCTAGAGCCACTAGCTTTTCAGGCCGCTCATGCTCTGGCATGGCCGCGGCACTCCCTCCCCAAGCACTACCTTGCAAATTAAGGAGCTCTGTCATGATGTAGGTTTGTAAGGCCGCAAAGTCAGCTGTGTTAATGGGATCAGAATTAACTAAACGTTCATGTAAGACCACACTGCCAATCGGTAAAGAAATCGCATTGAGCTGTGATTCCCCAGGCCAAATAAATTCTGTGGAGCCACCCCCAATATCAATCACCAATAAGTCATCACCAAAGTCGCGTTGTGCCGCTTTGTAAGAAAGCTCCGCTTCACGCTCACCCGGAATAATCTCAATACTTAAATCGGTGCTTTGTTTTACCTGAGCGACAAAATCTTTCGCATTGAATGCGCGCCGAAAAGCCGCTGTCCCCACCGCTATTATCTGATCGACTTTCAACTCTTGGCATTTATTAGCATAAGCTTGCAATACTACTACAGTACGGTCCATCGCCTCAGGCACAAACATCTGACTTTGCCCTAAACCTTGGCCAATACGAGTGATCTGGGCGTCCTCGTGCAGCGCAGTAAAAACGCCTGCTTCGTTGCGTTCGGCAACTGTCAGCAAGACGGAGTTAGTTCCTATGTCAATAGTAGCAATGCGCATCATCTTTTATTTCATATATTAGCGTAGGGGCTTGGCGCTGCCACGCCCAATACTCGCGGGCACGGCAGCGCCGTGCCCCTACACGGTTCTTTTCTTTTCTTTCACACCCTCAAAAAAATCATTCAGCTCAGCTTCATCCCGCACGCAGGGCTGATACCGCTCCCCTTTAATCAACTGCGTCTCAATAAAGGGCACCACATGCTCTGCCGTCAAACCGGAATACCAGATGCCCTCAGGATAAACGATCAAATGAGGTCCGCCAGAACAGAGGTCTAAACAACTAGAGGTATTCACCTTAATTTCAGCCGCTAAATCACGCTGAGCAATTTCTGATTTCAGTAAACTAACGATCTCGTGTGCGCCGCTCGCGGCACAGGCACTTTTGCCCAGAGGGCGTTCGCGGATACAAACAAATAAGCGATATTTAAAGGGTTCCATGCAGCACAGGGTGTAAACAAAGTTTTACGGCATAGCAAGTACTAGAAGTCCGCTGAAATAACTCATGAATCCGCCTCCTGTTTACTGACGTAAACAAATTCAAGCGCCTCCCACACACCAATTAGTTCCCAGCACCCGATAACACTAGAGCAAGAAAACAATCATTTTTAACTATTAAGGGAAAACCGTCATGAGCACTACACCAACAACCATTAGCAATAAATATGTCGATCAATATCTCAAGTTAGCCATCGACATGAATCCAAACATGAATCACGATACGGTACAAAAAGCTTTAAGCTATACGATAACCAACCAGCTACGGGATGAAGAAGGTCGAGAAATTCCTCTTACCGCGCTACAAGACCAAATCAAAGCGCGTTATGCTGAATTATTTCCGACAAGTGCCACACCGGCTCCTGTGGCAGCGAATAAGTTGCATCACCCCACACCTCCAATAATCCCAAGTACTACAACACCACCAGCTACAAAAGAAGCGGCCCCCATAGATATGCCGGTGCAGGGACCAGGTAACTTCATCATGGATTATTTTCAAACTCAGGATGAGGCTGGCAACCCGATTGAAGATGGTACGGCATACGGTTTGCTCTTGAGTAAGAATTTAGACAAGCATGGGATTAATGTAAGCAATATTAACGGTTATGCCGTAGACCCCGGCGAAAGCCAGGACAATCCGAACCTGACTATTACCATTCAAGTTGAAGTGGATAGCTCAGGAAACCTTATCAATCATCAGGTTGTTTCAGGCTCTGAATACATTGATGAGAAATGTTGGGCCGCCCCCTTTCAAGAAACATTAGCGGGCCTGCCGGCAGAAGAGCTCCCAATCGGAACGCATTATCTCCAATTGAGTTTAGCGCCTGTTAATCCGGCACCCGTTCCAGCGATTTAAGCACCATATCTCACAACTCAATAGCAAAAAAAGCGCGGCAGCTATATAGCTACCGCGCTTTTTTAATTCATAAACCTATCGACTATTAAGCCGCTTTAGCCCGTGTACGTTTGGCGGTAGTGGCTCTCCGCTTTAACGGACGCTTACTTTTAGCACTCACCGTTTTCTGCTTCACCGGCTGCTTCTTTGAAACTTTTGCCTTCAGCGAAAGCGTTAATTCAAAACGTGCCACAATCTCATCACCAGAAACTTTAGGTGTAGTCGCAAAAATAACTACTGTTTTATTAATGCGCTTCCCACTCTTGACAACATCTTTAACCTGCTGCTGAATCATCGCCCCATCTTTACAAATAAAATGAACATCACTCTCAGCACGCTTTAAAAATTCGGCTTTAAAATCTTTAAAAATCAGATCCACTTTTTTGCCGGTTTTTTTGATGGCTTCCATGCCCATCAACCCACCGGCACAATCAGCCCCCGCCGCTAACACACCAAAATACATACAGCCTAAATGATTTTTAGTGCGGTAGTTTAACGGAATGATGATTTCACATTCCTTAGCCGTCGCCTTTTCAACTTTAGGTCCCACGAAAAACAACATCGGGATCTTGGTTAATCCAAAAGCACGCAGTGCCAAAGTCTGTTTAATTTTTGTGAGTTTATTCATAAACTGAAACATGCTCAAAAAACAGGCAGGTTGCAAGGATAATGCGCTAACTCACTAAGATTATGTGATTTTATTCGGGTCGCGTCGGCGACTCAAGCCACAATCAATTTAAGGATTCACTTGCGTCATATAATCAATACCTTCTTCGCGCCATTGCACAGCCAAACTACCATCATTGTTCACCTGTACGTGATTCACGTTGGTCGGCATAGTAGGGCTATAGACGCGCACTCCCGGCATGAATTGTGCGAAGGTATTCGCTAAGTTATTCGCCCCTTCTCGTCCAAAACCTGTTGAACAAGAATAGAGTAAGAGATTGCTCGATTCCGCCATCAGTTCATTCAAGTCAGCATAGTCACCATGATGAAAATCAGAGATATCGACATAGCCCGATTCATCTTGCCAGACGGGAATCGTTTCGGACCCCAGTAATAAAGCTCCCGGGCTGCCATGGCCGGCGATCACTAAAGTCTGAATCAACTGACCCGACCCTGCGACCACTTCAGCTAATTCATCAAGTGCCGCTTCATCATCGGCTTCCAAATAAACCACTGCTAAGCCCTGCTCCTGCAATTGATCCACCAAAGGGTAAGCTTCATAAGCATTATTGTGATCATGCTGCGTCATCACCACAACAGCTAGCCGACGATCCGGCGCGATACTCGCATAATCTTGATTATGCCCGGCAACACTCAAGGCCTGCACGACGGATCGGAATCGGCCTGAAAACTCAATCCCATGCTCCGCTAAATAATCTAAAAAACCTTGGTAGGAACCATCTACTGGTGTGGGAATAAGCTGCCCTTCATTCGCTAATCTCGCCATCATAGCAGACCACACCTCATTACGGATGGATTCTGGAATCAATGACAAGCCACGATGATCTGACAACAGCAGTGAAGGCTCGGCATCGACAAAGTTTTCGATAATATACGCCGCATCCGCCAAGAGCGCTTCGTCAATTGTAGCAAATGCCATCAGATCTACTTCCATAGCAGCTTGCATTAAGGGGAGATACCCTGCTGTTGTTGGGTCAACCTGACCCACCATACGTGGATTAATCGATACGACAAGGGCAGCTAATTCATCATAGTATGGCGATGCAACATCGAATTCCGTCAATAACAATACCCGCCGTGATAGGGCCAAGCGAGCGAGCTCAAGATAATCAGCGCGCCCCGTATCCACTTGCAATATAAGTTCTGGGTTGCTGCCGATTGCCAGCCCAGTAATTTCTGTGTCGGCCTGCAACTCGGGAAGTAAACGCGTAAAAACCCCTGGGTTGCCCTCAATGTGTTCAAGAACATAAGCACGATCGGTCCATGGTGAGTCCCGTTGCGCTGGATTGGCTACCGCAAAGCCACGCGAAGCAAGCAATTCTCCCGGAGATCCGTAGGCAATGGGCAATGCATTCTGAGTCGCGGCAACCGATATCGCGACACTATGTGAAGGCCTCACTACTAGAGAAGGCTCATCAACATCTCTAGCAGCTAGGGCGTCTTCACTAGATGATACAATGAAATCTTGAACTCGGCGTACAAAATCTGTCGTGATTGCAAATGCCATACAACACTAACATAGCAAATTGAATGCCAAAGCAGAGGTAGCGGCCTACCCTGTAAAAACACAGTAATAGCTAGACGTTGAGAGAGTTCTCTATCGATGGATTTGACTAAAGAGGTAATACAAACATCAAAAAAGGGTACTTACGCCTCTCATTATAATATTTAATGTCTATTTTATTAGACATAATTCATATAAATTGACTGACAATCTGACTTAAAATGTATATTTTATTTGACACTATGAGACCCACCCAAACTTTTGCACAAAGATACCTACTCCAAACAGAACTTGGCACCGGTGCCTTTGGCCGCACTTGGTTGGCTCAAGATTTATTACGTGGCAAACAAAACTGTGCCGTTAAAGTGTGGCATGATGTCAAGCAGGCCAAACAACTAAAACAAGAAGCTCAATTATTACAACAGCTCTACCATCCTCATGTCGTTGAAGTTTTGGACTGGGGGCATGATGAAGCCAACACCCCTTACTTAGTGACCGAATATATTGATGGCAAGGGCCTCATCTCAACAGCCTCCAAGTTGAGTGACACCGCCCTGTGGGATTTAATAGGTCAACTCTGCCGCGGTCTGTCTTACATTCATGCGCAAGGGGTGGTTCATGGCGATTTGAAACCTGATAATATTTTGATTACTGCCAAAACCAAACAGGTCAAACTCATTGACTTTGGACTTGCGACGCTGACAAAAAACCAACAAAAAGCCAGCGCCGGCACCCTCACCTACATGGCCCCGGAAGTCGTTGCGCAAGGCAAACGCAGTAAAAAATCTGATCTCTACGCCTTAGGATTAATCATTTATCAGTTGCTGTATAAAGGCCAATTACCGTTCGCCTTAAGCACGAGCGCCATCCTCAATTTTCATCACGATAATCAGTTAGATTTATCCGGCCTGTCACGGCATCCCTGGCGCGACACTTTAAGCACACTCCTCCAAAGCCTCCTCCACAAACAGCCTAGCAAACGACCCCAAGATGCTTTGGAGATTCTCACAACATTAAATAAAAAAGAAAAATTAAAGCTAGCTGTGCATCGCGAAGCCGTCATCAGCACGGAAGAGAACATCTTCTTTCAGGATGTCAGCACTTATTTACAAAGTACCGCAGCCAGCCTAGCGGTTCATAACGCCAGCACACCACAATCTTTTTTGACTGCTGAAGCCAAGCGCATCGAAAAATACTTAGGCTTAAGTAAAAATCTAAAGACACCAGCAGCACAGGACTTGCGTGCCCAACTTCACGAAGCACAGGCCCGCATCCTCATCCAACAAGGCAAGTATACAGCCGCCTTGAAAATAAAAAATACCGCACCTCGCGTACAAAATGTCTTAGGGCTAGCTGAAATTTATTTAAACCAGTATAAAGCCGCCAACAAACGTCTTAAGTACATTCAGAAAAATGCCCAACACAAAGTCGATCAAGCACGTGCGCTCAATTATTTAGGAATAGCCGCTTACAATCAGAGCCGCTTTAAGGAGGCCGCTCAATTATTTCAACAATCGCAACGTGACATGAAGTCCTGCAAGGAAACCGCCGGGATTGTCTCTAATGCGATGAACTTAGGGGCCATTGCTCAACAGCAAGGGGAAATTATTCAAGCGCTAAAATATTATAAAGCCGCCTTAAGCGCCGCTGAATCACTACAAAATACCTATCTACTCACAATTCTTTTAGCCAATCTGGCTAACCTCTACCTACAACTGGGTGCGCTCAAAGAGGCCGACAAGTATTTACAACGTACCGAAGACTTAAGCGGAAGCCTGCACTTCACCTTTATTCAAGGATATACACAGTTACTGCAAGCGGATCGAGCCCAATGGCAAGAGGATTTCAAGGCAGCTGATCAACATCTCACACAAGCCATCACTCATTTTATTGCAGGAAAACTCACCAGCTATGAAGGACTCGCCTGGGCTCACTATGCTGAGAATGCTTGGCTCCAACAAGACTGGCCGCAACTAAAGATTCGTCTCAATCAGGCTAAAAAACAAGTCGGCCCCAAAGCTCTCCCAGATACGCGCTTTCGGGTAAGTTGGCTGCAGATTATGCTCGAACTACAAACTAAGGCCATCCCGGCACAAGCCCCCAAGACCTTAGTCGACTTACAAAAAAAGGCTCATGGCAAACGCCAGCAGTTTGCCGCCGCCAGCGCGCTGGCTACATGGGCCTTAAAAAGTCAGGATCATGCCACCGCAACAAACTGTCTGCAGCAATTACAAGATATCTATACCAGTGACTGCGAAGCTATTCCCTTAAACCATCGAGAAGAGCTCGCCCAATCACCACGTTATCGCGCACTCTGGGATTTACAAAAACAGCTTAAGCAACACAGCGGTGCCGATCACAACACACTGAAAGAATTAGTCCGCATCAATCAACGCCTCGCCAACCAGCAACAGACCCAAGAGCTCTACCCTACTATTCTTGATGCCGCCATTGATTTGACCCAAGCCGAACGTGGCTTCTTGATCACACCCAAAAATAAATCGAGCCGCAAACAAGACTGGGAAGTTCAATGCGCCCGCGCCTTTAAAAAGCAAGAACTACCCGGTGGCAGCGATCTCTTAAGCCAAACTATTATCAAGCGCTTGGTGCGCGCGAAACAAGCCATCATTATTCAAGATGCCATGGACGCCAAAGGCCTCGCCAAGTTTGAGAGCGTACAAAACCTTAAGCTGCGCTCTATTATGGCCACTCCCATTGTCGCCCATGGCGAATGGCTGGGTATACTTTATGTCGATCACTGTAAAACCGGCGCCCTCTTCCAAGAAACAGACCTAGAACTTCTTAAAGCCTTGGCCGATCAATCCGCGATTGCCCTTCATCAAACGCAGCTTTATACGGCCGCTCTCACTCAACAAGCCGAACTTAGCGCCGCTCACCAACGTGTTTCAGAACTTAATCAACAACTTCAAGAGGCCTTAGCTAAAGAAAGTGACCGTGCTGAGCGGATCGAACAAGAATTACGTAAAGCTCAAGCTGTGGGCTCAATTATTGCACGCTCACCTATCATGCAACGACTTATTCAACAACTCCCGAGTCATGCCCAACAACGGCACGCACTCGTCCTCACAGGTGAAGTGGGTACCGGCAAAGATTTGCTTGTCAAAGAATTACACCAACAAAGTAGCAGTAGCCACCTCTCCAGCAAGCTAGCACAGCAATTCCCCGCTTGGCGTCAAGAGGCCCCGCAAACCGGGCTCATGGATCAGCTCTTCGAACACATGCAAGGTGGCACCTTATATATAGACGGCATTGAAGACTTGGCCTTACCCTATCAACGCGACTTATTAGCTTGGCTCCGCTACTTAGAAAAAAATCCCGATCATAATACTTTTGTTATTCTTTCCTCACGCATGGGCCTGAAAGAGGGCCGTGAACGTGGCTTACTCTCCTTAGAACTGAATCGCTTTCTCAGTGGTCGTGAACTAAAACTACCTGCACTGCGTGATCGCAAAGAAGACATCAACCCCTTAGCCCACCACTTTCTCAAAGAACTCCGGCAACAAGAAGGTATGAATCGACGCATCAACCGACGTGCCCTCGCGCTCTTCCATGATTATGATTGGCCCGGGAACGTTCGTGAACTCAAATTGGAAGTCGAACGTGCTGCCTTGTCGTCTCAAGGGGCGATTAACCCCAATCATCTGTCACCCCATTTATTAGAAACTTCAGGCTATATTCCTGGGCTCGCTAAACGCGATAGCGCCGATATTCAAGACAAGCGCGCACAATTCGAACGTGACCTTATTATGCAAGCCTTAGAAAAAACGGGTTGGAACAAGGCACGGGCAGCAAAGCAATTAGGGCTATCGCGAGCGATGCTTTATATTAAAATCAAGAAGTATGAAATTCCCTTACAGTGATTTTGGCTGAATCGACGAAGCCATGTTAAACCAATAATTAATGTCTATAATAATAGACATTTTTTAATCAGTTAATTCAAATAAGTCCCCAGAAAGGTGACATAACGACACCTTCAACACCCATACCTAAGAAACAGCAAGAATAATATATATAATAAAATCATATACTTAAATTAAAATCCTAACTGGCATACCCTTTGCTATACTAGACCCTGTGAGGAAACAAATTAATTTTTAATATTATCAAGGAGAACATTATGTCAGTTATTACGATTACCTATCCAACAACTTCAGAAACCACTCAACTTGAAACCACCAGCCCTGAGGTCACTCCGAAGGAAGCTCAGCGCATTCAAGATGAACTTAACCAAACCGCTCCCTTTGATCCTGACTATGCGCGTGAAGTTGAAGTCTGCTTTGATGGCGAATGCACGACGGGATATTTTGAAGCCGACAACCGCTTGGATAGCATTATTAACGGAAACTAATTTTAGCATTATATAAAATTAAATGAGCTATGAAGTCGACAATGAGCTTAACAACCGGACAGCTAGTCACTAAACGTAACTCACACGCTACACTCTAAGGCCCGTACCATCAGGTGCGGGCCTTTCCCCTAAGAAGCTGGATTGATAATCCGTTGAAAATCGGGCTCATCGATATTACTGCCCGTAAACACTAATACTAAGGGGTGATTTTTAGGGATGGGCAGCTGACTATCAAGCAAAGCTGCCAACGGAGCCGCTGCCGCACCTTCTGCTTTCACACCATGCTGATAAAATAAACGAATCCCTTCGGCAAGCTGTGCTTCACTGACTGTCGCCACACCACGCACATGGCGTTGAATGTTAGGAAAGGTCACATCACCAATCCGGATTAAAGCGATGCCATCAGCAATCGTATCACGATGCACAATCTCATCTTCATGAGGAGCAACAACCCGGCCGGCCTTGAGCGATTCACTGATGTGCGGATGCGTTGTGGATTCGGCGCCATAAACATGAATGCCCAGCGGAGATAAAAATGTCGCGATCCCCGCAATCAAGCCACCACCGCCAGCCGGTACGATCACTGAGTAATCACTTTTGTAACCTTGAGCTGCTAATTGTAAACCAATCTCAACACCAATGGTACCCTGCCCCATCGAAACCATGGCATGATCAAAGGCTGGAATAAATAAGTAAGTCGGGTCTCCCTTAGCACGCGCCTTCACATCACGTTCGGCATGCTCAAAAGTTGCGTCGCTATCATTGGTACCCACAAGAATAACATTCGCATTTAACTCTTCTAATTGTTTAATCTTGATCGGCGAAGCATTCATCGGCAAATATAGATCTACTTTCTTGACACCCAAATTATAAGCCGCCTGCACGACCCCCAAGGCATGATTACCATGAGACGCACAAGCAATCGTCAGGTCTTCAGGCCGTTGACCTGAATTTAGAATAGCACTCAAAATAAAATTAGTCGCTAAGTTGGTCGCCCCACGAATTTTAAATGAATTACGAATCTGCTGATCTTCTCGCTTTAAGAAAACCCGGCGGCCCAGTTGCTTTGAAAGAAACTCCGAAGGCTCTAAACTCGTTGTCTTGACATATTGGGGCTCACCGACCGGCTTAATCCCAACAGCCGCACGGAGACCTTCTTGAAACGAAGCCCGAATCGTTTGATGCGCCTGCAAAATACCTTCGGCTGTAATAGGTACCTGCCCCCCAACATGATCACTTAATGATGTGCGCAGATTTGCCAAGCCCGTATGTTGGGAAGTCACTAAGCGGCCCATGCTCGTCCCTAAGGTACGGCGTAATCCATTCAAGGCTTCCGTAAGATGATCCGCCCCTAAAGGGTGAGCGCGATAGAAGGATAAGTCTTGGGTCAGACACGCACCTTCCCACGCGGTAATGATCTGACTTAATTGATAGACCGATTGTAACGCCGGATTGATAAACATACTTACTTTAGTGTCCCTTGGATTTTAAATTTACAAGTCAGGAATCCCGTCAAATTCATAAATGGATTTGCGTGCCTCGGGAACATGCCTTAATACGGTTCTGAGCACGGCTTCACGATGAAACACAGTGGTCCCCACGGTATCAAAGTTACGGACACGAGAACGGCGCAAGGCCAAAGCCATGCCAAGAGCCGGATGAATCTGCGCAATTTGAACGATGACTTCTAATTCTCGTTGCCAATGAGCTTGCACCTGCTCATTGGTTTGGCTATCGGCTGTCATCTTCTTAACCGTCAACGCCAGCACATCTGTGAGTGCCGTGTCTGTCAGTTGCCCTTCCCCAGTCAGAAAATCTTTCCACCGCTCTTCTTTGACACCCATAGCCCGGGCATATCCTTCAAACTCCGCAAAATCGACCGTAGGAGACACCTCAAAACTAGGGCGCGTCTCTCCAGGCAAGGTGAAAGGACGGTAACGCTTCGCATAATTTAATTGGTAGTAACGTCGGCCGCGCTCTTCGGCACTTTGTCGCATTTGTTGAACTCGAGCTATCCGCAGCGCAACTTGACGATCAATCTCGGCATCAAAGCGCTCAAAGTCGCGCTGAACGGGATGCCGAGAGAACATCAATGCCAAACCTTCGCGTGCGGCTGCCTTTGCCACCGCACCAGCCTCCGCCTGAATCAATCGAATATCCGTGGGATGAGGCACTAACCAATGACGGCCATATTCGCGCTGCGACTCAGGCAACCGATCCTTAAGCCAGTCTGGAGGACCTAGCTTAGCCACTTGGTGAATCCCACGTGCCGCCGCAACTGTCATGATGGAACCTACACCTCCCGCACGCGCCATCAAAGCACCCGCACCAATATAACCAAAGGCCGTAAAATTATTGACCGGGTTCTCGTAATTCTGATTCCCACTCCCATAAAAAGCATCAGGCCGGGTACGATGGAGTTGTTCTGGCGTAATGCCTGGGTCGGGATTGGTCATGGGGCCAAAAAACGGATGCTCTGCTAAAGAACGGGTGATACGCTCGGTTTTTGCAATGTCATCTGTTAAACTCTCTTTAACTCCCAGATTAATCAACGCATCAGCGCCTTTCGCAAAGTCCTCTAACTCAGTCCCAACTGGAATCCCCATGCGCATCTTGACTTTAAAGGGGTCCGACTCAATGTCGTCTCTTTCTTCATGCAGCACCCCACGACTATCAGTCACTAAAATATTTTCCGGCTTCACGCCATTATTCACCAGCTCATCGTAGACGCCCATGGCGCCGGCGCCGGCACCCATCAGCACAACGCGAACATCTTCCAATTTACGATCGGTTAAATCCGCCCACGACAACATCGCAGCAGCCGTAATCACGCCGGTCCCCTGCTTGTCGTCAGACCAAACGGCACATTCACCACGTAAACAGTCGAGCGCACCCAAAATAATCGGCAGATCTTTGCCCTGAGCATCTTCAACATTGATAAAACCATAGTTATTAGAAAGCCCGAGCACATGGGACGCAAAGGCTTCGGCGCGCCAAAGTCGCAGCTGATGCTTGGCGCGTTGAAATTCTTCTGCGGACTGCATTTTGCGCAGTTCTTGTTCTTGATGAGATGTCAGTCGGGTCTCAATACAAAGCGGATCAGTACTCACTCCGGCGGTCCACAAAAAGTACTTTGCCTTACCCGCCATAATCGGCATCGCCGTACGGGCTTGTAGGATGCGCCCCCCATTAACCGGCGCCGAACCCAAACCTAAAATAGCCGTTCCAGGCGAAGCCACTAAAGCGCGGTCCCAACGCCCGGTGAAATCGTGGGCCGTAGCAATATCTTCTCGCATCCGCTCCACCAACCCAGCCCCAAAAGGAGAATAATCATGGGGGCCTGACAGCGGCACAGGCATCGTTGCAGCTAAATTATTACCGATTAAGCGCGCACGATACTCCGCATGGGCATAGCCCGCCAAGGTATGCAAAGGCATTCCAGCACTTAAGTCTTTGTAATAATCTGTATCAGGTAGCTGATATCTTGTAGACGTAGACGCTAATAAAGAAGACGCCGCACTTAACGACGTCATAGAAACAGATGCACTCAGACCCAACATGCCCGATAACCCTCCTTAAATTATTAAGGAATTAAATGAAGGGATTACGACCAAATAATCCCTAAGCCCAGTCACTCTTCGGCATACCCTAAGAAAGGTTGCGAATTATTTATAACTCGCTCACTCAAGTGTATACACGAGTGAGCGGCTCACATTCCGCTAACGCAAACCGGATGGCGCAGAGCTATAGATATGCAACAACGAATAAAGCGATTGAGGAGCGAATGACGCCTCTGAGTCGGCTACCAAACGAAAGCCGGTAGTAATATTAGGAAGAAAAGTATGAGGCTCATCTAATCCTAGCTTCAAAGCAGAAGCAACCCGCAACTGGGCCATGTCAATAGTTCTATGACTACCACCTAAATAAACTAAGCGACCCTGATCAAAGGCGGTTTCATAAATATTTCCACTCATCCCATACAAACCATAGGCATTGCTGGGGAATTCAATAACGGGCCCCACATAATCATGGCACCACCGCACTCTGTCATGAGGTAATTTCAGTGGCTGGCTCCCGAACGCATGATATGCCGACACACACTGTTGTTGATCCACCATTAAACGCAACAGACGGTCAGAGTCATGAATGATTTCTTCGCCGCGTTCTCCCGTGAGAAAAGCATTCTCATAGAGTGATCCCCAAAAATGATAAATCGTCATTTCCGCAGAAATTCTTTTCATATTTTTTCCGAGCATCACCGCTGGCCCACGAGCCGCACGCTCCCATTCAGGCCGCGATGGCAGCCGATAAATCATCCCCGATAACATCGAAAGCCAAGTCGCATATTCATACATGCTATTTGAAGTTACATTGACAACGGGATAATCAGCTTGGTTCCCGATTGCATGGCGAACCCTGTCACTTCTGTCGTATTGCAGTGTAATCTTTAAACCACAAACTTTCGCTAAACTGAGATACTGGGCACGGGTTACTGGAGTCTCCGCAACCTTGTAAGGGTCAAAACAATGCCAAGCCGCGGTTTCACCGGCGCCAATAATATCAACACCGCCAGGTAGTAAAACCATTCGCGGCGCCGACTGCTTCACCGCACGCGCTATTTTAATAATAGCCGAACCTAAGGCCGTTGAAACACGCGGCGCCGCAACCACACGCGGCGCACTGGCCTCTTGATTAAGCTCTACCGCCAAGGCCCCATCAGACTGACCGACCCATTGATCTTGAATACCTTGCCATAAGACACGGTCTGTACTGAACCCCATGGCCTCACGGCGCGGCACCCCATTGATCGACATGAGGCGCTGGGCCAAAGCCGGCTGGCCATCAAGTACCATGCACGACATGGCATTCATGACCCCTGAAATAAATGTACTGGCTGGTGTTACAGCGGCTGCGGCTAGCATAACCCTCCCTCTATCGTCCTTACATAGCGGAGGTTGTCTGGAAAGATAGTTTTTTTATCCAATGGCAAGGTATCTCATTGAAATATAACTATTTTGAGAAGATTGCCTTCAGCACCTTACTTATCCTATGCTGACGCTCCTCAAAAAACCCTAATGGAGCCTTAAGCATGGCAAAACAATATTGGCTGATGAAGAGCGAACCCAACGTTTATTCCATTGAGGATTTAAAGCGCAATAAAACCTCGCCCTGGGAAGGGGTCCGCAATTATCAAGCCCGCAATTTTATGCGTGATGAGATGAAGCTCGGCGACAAGGTATTGTTCTATCACTCAAATGCCAAACCTTCTGGTGTGGCCGGCATTGCTGAAGTTTGCAAAACCAGTTATCCGGACTTTTTTGCCTGGGATAAGAAATCAAAGTATTTTGATAAGAAAACCGACCCCGAAAACCCTACCTGGTTTATGGTCGACGTAAAGTTTGTCAGTCAGTTTAAAGAAGTTATTTCTCTACAGGAATTAAAAGAGGACCCCGCCTTAAGTGGCATGACAGTGACGAAAAAAGGTTCGCGTCTTTCAGTTCACCCCGTCGATAAGAAACATTTTGATCACGTGGTGGCACTGGGGAAAAGGAAATCGTAGGGGCGTAATTTATTACGCCCGCACTTGGCACCGGTTAGGGCTTGATGAATCAAGCCCCTACAGCCATTTGTAATTTACATTCACGACTACATCAGGATGTAACGATTTATCAACGGGACAGGTTTCTGCCGCATTGATAAACAAAGGTCGTTTATCTTCAGGAACGCTTGCGGGCATTTGAAATTCTACATTCAACTGACCAATCCGGCGCACGGGTTCAGACGCCATAACTTTTTCAACACTGGCCGTCATGCCGGTTAAATCAATGTCATGACGGCGGGCTACGATGCCCATAATCGTCGCCATACAAGAAGCCAAGGCCGTAGCCACTAAATCTGTCGGAGAAAAGCTACGCCCTTTACCCTGATTATCGGGCGGCGCATCGGTCATCAACGCTACCCCTGAGAGCTCGTGGGTCGCACGCATTTGTAAATCACCGGCATACTCAATCAACATCTTGGCCATTGTTTCTCCTTAACCTAATATAATAATTTTGGGCGCGGCACGCCGTACCCCTGCATTGCGTGTTAAGACTTAGACTTTTTGCATCACTTACTCTACTTTAATCTCATGATCCAACGGCTCTGGTACCAACTACTAACAGCAGGCTATGCCATCACTGTGCTCTATCGTGAGCTAGGCCTTGAAAATGGCACCATTGCTCTTGTCAAAACCATTTATCATCGCTTGCGCGGAGAACCCTGGCGCCAGCTGGAACCCGCTCGTAGTAAAAAAGAACGACAAAGTCGTAAGCAAGCCGCTCTCGTCATTATTCTCTATCATGTCGTTTGTGAACTTGTCAGTTCCGAGCAAGCCTATTTAATTTTACTCCGCATTGTAGAGGTCGGTGGTTGTCATTTTCTTAAAGCCCAGCTCCCCCGAATCAAACGCAAAAAATGGTTAAACATGAACCCGGAAGATCGCAACCCCACACTCCAGGGCTGGGTCAGCAAGTTTCCTAATGTCACCCTCGGTCTATTTAAAGCCCACCAGCAACACTTTAAATTTCAAGTGAATCACTGCGAATTTGTGACTTTGACAGCCGACTGTGGTTATCCCGAGTTGGCTAAATTATTCTGCGCTGGGGATGCGCGTTATTTTGAGAAAGAACAACCAGATGTTACCTTCACGCGCGGCGCAACCTTAGCCGAACACCAACGGCCCTGTGAATTTTCGTTCACATTGACAAAGCCCGCCGACTCTGGTCGATAAGCACTATGGCCAAACTTAAAGTCGGTGATACCGCACCCAATTTCACATTGAAAAACGCTCAAGGCAAAGCTGTCAGCTTGTCAGACTACACCAACAAGCAAGCCGTAGTGCTTTATTTTTACCCGAAAGATAATACCCCCGGCTGCACCGCACAGGCCTGTTCGTTTCGAGATCAATACGAAGACTTTAAAGACGTGGGGGCCGAAGTGATTGGCGTGAGTTCTGACTCCAGCGACTCACATGAAAAATTTGAAGAAGAGCATCGCCTCCCCTTTGTATTACTTAGCGATAACGGCGGAAAGCTCCGCAAGCAATATGGCGTGCCTTCGACACTGGGCTTACTGCCCGGCCGTGTCACCTACGTGATTGATAAAAGCGGTATTGTCCGTCACATTTTCAACTCACAAATGAAGGCCACTCAGCATGTTGAAGAGGCCCTCACCACCCTCAAAAAACTCAGCTAAATTTCGAAGCACCTGTGGATAAAATTCACCACGGTGCGTCATAAAAAGTTTCGAAAACCAATAGTAATTTCAATAAGTTTCGCAATCTTTTTCTAGCAACGGAGACACCCCTCATGCGATACGCGTAGTATGGGAGAGAATGGTGAAAATCTAGGGGGTATAAGCAACGGTTCCGGCTTATTTACGCCGTTATCACAGGACTTTTCGGACGCCGGAGCAAATTTTTCAGCTCCCGTGACATCCGGACCTGACGCGCCTCCGAGCGGAACAAGCCCCGCACAGTTAGTCCAACCCATGTGTTCTTATGAGAACCATTTGCCGATTGATGGCGAGCTCAGCTTAGTGGTGAGTGGCCGTTTGCCGCACCGCGGCGCAGATGGCGTCAATCCGTTCTTTGTCGATCGCTTTGGCGGTGGCTTACGCGTCGGTGGTGAATTTGCCGTGCGCGGTGGTGATTTTTCGGTTTCGAGTCATCTCCCTATCACTGATGGTGCCATCGACTTAAGTGGTGACCTCGCAAATCTCAGCGGCCTCAATTTTTACGACGTTGGTGGCAATACGGTCAGCGGCAATATCTTCCGCCGCGATGGTAGTATCTTTACAGCCCGTGCCATCCGCTTAGACAGTGGACAACCCACTATCTATGGCCAAACTTTATTTGGCCTCCCCTTTCAAGACCCCTTACGTGTGACCGGTGACAACAACCCTTATATTTTCCCCTATGGCCTCGACGCCAGTGGCCGTGTCATTTGCAATATTGAAGATCGCGGTACCGTCACAACCCCATTCCCGCTCTCATCAGCTGTTCGCGACCATGGGATTCCAGACTCATTAGAATTAACTTCGGCCTTGGGTTTGTTTACAGGTGAGATGAGTCGTGCCCAAGCCGGCTGTAATAACGATGCAAGTTCGCCGATCGCAGACCCCTATTTTGATTTTAGTAATGTGCCCGCTTGGGTGACGAATGATCCCCTGGCACTGCTTACTGAAGCCCGCCTAAATGGTAGTTTCACCGTTGATGGGGATCACATCAGCTTAGCACCGATGTCCTTACCCTCCCCTCCGGATGAACAGGGCAACAGTCACATGATTCCGATTCCAGGCATGCAGATTAATTTTGGTGAGGGCCGCACCGGAATCGCTTTAGATGCCCGCGTCACCAATCCGGAACTGCAAGCTTATTTAAATGGCGAGCGCGATGGAGCTACTTTAGCCGCACTACGCCCACAACGCACCGTCACAGCTAATATTACTGGTGACTTTGACTTAGAATCCATCAGCACATGTGGGATCAATGCTGATCTCAGCCGGTTTGATATGGGCTCTGTCGAAATTCCTGGTTTAAATCTGACCATTCCCGTCAGTGGCCATCTAGAAGCCATGGCCCGCATCCAAGGTTTATTTCAAGTCAGTGACCCTGCCATTGCCAATGCCCATATTGCCTTGAACGGACGCGTCACTTTAGACGGTGACATTGTTGTTCCTGAAACCGACCTGCAGTTTTCTGATGGCACCTCCTTCACGGTTCCTGAAATCCGCCTGCGTCGTTCTGAAGGTGCTGATCGCAATCAATTACTCAGCGCCAGTAACTTTGTTGTGGATTATAATGGCACGGGGGTCCGCGCATCCGGCAGCATGAATGGCAACTTATCTTTACAGGGAGTTGACGTCGGTGGTGAAAACCTCATGGGCGGTATTGATGCGAATTATAGTATCTCCGCAGATGAACAAGCCATTATTGCTGAAGTCGGCGCCACGATGGCCTTGCCCGTCCACGCCTTTCCTTTACCAGCTTCCATCGCCTTAGAACGTGGCACTTTTAGTTTAGAAAATACCCGTTTAAGAATTTTACAAGATCAATTAGGCCCTGACCATGTCGTTGGTGAATTAGCTGGGACTATCGCCTTACGCGATGTCGCCGGTAGCATCGACGGACAGCCAGTAACCGCTAATGTCGCAGTAGGCATTGAAAATGGTTCTTTTAGTTATGACCACGGTCGCCTGAATGCACAAATGGGTCTCCGCGCTACTATGGACGGCACCGTTAATGGCCGCGCAAACAGTCTTAACATCAGCAGCCAAATCAGTATTCATGATGAAGATCCCGTCTGTACAATCGATGGGCGTAACTTAACACGCCGACACATTGATATTTCTGGCACCGGTGGCGCCATTGACATGCGCGCAATGGGCTTTGGCATCCGCGCGCGTGAAGGTTCTTTTGGAGATGGCAGCGAAGCCACGCTCAATGGTAGAACAATTCAACCGGGCATTCATTTAGAAATGGATGCCGAAGGTCTGGCCGTTGGCTTAAACGCTACTGCGACCGTCAATCTGCAAGTTAGTAATTTTGCAATCCGTACCCCTCAAGGTGTGGTGCAATTAACCGGTCATCTGGTAGGTACCGTTGACATGATTAATGTTTCGACCGATCCAAACGTCCCTGATTTAAAACCCGTCGTGGGTAGCGTGAATTTTCAATTGCAAGGGGGCTCTGTCACCATGATGTCCGGTGGACGACGTACACGGGTATTACGCCGCGGCACGATGGATATTACTGATGAAATTAATGCTGAAGGCCAAGCCCAAATCCGTTTTAGTGCTAGTGGCCGCAGCGAATCCCGTCAAATTGCTCGTAGCTCCGGGATGTTTGAAGTCCCTACTTTCTGGCGCAGCACACTCTCTTTAGTCGGCGGCATCAGCTCAGAAGATATTGATAATAGTATTAATGGTTTGATTGATGCTCTCCCTGAAAGTATCCGCGCTTCATTAACAGCACGTGTCGTCCTCGTGAATCCTGAATCCGTTCAAACTTATGGTCCGGACGAAGCTGATGATGGCACCTGCTCTACTGAAGATGGCATTCGTTATTACTCACCTGAGAATATTGATGATGTCAGCATTCCTTCATTTGTCAGTCGCGTGGTGGCCGGTAGTCTGACCACCATTAGAAGTAGTGGTAGCTTTGAAATTAATGATTTGCAAAGCACACCGACTTATCACGGCCGTATCCGCACAACGATTAGCCCCGTAGAAATTAACCGCCCTGACGAAAATCTCACCGGCACCATTACCTTTGATCCAAATACCATCAGTGTGCGCGGCGATACTTCAAGCAGCAGTATCACAGTAACACCGGGTGATCTGGCAGTAGATTTAACCCGCATCGAAAGCAACGGACACCGCATCCGTTATCAAGGCGGCTTAGACTTGAGTGGTTCCATTAGAGCCCGAGTTAATTTAGACCGTCAGTCAGTCCGGATTTCAGAACGCACTTTACCTTTGGAAGGCACGTTAACCATTACCGAAACCGATGCGGATGGCAATACCATCGGCACCGGTCGCGTGCAGATTAATACCAGCACCACTCTTTCAGGCAGTGCTAGTTTAAACCGAGCTTCTTTTAGAATTCATAATCCAGAAACTTTGATTACAGGCACCGCCATTGAAGCTTTTACGATTAATGGAACAACAATTCCACAAGGTGCGAGCTTTAGTATTCCCAT
>JAJFLM010000353.1 GCA_021772655.1 Deltaproteobacteria bacterium
TGAAAGTGCTGAAAAAAGGGCGGAAGAAGCGGAAGAGAAAACTGAACAAGCTGAACAAAAAGCAGAAATAGCTGAAAGCGTTGCGGTCGAAGCTACCACGAAATATGAAGAAGCGCGCCAACAAAACCTATTTCTGACATCTGTTACGTCATTAGACTACGACACGCTTGTCAATCTTCACCATCAAATTATCCTGTACGGAAGCCAGGCTGGCAGGCTCGCCTCAAACAAAATAAAATCCTACCGAGGAAAGGATAAACTCGACGCTGAGGATGTACTTTCTGGTTTTGAGCAGATGGTGTTTCTGAACCAAAAAATACTAGCAGTTGCTCGTTTCGCTACAAAAGCAAATTTTAAACTCGACTCCGGTAAGATTGAAGAAGATGTACCTCAATTCATTGAGCAATATATCAATGAAATTGGGCAGGAATATTTAGCAAACCAAATACGTATATCTGTTGATAATCAGGCCAATAGCTTTGTACGAAAATTCCAACCTATTGAGTTTTCTATTTTGGTGGAAAACTTGGTTAGCAACTCCAAAAAAGCCAAAGCGTCGCAAATTTGGTTTGAAATAAAACAGCCAAAAAAGAACCAAATCATCCTACGAATTTATGACAATGGCCGTGGTCTGGCGGGGGATATCGATGATCCCGAGAAAATTTTTGAAAAGGGTTTCTCAAGGGCGCGTGGGTCAGGGTTAGGACTATACCATGTCCGCCAAGTTTTGTCTGAAATGAGCGGCAGTATATCTGTCGATACATCCTACAATAAAGGTGTGTGCTTCGAAGTGAGATTTAAAAAATGAATTTGGATTTCAAAATTTTGTGGGTTGAAGATCAACCTGACGCTATAGTTGAAGATTCTGTATACTTGGAGTCAGAGATAAGAGACCTGGGCTTTGAGCCTATAATTATTGCTGCGACAGGCTATGATAAAGTTTCAGAATTGATGAATAATCAACCTAAGGATGATGACTACGATCTTATTCTCGTTGACTATGACTTAGGTGCTTCTGGAGGCAAGGGAGATGATGCCGCTCGTCAAATCCGTGACAAATTTCCACATAGGGAAATGGTTTTCTATTCAGGTCAATCCCCAGACGATCTACGGACTGCTGCTGCAAATAAACAAATTGATGGCGTTTATTTTGCCCACCGCCCAAGTCTCGCGGATGACGTATTCTCCGTGATTGAAAATATGCTCCGCAAAGTCATTGACCTTAGCCATACACGCGGGATCATCATGGCCGAGACGAGTGAACTCGACCATTGTATAGAGCAATGTCTTGATTTTTCATTTGAAGAACTGACGGATGATAGAAAAAAAGCTTTCCATGATAGAATCGTTGAGGTTATCCGTATGCGATATGAGGAACAGCAAAAGAATTTGGAATCGCTAACCAATCACGAAAAATTCGCGGAGCTTCTTGGTTCGAGTCACCTCATGACAAGCCTAGATAAAACCCGTGCAATGCTTAGGAATCTGAAATCATACACCCAAATGCCAAACAAAACCGCCCACCACGATACTGTAGAAAACTACCAAAACAATTTCCATAACATTCGCAATCTTCTAGCTCATGGCACCGTCACCAAAAAAGACGGACATAAAATTTTCAAAGGGCAAGGTGAAGAACTTAATGAGGAAGTAATGCGAAATTGGCGGATTAACCTTATGGGATACAGACAACAGATCAAAGCAGTTGCCAACGATTTCGGCATAATTTTTGAGGATGAATAAATTTTGAACTGACCCTAATAACTCAAATTGGGGGTTACTCCGCAGCATTGTGAATTGATCTTGCATCCATGCGGTATAGTGGAAAATATTGCAACAAAGACTTCCCTAGCAACTCTGCGAGTAATGGTGGGACAGCATTTGCCACCTGAGTGAAGCGAGGCACTTCACGCTTACGGCGATCACCACCGGTAGTGTATTTACCTTTAAACACGAACCAGTCTGGAAATGTCTGAAGACGTGCATTCTCACGCACAGTAAGCGCTCGTGGCTCATCATAGTGAATTAAGTCATCCGGCATACTAGTGATTGTCGGTGCGGGCTTAATGGGGTCCATGACCCTGATAGCCTGCTTCTTCAAGCCGAAGCTTTCCCGTAGCTCCCTCGGAATAGCTGTATTCAAATGGCCTGCGGCCTTGCAGTGTTCAATGATCGTTGTGAAACGGCTCACGATATGCGGCTGGTGACGTGCTAATCTCGTGTCTGACGGCGCGCCTTCAAAACCAATTCTCATAGCTCTTTGAAAAGCCGTTCGAGGCTTTTTATAATCAATAGCTTTGAACCCCTTACATTCAGGGCAGTCTTTCTTGCCGTTCTTCCGTACCTCCAAGTCAGAGATTGCCGAACGCGAACCAGGTCGAAGAGCAAGCCCCTTTGCCTGGAAGAAATCATGTCGGTAGGTGCTGGCAAAAGTGAATGGATTACGTCGAGGAAGCTCTCGCTCAACTCCTCTGCGCATGGCGATCATGAAAAACCGAGGTCTCTTTTGTGGCACACCATAATTTGATGCCTTAATAACACTAGTGAAAACCTCATATTTGTCACTTAACGTCTTTACCAGCTTTTCAGAATAGTTAATTTCCTCATTGCCTTTTTCTGTTTCAGAAAATTTATAGGTAATACCACGTACATTTTCGAGAAGAACCATGTCTGGCTCTAAGCGGCGAACCAATTCTAAATAAGCATCAACTAGCATATTGCGGGGGTCGTTGGGGTCGCGCCGTCCTGCGCTGGAGAAACCTTGGCATGGCGGCCCCCCCGCCAATAAATCAACCTTTCCTCGGAGATTATCCAATTGATCCCTGTATTGTTCTCCCATCAAGTCATAAATACTCGTTGGTTCCTGAGCCAGCCAATTTGGCCAATTGTATTCATGTCGAGAATTTGCGGACAAAAAATTTGCCTCAAGAGTTTCAAAGGCGAATGGGTCTTTTTCGATGGCGAACAGTCCTTGCCATCCGGCCTCCATCAAACCCAAACTTAAGCCGCCGCAGCCCGCGAAGGCATCAATAAATGTCGGGGCGCGTTTCACACCACCGTTACAAGCACTCGAATTTCGTGTTATGTCAAAGTAGTGATGCACAATCGCCCTCGCAAAACAAACAATGCAGCACAATAGTTAATTTTTATGCATTCGACCAGGTCTGATTTTTGCGACTCGAGGATACGGGATTCTAGCCATTCCAGTTCTTCGGCTGTGATTTCGTAGTGGTCGGAGTATCTGGCTTCGACATAGGTGCGGCGGCGTAGTTCGAAATTTCATTTGGGGGATTATCTACAACATGGCCCATAGCAGCAAATGATGCAAAAACCTCAACGTCGGCGGCACCATTGATTATATAGGGTTCGGTCTAAATTATCCGCAAAACTCCTAACTTCTGCGACACACAGCCAACACCCCGCAAACCCCATCAAATCATTCGCAAAAGTCTCTCGCATAAGTATCATGGTATTGCCCTAACTTTTGCGACATGCGATTCGGTTATGCGCGGGTTTCGACTTCGGAGCAGAATCTTGGTCTTCAACTGGATGCCTTGAAGGCCGAAAGGTGCGAGCGGGTTTTTCAGGAAACGGTTTCTTCGCGCCGCGCTGAACGGCCCGAGCTTCGGGCGTTGCTGGGGCAGCTTCGGGCCGGCGATGAGATTGTCGTCTACAAACTCGACCGGCTGGCGCGGTCCACCATGCAATTGCTGGAGATGATGGAGGACCTGGGGCGGCGGGATGTCGCTGTGCGGTCCATCCATGAACCCTGGGCCGATACCTCGACGGCGCACGGGAAGATGATCATGACCGTGTTCGCCGGTGTTGCCGAGTTCGAACGCGACCTGATCCGCCAGCGCACCTTGGACGGACGCAAGGCCGCCCTGGCGCGCGGCGTGCGGTTCGGGCGTCCGCCTCGGTTATCAAAGGCGCAACGCGAACATCTGTTGGGCGCTTGGCGTAGCGGTACGCCGCCTGCCGAGCTTGCTGAGATTTTTGATGTGAGTACCGACACCATCTACCGCGCCATCAAAGCCGCACAAGCCTGAAGGGGGTTTGCCCGCGCTGAGGAAGCGGGGCCGGGGGCATCTTCGCGGCGCGCTTCATGGCCATTGTCTGTAATAGGGTTTCACCTTGAGGCGAAGCGAATGCATATGGATCAGAATTAATGAGTCCGTGACTTAGTGGAACCGTTGCGGGTATCGTCATCCGAGTATACGCTTTGCCCAAGCGTTCAAATTCTTGAATTTTTTAGGTCGCAATTGACCTACCGTCAGAGGACACCGCCGCTAAGAAACCTTTGTTTTTCTGATCTTAGCCGGCTCTGTTGCAGGAACAGGGGATGCAGGTGCGATGAATCAAATTGTCGAACTCCCACCTGAGAGAACGGTGCACATTCGGGAGCACTTTCCGGAGCCATATTCCGATCTGCTTAGCGGCATTGATCTTCCCTACAACTTACTCCGTGGTGCGGGCTTTGAGAGGCTTTGCTGTCTTCTCTTGATTGCAGACAACAAGGTGCCTCGCTATTTCGGCAAAAGCGGTGACACGGACTACG
>JAJFLM010000354.1 GCA_021772655.1 Deltaproteobacteria bacterium
CCTCAAGATATCGAGGCAGAAACACAATTGGAACGAGCAACATTAGACTTTACATATTCCACTCATTTGCCGTGGGCTTGTATCAAGACCCGTGTCCCGCATGCCTGCACAATCCTGGGTGCGGAGCCATTTTGCGAATCCGCCAGACTGAGCAGTTTGCGAAGCAAGACCACCATGCGCTGCATGGAGTCGCTAGTGATCACATGTTCGAGCATGTGCGGGTCCGCCAGCCGTCTGGTGGCGTTCGATTGAGTCTAAGTTGAAAGCTCAACTGAACATACTAGACGAGGCGTCGCCTCCACTGTACCGGTCCGTGCTGCATGACGCTTGGGAGGCCTTGGGCGCACGCGTTCTGCTTCTTCTTGGTGGCATGTTGTGCGCCTCCCTGCTTGAAGGTGCTGGGCTTGCCCTGCTTGTCCCGTTACTTGGGCGAATAGGATTGGGCGGCGGCACGGAAGACGGGAACCCGATATTGGATCTAGTGGATCCGGTTCTCGAAGCCGCGGGTGTTCCCTTCGAAGTCGGGCCGCTAATGACTATTGTGGTATTCGTATTACTGTTGCAAGTGATCGTGACCTTCGCCGTGAAGTGCTTCGAGGCGCGCTGCACGTCAGGATATACAGCGTATTGGCGCGTTAGATTGTTTTCGGCGGTGATCAACGCCGACTGGACCTTCCTGATGCGAACGCGATCGGAGACGCAAATCAATCAGATCGTCAATGAAACCTCGCGTGTCAGCGCCGCATTGGGTCTGTTGCTTCAAATGATCAACAGTCTGTTTTTTGTTCTCGTGTATGCCACGATCGCATTTATCGCGACATGGCAAGTAGTGGCGTTTTTATTGGCATTTGGCCTGGTAATTTATCTCTTAACCAGACCGTTATCGCATCGGGGGCGTACCGTAGGCGAACGCGTCACCGAGGTCTCCCAGGCCCTCTATCATCGGACTCAAGAGTTTCTACATGGAGCTAAACTGGTCAAGGCGACAGCAACCGAGGACACGGCGATAGCGTTGTTATCGGATTCCGTGGAATCCTATCGCCGAACTTATTACGAAGCCGGCATTTTGCCGGCTCTTATCCAGCTAATTTATATGAGCAGCGGCTACGTCGTGCTTGGCGCAGGCGTGTGGTTTGCCGTGTCGCGCCTGACGGTTGATCCGATCGCCGTCGTCGTCGCCATCTATGTGTTTCTTCGCTTATATGTGCAGCTCACAAACTTCCAGCAGCTTCGGCAAGGTTTCCTACTATCCGCATCTGCCCTGCCGCCTCTAAAGCGGGAGTATGATGACGCCTGCCAGCAGGCGGAACGTCCGGGTCGAGGAATCGATCCGACCGCGCCATTGCCTGTGGCCATCACCGTCTCTGGTTTGACCGTCGCCTACGAAGGCGCGCGCGCGCTTCGCGATGTTTCGTTGCAGCTTCCAGCAGGCGAAATTCTTGGCCTAACGGGCGCGTCCGGAGCTGGAAAATCGACCCTAGTCGATGCAATCGTTGGCTTGGTATCGCCGGAGGCGGGATCTGTGGCGATTGATGGGACGCCAATGCGCGGAATCGACCCGCGAGCATGGCGGCACCTTATCGGATATGTGGCTCAGGAGACCTTGCTGCTCAACGGAAGTGTTGCGGAGAACATTGCGTGGGGGCAGCCGGGGGCGAGCCGTACCGATATTGAGGCAGCGGCATGCCTGGCTAACGCAGATGAATTCATCAAGGGTATGCCCAAGGGCTACGACTCCCAAATCGGTGGCCGTAGCGTGCGCATGTCTGGCGGCCAGCGTCAGCGAATCGGCCTCGCACGTGCCTTGCTCGGACGAAAGCGGCTCGTGATACTGGACGAAGCGACTAGTGCCTTGGACTCCGAGAGCGAGGCGCAGATTATGCGGGCGGTCGAGAGCTTGCGCGGGCGAGTGACGGTGATCATAGTCGCGCATCGTCTATCGACTCTGCGGTTGGCCGACTACATCGCAGTGTTGGATAGCGGTAAAATCACGGAATACGGTCGTTTCAACGAGCTAATTTCCCGAGACGGGGCATTCGGGCGGCTCTGGGCCCTGCAGTCGAAATCGCCGGAAACATTGATATCGGAGGATGCAGGTGCCCAAGGCATCTGATATCGCGGCCGCGTTAGATGCCCCGTTGCGTGGCAAAGATATTGAAGTCGTGGCACCGTTTTCTCTCTCGCGTGCAAGATCCGGCGGCCTCGTGTTTCTTGGAAAGGCGCATTCGGAGGTGATTGAGCGGCTGAACGACGTTGGTGCGCTGCTATGTATCGCGGCGCCGGAAATCGTTGAACGGCTGACATGCTCAGTGATTGCACATGATCACCCCCGTCTTGGATTTTGCATCGCTATGAATCGGTTTTTTGCGCCGGCTCGGCCCCTCGGCCGCTCCCCGGATGCCACGATCGATCCAACGGCCAAGATCGGAGCAGACGTCTGTATTGAGGCTGGCGTTCGTATCGGGCCCGGTGCCGTTATCGGGGACCGGTGTGTGATTGGTGAGAATTGTGTTGTCAGCAGTGCGGTCCGGGTCGGAAATGATTGCGTAATTAAGCCAAATACGACCATCGGTGCGCGCGGGTTCGGCTTCGCCGACGACGACGAGGGCTTGCCGGTATCGTTCCCTCATATTGGCGGCGTCGTTATCGGAAGCTCGGTCGAGATCGGCGCCAATTGTACGGTAGCGCGGGCGGCACTCGACGACACCGTGATCGGCGACTATGTCAAGTTAGACGATCATGTTCATATTGCGCACAATTGCACCATTGGGGCGCGCAGCAAGATCGCGGCGGGGGCGATTTTCTCCGGCAGCGTTACCCTTGGCGAAGATGTTTGGATCAGTCCAAACGTGACAATTCTGGATTACACCAAAATAGGGGATGGCGCCTTTGTCGGGATCGGCAGCGTAGTTACCAAATCGGTCGATCCAGGTGCCCGTGTGTTTGGCGTGCCAGCAAAGAGAATTGGCCGATGACGAGGTCAAAGACTGATACGAATCGGAAACGCTTGAATAACCCTGAGTTCACCGAGAGTCGCTACGAAGAGCTCTTAGCCTACGCCGCCGTTAAATATTGCTTTAATGGCAGCGAGATCGACGGATCGGAGCCGAGCGTATGTTGGCGTCACGACGTGGACTATAGCCCGCATCGGGCGCTGGCGTTTGCCAGGATCGAGAATGAACAGAGGTTACGATGCGTTTATCACCTGCTTGTCAGTAGCCGCTACTATAACCTTTTGGAACCCGAGATCGCGGATATCTG
>JAJFLM010000355.1 GCA_021772655.1 Deltaproteobacteria bacterium
CCGTAGGGGCGTATTGCAATACGCCCCTACAAAATTCGTTCCGCTTCAACAAAACGATAGGGTAGTTGATTCTTTGCGGCATATAAACGTTCGGTTTCATTGGTTACTTTAAATTCATCCCAATTAATCTTGGGAAAATAAGTATCACCATCAAACTCTTGTTCAATCAAGGTTAAATAGAGCTTCTCTGCCTGGGCTAAAGCTTGTTCGTAGATTTGAGCCCCACCAATAATGAAAATTTCCTGATCTGCATCGCGAGAGCTGAGTTGATCTAAGCTAGCTATGACTGTCGTTCCCGTCGGCTGATAGTGAGGATTGCGTGAGAGAATGATATTCTCTCGGCCTGGCAAGGGTTTACCAATAGATTCATAGGTTTTACGACCCATCGCAATAGGGTGGCCCATGGTAGTGGCTTTAAAATGCTTCAGATCTTCGGAGAGATGCCATGGTAATTGATTATTCTTACCAATCACGCGGTTTTGAGCCATGGCAACAATTATGGAAAGTGTCATTTTACTCGAACCCTCGCAATGACAGGGAGTATCTCATCATACGGAAATTGGTGCTTTTATTCCCGGGTGCGGATCATAACCGGTTAATTGAAAGTCTTCGTACTTAAACTCAAAGATATTTTTGACCTCAGGGTTAATTTTCATGATCGGTAAGGGCCGCGGGTCACGAGTCAGTTGCAACTTGGCTTGTTCTAAATGATTCAAATAAAGGTGGGTATCACCTAAGGTATGAACGAAATGCCCAGGCTTTAACTCACAAGCTTGAGCGATCATCATAGTTAACAAGGCATAGCTCGCAATATTAAAAGGGACACCTAAGAAGGTATCCGCACTGCGCTGATAGAGTTGACAAGATAACCGGCCGTCATCGTGAACATAAAATTGAAAAAAAGTATGACAGGGGGGAAGCGCCATGTTTTCTAAGTCGGCGACGTTCCAAGCACTGACAAGGTGGCGTCGTGAGTGCGGGTTGGTTTTAATATCATGAATGACTTTAGCAATCTGATCGACGCCTTCGTGGTTGCCGCTGAGGCCTGCTTTCCAAGGTTGCCCCCAGTTACGCCATTGATAACCATAGATTGGTCCAAAATCACCATTCTCATCCGCCCACTCATCCCAAATCGTGACGTTGTTATCTCGGAGATATTCCACATTCGTATCACCGCGCAGAAACCACAGCAGTTCGTGAATAATCGAACGCAAATGGCATTTTTTAGTGGTGACAAGCGGAAAACCCTCATTCAGATCAAAACGCATCTGATAGCCAAAGAGGCTTAAAGTGCCGGTGCCGGTACGGTCTTTGCGTTCTTCACCGTGCTTGAGGATGGTCTCTAATAGGTCTAAATACTGGCGCATAAGACGGGTACCATAGTCTGGAGGGCGCGGTGGAGCAAGTCTCAATTTTGAGGCTCTTTATAGCTAAAATAACGCTACAAGCCGCCCCAGTAATACCCTTAAGCTTACGTCTCCTTTAATTTAAGGGACACTGAATTAATACAATAACGTTGCCCCGTAGGTGCCGGTCCGTCGGGGAATACATGACCTAAATGAGCGCCACATGCGGCACACATCACTTCGGTACGTACCATACCGTGACTTTGATCTGTCTCCGTCATCAAGGCCCCATCGGCCTTCGGAGCGTAAAAACTCGGCCAACCTGTGCCGGAATCAAATTTTGTTTCCGCATCAAAGAGTGGGGCCCCGCAACAAACGCAGTGATACATGCCCGTTTCATCACAATCATAGTACTCCCCCGAAAAGGCAGGTTCCGTGCCTTTTTCCCGGCAGACATGATATTGCTCATCATTAAGCGCTTCGCGCCATTGTGCTTCGGTTTTTTTAGTATCAGCCATAGTTTCCATTCCTTATTCAATTAAGACGCTATAATGCAATGAAGGTCTCAGCCATAATAAATCTGCTGCCAGGAGTAAATTTATAGATGCGTCTTCGCGCGCGTTTCTGCTAAAGAGCCCCGCATGCTTCAGATTCAAAACCTGTCTAAATCTTATGGCAGTCAAACCTTGTTTGATGATATCACTCTGCAACTCGCCCCTGGAGAGCGTCTGGGTTTAGTTGGTCGAAATGGTCATGGAAAATCAACGCTTTTTCGCATCATTCTTCAAGAAGAACATCAGGATGATGGGCAAATTATTACACCTCGAGGTTATCGGATAGGACATGTGGCCCAGCATATTCACTGGGAGAAACCAACCATCTTAGAAGAGGCTTGTCTCGGATTACCAGAAGAAGAAAGCCACGCCAGCTACAAAGCGGAAAAAATTTTATTCGGTTTAGGCTTCAGTGAGGCCGATATGAATAGCCCGCCCGATAGTTTTTCTGGAGGCTTTCAGGTTCGCTTGAATCTGGCCAAAGTACTGGTTTCGGAACCCAATTTATTATTATTGGATGAACCGACTAACTATTTGGACATTGTGTCGATCCGTTGGATCACCAAATTCCTACGGCAATGGCCTTATGAATTAATGATTATTTCTCATGACCGGCAGTTTATGGATAGTGTGACCACTCATACTGCGGCGATCCATCGTCACGACATCCGTAAGGTGAGAGGTAATACTGGCAAACTGTATGAACAAATTTTACAAGATGAAGAAGTCTATGAGCGCACGCGTATCAATGAAAGTAAGCAAAGAAAACATCTAGAGGATTTCGTACGTCGCTTCGGTGCCAAAGCCACTAAGGCCTCAGCGGCCCAATCACGGGTGAAGATGCTTGAAAAAATGCCGGAACGAGAAAAGTTGGCCGCTATTGAAGCCTTGGATTTTTCATTTCGCTATGAACCTTTCCAAGCTAAATCTTTAATGACAGCCAAAAACCTTAGCTTTGGCTATGAAGTGAATCAGCCACTCATTCAAAAATTTTCTTTAGAAATCAAACCGACGGATCGCATTGGTATTATTGGTAAGAATGGCCGTGGCAAATCAACCCTATTAAATCTATTAGCCGGTATTTTAACACCACAAACAGGTAAAATAACCCAACACGAAAAATTAAAGCTGGGTTATTTTGGTCAGACCCATATTGAACGCCTTCACCCCGAACAAAGCGTTGAACAAGAGATTGGTGCCTCCAATCCAGACTTAGGTCGTACGGCAGTGCGCTCGATTTGCGGGACCATGATGTTTACCGGTGATTTGGCCGAGAAAAAAATCAAAGTCCTTTCCGGCGGTGAAAAAAGCCGGGTTCAGCTGGGTAAAGTCATCGCACACCCATCCAATTTATTATTGTTAGATGAACCTACCAATCACCTTGATTTGGAATCCGTAGAAACCCTGATTGATAACCTAGAACTATTCCCTGGGGCGGTTATTCTCGTCACCCATAGTGAAGAAATGTTGCAACGTGTCGTCACGAAGCTCATTGTTTTCCAGCAGGGTCGCGTTGAAATTTTCAATGGGAGTTATG
The DNA here is from genome assembly GCA_021772655.1 of Deltaproteobacteria bacterium. Classification (GTDB taxonomy): domain Bacteria; phylum UBA10199; class UBA10199; order 2-02-FULL-50-16; family JAJFLM01; genus JAJFLM01. The sequence continues at coordinate 3,438 of JAJFLM010000355.1, forward strand.
ATGAATTCTTAAGAAAAGTCGGTTGGCAAGAAGATGATGGGGTTGAGTCAGCTCCGAGTCAGTCCATTGTGGCGGAACCCATTAAAAATAAGAAAGAACGTCGACAGCAGCGTTCTCAAATTATCGCAGAACGAACCAAGGTTCTGGGGCCATTGAATAAGAAAATCAAACAACTCGAAAACGATATCTGCACGCTAGAGGCTGAGCTTGAGGAAAATAATGTCGAGTTGCAAACCGCCTCAGAACAAAAAAATATCGAACAATTTATTGAGCTTTCTAAAACGATTAAAGCCCAACAAAAAGATATCGATAAGAAATTTAAATTACTTGAAGAAGCGACTCAGAGCCATGGAGAGGCAAAAAAAGAATTTGAGCTCAGATTGACTGAGCTCGATGGCGGGTAGGGGCGTATGCCATACGCCCCTACAATAAAAGATTAGGTTCTTGCACAGCACTGATTTGCTCTTTCATCGCCAATAAGAACTCTTCCCAATAGCGC
>JAJFLM010000356.1 GCA_021772655.1 Deltaproteobacteria bacterium
AAGATATCATTAGAACCACCATAAAGCGCTAATACCGTGTTCACGGAAGTACTTATACCTGCTGCTACCTTAGCTTTATGATCAGCGGGGGCCTCATATGTACCGCCACTATCTTCAACCTCATCACGCTTCTCAGCTTCAGCACGAATATATTCGATAAATGATTTAACACCCGCTAGATCCACCTGCTCGGCAACACGTGCTGCATAATCAGCTGTCGCCAAGCGCCAGATACCAGTCAGCTGAAAACGGTCATCACCTTTTAAAGTCAGGAACATCGTATCCAATGAACGGTCAGACCCCAGACAAAGACCTTGTCGTGCCACCTCATTAATTGTAGAGGTACATTGTTCAATAGCAGACCAATTATGCCCTAAACCAATGGAAGCCGTGATACCACCCTGATTAAAAGTGTAGTGTGCTTCACCACCAATACTCTCAATGGGCAAGTTATCATGTTTTAAGAAATGATAATTAACGATGCCCGTGGCTAGATCAACCTCACCCACTGAGCGGCTATTGCTAATTTCAGCTTTAGCAGCAAACCCACCTTCCGCTTTCAACTGAATACTGCCTGTCAAATATGCCGGTGCTTGAAGAACAAAATCAGCACGCGTGACTTCAAATTTACGCAGGGTTCCATCAGCAATGGTCACATCAGACTTAAATTGGGCCTGAAAGGTAGAAACAAGCGTTGCGTTTGCATTAATAATATAAGGATAAACTATCAATTCATCTTCAGGTGAGAAAAAGAGCGTTCCGGCATCTCCCACATCAAACTCGTAGATTTTTCCTGAGGCGTTAGGAAACAACGGGTGAGTTTCATGTTCACCGCTAGCATCAACTTCTAAATCAAGAATTTTAATGGATTTAGCCGTGTTACCATCAGTGAAATCAACGACAATAGCCCCCTTGCACAAGGCATCGGCTACCATACCCGCGTCTTTAAAGGTTGAAAGACAGCTTTCCTTACCAGCGACTTCAGCATTTGCCACGATACTAGGCACCGTCAATTGAGTAAAATACAGACGACCCTCATGAACCGCCGCACGACGTGGATTGCCATGGTGACGCCAACCTAAATTAACTAAATCAGGGCTAAGCGTCTCATGCGCTTCGCAAGAAGAGTTATCACCTGCACTACAAACAGTCACAGCACCAGAAAATAACTTCTCACTAAAATAACCCCCTTGATTTACAAAGATGTACTGATTGTTATGTTCAATAAATTCAATGGGCTGATAACCTAAAGTGTTCCAAGTAAACTGAAACTCTAAGGCATAGCCACTTGCCTTTTGAACAATTTTATAAAAGTGTGCTCGTCCTGAATAAACCTCGGACTCTTCAAAACCATCGGAGTCACCAAAATATTTCGCCTTATAGAAAGGGTTCTTAATAATTTCATCGCCAGCCTTGTCTAGGACAACAACCCCATCCTTATAAGCCCAAATGGATACAGGGTCCATGGCCTCAGGTATTTCCTGCTCTGTTAAAAAAGTCTTGCCCTGGTAAATGGCCACGCGGCTCGCAGCCCACTCAAAGCGACTGCGCTTTCCCGTTGACCTGTCAGCAGCTAACTTCGTCTTGACAGAACTATCCGTCGCATCTCCCACAGCACCGGCACCATTAGCCTCGCTTTTCTCTTCTGCCAAGCCTGCTTGCAAGCGCTCCAAACCAGACTGCAATAAGTTTTCCTGTAAAAATAACGTGAGGTCGACACCTTCATATTGATAGGAAGTCACCGAAGCCACCATTGTATCGGTCCACGGATCAATAACCTGCTGACTGGTTGCATCCGTAAAACGCTCTAGGTCTGGCGCGAACTTCGCAATCATCGGATCAAAATGTTGCTCCATAATGGCTAGCTTTTCTTCGCTCGTGCAGGCGCCATTACCACAAGCCTCCATTTTTTCAACGCCCGCACGGATGGTGGCCAAGTCTTCAGCAACTGAGAGGCCTAAAGGATGAAAACTATAGGCCTCTGTGCCACTGGCGTTAGCCGCCATTGAATAATACGGAATATGCTCAAAATCAGAGCGGAAGCATTCATTGGGCGTTCCATCTGCAATATTAGTGGGATCATCACCTGTCAGATCCGTAGAACTACTATCCGGAGAAAAACCTGCCGATTTACTATCGGTTACAAAAACCCCACGCGCTGGACCTATGGCCGTCGCAACCATTCCCGTCGTTTGAGGCGAAGCAAAATCCGCCCGCTGCTCTGCAGATAAACTATAGGCACCCACCGCAAAGAAATCATCTTGCATGTCATTCCCCACAACAGCACCCACTGCCACTACACAAACGACCGAACTCGCATCTGCAGTATAAGCAAGGTTCACACTGCCTTGCCCGCAGGCTTGATCCCCTTCAGCATCACATCTTATATTAACAGCCGCCTCACCATCCCCAGCAAACATTGATGCACGAATATCCTCAGCCGCCATCAAGGGGAAAAAATAATAATCTAAATCACGATATCCTTTATGATCGAGGCTATAACTCAGATTCAATACTCCCTCGCCCGAATCGTCAGTGACAGTTAATCCGATGGGGTATGTTTCTGTATAATCTAAAACGCCTCTATTACTATCCGCTGTAAGTTCACTATTAAGTGCTGCACTATAACAGGCTTGCCGCACATCTAGTTCTCTATATTGCGCTGTCGCACTAATAGTGGCCTCCGCCCCCTTCATTCTGACGGCCTCTTTATATTGAGCTTCATATTGAATCTCGACCCCGGCCTGCTCACGAAGCGGAACCTCTTTATACTGGGCTTCAGCATTAATTGTCGTCTTGGGGTCGGCTTGGCGTTCCACTGTAAATGTTGGCGAGGTATTCTGAAGCGTTGCTTTTTGCTGAAGAGTCCGGGTATTTTGGCTCGGTGTGGCACCTAGGCTCCGCTGAGAAGTCGCTCGAAAACTTTGTTGCGCCTGTACCGGAGTGATTATGATAAAGGTGAAGGAAAAAATAACAAATGCCGCTTGCCACATGCGGCCCCCAAATCCCTGGATAGTTGTTTTCATGCCCTCCTAATCAAGCAAAATACGTACCAAATAATGGGATGCGTCAAATTTTATAACATACTAATTTTAAATAGATTTTAATATTTTAAGGTGCCTATTATTTAGGCATCTTATTATCACTTTGAGAATATTATCATAATGATAAATTAATGTGTCAGTTCTCTTGAGGGCGCCAATAAAACTTGCCAATAGTGAGCTGCAGTAAATGATATAAAACCATCGGTAAGAAGGCTGCGGGTGGAAAATAACTTAATAAGAGATAGAGACCGACCGATAAGGTCTTTTGAGTTGAAGTGTAAAAAAGCGCCGTTTGGTCCATGGCTGGAAAACGCTGGATGACTAAACGTACCAACACGGCAAAAATCATCTGCAAGCCGAGTACAACTAATAAAGTTTTACCAATCGTCAACAGTGGAGTCGCGCTAGGGATATGAGCCGCGCCCATAAAAACAAATAAGGCCACCACCAATTGTTCGGGCCGGGTTAAATGCGGGGTAATGCGCTCCATCGGTAAAACGCGCCCTAGCAACATTCCCAGGGCCAAAGGCAATAAGAAGTACACCACCAACTGCCCCATCATCTGGGCCATCGGCAATTCCACCGAAGCTCCCAACATCAAAGTTAATAAAATAGGCGTCAGCACCACGCAAAGTATCTGGCTAAACAGCACAATCAATAAGGCTAAACGTGAATCACCTTGGTCCAAGCGCGTATAAATAACTGCCGAGGTTAAGGTGGTTGGAACCGCTCCCAGCACAACAAAGCCGGCGATGGCCTCTGTCCCGCCAAAGAATAATTGTGCCCACGCCCAAGCCAACACAGGAAAAACCCCAAAACTTAAAATCAAACTTAATAAGTAAGCAGGAGCCTTTTTCAGTTGAGCCATTAAAGCAAACAAGCGTTGCTCCATACCCAACATCAACATCACGACAAATAATAAATAATGACGCCATTCGGCCAAGGTATACGCCGGCTGTCGCCAAAGCACACCCACCACAACAGCCACA
>JAJFLM010000357.1 GCA_021772655.1 Deltaproteobacteria bacterium
CGACATGGCCTGCTCCTAAAATCATCACCTGACCACCTAAAAACTGATCTACTGGTGAAAGCAATAAGCCTTTCCCCCCTTGGTCACGGCGTAAATAATTTACGCCCAGTACCAGCGCCATCCGTCCCGCAACTTGGCTCATGGGTTGCAATAAAGGCAATTGTCCTGTTGCAGGACTCACCGTTTCATAGGCCAAAGCCACACAGCCACTTTTTTGTAATCCGGCAATCAACTTTCGATTGCCCGCAAGGTGCAAATAAGTAAACAGAACATGTGAAGCGTTTAAAAGTAATAATTCTTCGGGCTGAGGCTCTTTAACTTTGCAGATAAGTTCCCCTTGTCGATAAACAGAAATTAAATCCTTTGCTAAACGTGCCCCTGATTGCTGATAGGCTTTATCCGACCAACCGGCGCCCCTGCCAGCACCACGCTGCACCCAAATTTGATGGCCCGCCTGTTTAAGGCGCGCGACCCCCTCAGGACTCACGGCAACACGAGTTTCACCATTCTTGAGCTCTTTAGGAATACCAATCTTCACAATACAAAAGATGATACCACAGTTAGGTTGCGTTGCTACAGCGCTTCCTTTACAAAGAATGGATGAAGATTTTAGTCATTGCCAACGCAACGGAAAGTCTCAACGCCGCTAGTGACACCGCCTTAGGATTTGCGCGTGAGGCACTCAGCCGCGGTCATCAGGTCTCTTGGGCCACATCGCAAGACCTGCGACTGTGGAATAATCAAGTGGAGGTGCGCCACCAAATTTTGCAAAACTGTGCTGAAGCCGAACTCCCAAGTTTAGCAGAGGCTGAACTAGCTCCCGTCAATCAATTTCAAAGCATCTGGATCCGTAAGGACCCACCTTTTGACATGGAGTACCTGTCACTATGTTGGCTGCTGGGATTGGAAGAAAATAGTATCTCCATTCTTAACCCCCCTTCAGTGCTAGCGCGCTTTCATGAAAAAATGATCCCCTTTGAAGCCGTACGACAAGGGTTCTTAAATAGTGAAGATGTCGTCCCAACTTTTTTGAGCACTGCTGAAGAAGACAGCGTTCCTGGAGATTTTCCAATCGGTTCTTGCATCAGCAAACCTTGGTTTGGTCATGGCGGCCGCGATGTTGAACAATGGACCAATGCCACAGAGGCCTTTGCCACACCCTTTGGCCCCAGTCATGGCTATACTTTATTTCAACCCTTCTTACCGGCCGTCACTCAAAGCGGTGACAGACGGGTGCTCTTTATTCATGGAGAATATGCGGGTGATGTGGTCCGCATCCCTCAATCGGGATCCATTAAAGCCAATCTCGTGCAAGGCGCCCGCGGAGAGTTACAAGATTTAAACGCCACAGAAGAAGCCTTGGTTAAAAAACTCAGCGGCTTCTTAAAGCAACACAATATTTATTTTGCGGGTGCCGATTTCATTGACGGGCATATTACCGAAGTGAATATTACCGCACCCACCGGTGTCGAAACGATTCGGGCCTTAGGAGGACCTGACTTAAGAAAACCCTACTTAGACATGGTAGAGGCCTTAGCACGTGACTGAGCTAGAAATATATTTCATCCCCTGCCTCAGCGATAACTATGCCTACCTACTGCGCGATGCTAGCAGTGGGACCACGGCCGTGGTGGATCCCTCAGAGGCCACTCCCGTACTCAATTTCTTAAAAAATAAATCCTGGCCGCTACACTATATTTTAAACACCCACCACCACTGGGACCACACGGATGGTAATCTAGAGCTTAAAGAACGCCTGCAATGCCAGGTGATCGGTTCGGCACTAGATCCTGAACGTATCCCTGGATTAGATCGCGCCGTAGGCGCTGGAGACACTATTAGTATTGGCAGGCATCAGGCGCAGATACTGGAAACTCCAGGGCATACCATCGGTCACATCTGCTTTTGGTTTGAACAAGATCAGGCGCTGTTTTGCGGCGACACCTTATTCACCATTGGTTGTGGCCGCCTTTTTGAAGGCACTTTTGAACAAATGTGGACCAGCCTTGATCAGCTCCGCCAACTGCCTGAAGAGACCCAGGTTTTTTGCGGACATGAGTACACCCTTTCAAATGGGGCCTTTGCCCAAAAATTAGAACCCGACAACCAAGAACTTACCGCCCGACTCGCTTGGGCCGCAAAACAGCAAGCACAGGGCCTTCCCACCGTTCCCAGCACCATCAAAATAGAACGCGCTATCAACCCGTTTTTTCGACCAGAAAGCCCCACCATTCAAAATAAGCTCGGGCTGAGTACCAGCGATCTCGTTGCCGTATTCAAATGTATTCGCGAAACAAAAGATCGCGGCTAAGCCTCGACAATTCTCACTTGATTGGCTAATAAGCAGGGTCATCGGAGCCTTATTGAAGAGGAATGTATGAAACGCTATCTTTCACTATTTGTTGGTATCACTTTATTGACACTCAGCAGTCTTACGCTGGCAAACTATGCTCAGCCTAACAGCAGTACAACTTATGATGTTGAAGACCTCGCTTTAAGCGAAGCCATTCAACAATCTTTAAGCACCCTGCAAAAACGTCGTTCCGTATATATTGCTGGCAGCACTATTGTGGCCGCCCCAACAGTGGCCGCTTTTTATCAAGGTCGCTCTTATGTTCCAGCTTGGCATCACAAGCAGCGCCTTTCCAAACATGCTAAAGATTTGCTTCAGGCTATTTCCAAAATAGATGAATTGGGCTTGGACCCTAGTCGCTATCATCACGATGCCATCAGCACGACTCAAGATCTGGTTGCGCGTGAGCTCTTATTGACGGATGCCTATATTCTTTATGTGACTCATATCGTCGGCACTAATGATGACCCGCGATTGAAGAAACTCATGTGGCAACGTCGCGGCGACGAAGCCAATGTCGTCTATTTATTAGAAGAGGGCTTGAGAAGCCGAAGCCTTAAGAAACATCTCAGTCACTTATACCCCAAAGAAAGTGGCCATAAGAAATTACAAGAATTACTAACGAAGTATCGCAAAATTGCAGCCCGTGGCGGCTGGAGCTATGTGAGTCCAGGCGGTATACTCCGCGTCGGTGATCAAGGCCCCCGTGTCAGAGAACTACGAGAGCGCCTGAAAGCAACCGGCGAAATCTCTTCAGGTGGTGATCATTTTGATTCACGAACCGAGGCCGCCGTCCGTAAATTTCAACGACGCCATGGTATTGCTGAAACCGGTGACGTCGGCAAAAAGACTTTAGCCGCATTGAATATTCCCGTTGAAGCGCGCATCCGCCAAATAGCTGTCAATATGTATCGGCGCCGGATGCTGCCCGACGAATTGGGTAACCGACACATCGTCGTGAATATCCCTGAATTTCGACTTCATTTATTTGAAAAAGAGCGCCCGATTCTAAACATGAACGTCGTCGTCGGAAAAGCCACTAAAGAATGGCAAACCCGTCCACTTGTCAGTGAAATGACCCATCTCATTTTAAATCCACGCTGGAACGTGCCAAGAAGTATTTTCAAGAAAGAGCTCTTAAGAAAGATTAAAAAAGACCCCAGTTACCTTTCACGCAATAATATGAAGGTTATTAAGACTTCTAAAAACGATTTGGATATCTCTAACATCAACTGGGCTGAACTCAAGGGCAACGAAGACATTCGTATTGTCCAACGTTCAGGCCGCGGTAATGCCTTAGGTAATATTAAATTCATGTTCCCAAACCCCTATTCAATCTATCTACATGACACCCAGGCAAAATCATTATTCAAACGAAGCCACCGCGCCTTCAGCCATGGCTGTGTTCGAGTCGCTCAACCACTAGACCTAGCGGAAACTCTACTAAACCCCACCCGCGAATGGTCACGGCATGAAATTACTGGGGCAATTGCTTCTGGAGTGAACCGCACTGTCAATCTAGACGAGCCGGTTAATTTATATGTTCAGTACTGGACCGCCTGGGTAGATGCTGAAGGACAACCACAGTTCCGTGATGATATTTACCGTCGCGATACCACTGTAAGCCATATTTTGGGGATCTAAACGAGCTGATCAAGATAAATTGATGCTATCACACCTACTTTTAGCTATACTTTTTGAGTGGGCCAAGAAGTTTCCAATACAGACTTTACCCAAACTGACTTCGACCAGTTTACCCGCAATCTCCAAATAGAAACCTTACTCCTCAAACAATGGTTTGAAACAGGCGTGCTGGCTAGCCCACAACCTTATGCAGGTGCCGAATTGGAAGTATGGATTGTTGATAACAATCAACAACCCGCAGCAGAAAATGAAAACATTTTAAATGCTCTCAATCATCCCAATGTCGTTCCAGAGCTCTCTCAATTTACTATCGAAATTAATTCTCAGCCCTACCGCATGGGACATAACGTACTCAACCAACTTCATCAGGACATGAAAGCTACCTGGCAACAAGCCCAAACCTGTGCTCACCAAAAAGATCTCCATTTGATGCTCATTGGAATTTTACCAACTTTAGGTCAAGAGGATCTCTCTTTAAAAATGATGTCAAAAATGCAGCGTTATTTTGCATTGAACGAACAGATCTTTCGCTTACGAAACAATAAACCCATCACGATAAATATCTCAGGGAAAGAACAACTAACGGCCAGTCACAATAACGTCATGTTTGAATCCGCGACTACTTCACTGCAGCTCCATTTGCAAGTCGACCCTACTATGGCAACCCGCACTTATAATGCCTCGCTCATTGCCTCCGCTCCGATGGTGGGAATCTCAGCAAATTCGCCATTTCTCTTTGGAAAAAGTTTATGGGATGAAACGCGCATTCCACTATTTGAACAAGCCGTGAATTTACCTGGAAAACGCCATCGACCTCCCAATCAAAAGCGTGAACGTGTCACCTTTGGCACGGGCTACCTTGCCGAATCAATGTACGATTGTTTCCTAGAAAATTTATTAGATTATCCAGTAATTTTACCCGCCATCTTTCAACAACAACCAACACAAATGAATCATCTGCGACTTCATAATGGCACCATTTGGCGGTGGAATCGCCCCTTGATTGGTGTGGGCGATGATGGTCGCATGCATTTACGGATTGAACATCGCGTCGCTGCAGCAGGACCTACCCTGATTGATTCCATGGCCCATGCAGCTTTTTACTTTGGGCTGACACATCAATTAGCCATGCAAGAAACCGCACCTGAATTTAGACTCGACTTCCACCATTGCAAACAAAATTTTTATCAAGCAGCTCAACACAGTCTGCACGCTAAAGTACACTGGGTAGATGGAAAAACCAACAGCTTACAGGCTCTGCTATTAGAGAAATTAATTCCGTTGGCCAAACAAGGTCTACGGCAACTTGGTGTCGCGTCAGAAGTTTCTGAATATTATTTAGATGAAATTTTACGTGAACGTATCCGCTTAGGGCGTAATGGCGCTATCTGGCAACGGCACTATATTGCCCAACATCCCGGTGACTTTAGTGGTTTGGTCCGTACTTATCTAGAACAACAAGAGTCCGAACGTCCCGTTCATCAATGGGACTTTAAGTGCTAAAAATTCTCGATCATATTCCCGCAGGTTTTCTTGAAGCCCAGGCCACGGAACTCTATAAAATTCTCCCGGAGCCTACACTGATTCATTTAAAAGGGGCTCGTGATCCCGCTATTTTTGTATCTATTCTACTCCATGGACACGAAACAACAGGTTTAACAGTTATTCAAAAATTATTACACAAGTACCAACAGAAAAAATTACCACGTTCCCTCACAATTTTTGTCGGCAATGTACACGCCGCCCGCTATAATCAACGCCGCCTTGACTCACAACCTGACTTCAATCGTATTTGGCAAGAAGGCCCACTACCAGAACATCGCATAGCAGAACAGATTCTTAATGAAATGGCGCAACGGAAATCTTTCGCCAGCATCGACATTCATAATAACACCGGAATCAACCCACACTATGCCTGCGTTACGCGATTGGACCACCAGTGTTTTCATCTCGCAACACTCTTTTCAAGAACCGTCATCTATTTTACACGCCCATCCGGCGTTCAAACCAATGCCTTTCGTAATATTTGCCCAGCAGTGACACTAGAATGTGGTCAAGTGGGACAAAGTCTCAGCGAAAACCATGCGATGGAATACCTTGATGCCTGCCTCCACCTCTCAAAACTTCCCGACCATCCCGTCGCAGCCCATGATATTGATCTCTTTCATTCTGTTGCCACAGTCAGCGTCCCCGAAAGTTTCAGCTTTGGTTTTGAATCAAATGACACCGATCTAAGCTTTATCAGCAATCTGGACCATTTAAACTTTAATGAACTTGAAGAAAATACCTTACTCGGCCGTATCAACTCAAATAATCATGCCCGCCTCCTAGCTTTGGATGAATGGGATAAAGAAGTCACCGATCGTTATTTCAGTTATGACAATGGAGAAATCCGCACGCGTTGCCCATTCATGCTATCCATGCTCACCCTTAACGAAGAAATCATTCGACAGGACTGTTTTGGTTATATTATGGAACGGATGTCCGTACCATAAATGATGAAATCTTTTTTCCATAAAATAAGCCTTACTATTGTAGCGTTGTTGTTTTTAAGCAGCCCTGCACAGGGTGCGAGTTATAAAAATAACATTGCCGTCACGGCTCACCCGCTCGCGAGTCAGGCAGCTATCGATATTTACAAACAAGGTGGCAATGCTATTGATGCGGCTGTCGCAGCGGCCTTTGCACTCAATGTCGTCGAACCCCATAATTCGGGTATTGGCGGCGGCGGCTTCATGATGATCTATAGCGCTAAACTAAAGCAAGTGATCGTCCTCGATTATCGAGAAACAGCGCCTGCAGCATCTGAAAAATTTGAATATACCGGGAATAACTCGCGAATCGGTGCAAGTGCTGCCGCCGTACCCGGCTTAGCGCGCGGCATGGAACATGCCTTAACTCACTATGGTCAGCTTAAATTAGCCCAAACCTTGCAACCGGCAATTAAACTAGCCCGTGATGGTTTTCCCGTATCACCCTTATTGGCTGACCGTCTTATCAATCGTGCCAATTGCTTAGGTCGCTTTAAAACCACCAAAAAGCTACTCTTCTACAAACATCACCCCTTAAAAACAAACACTCAATTCAAACAAGCCGACCTCGCCAATAGCTTAGAAAGTATCGCTACCAAAGGAGCGGATAGTTTTTACATCGGTGCTTTAGCAAAAAAATTAGTCGCCGAAATTAAGAAACAAGGGGGATTGATTCGTGAAGCTGACCTGGCTAAGTATCAAGTCAAAACGCGTGAACCCATTCAGGCCAACTATAAAGGTTATCAGCTTTATCTGATGCCACTTCCATCCTCTGGAGGTATTTTATTAAAGCAAATGCTGACGATGACAGAACAAGATCCCTTAAAACAGTGGGGACATCAGAGCGTTAAAACAGCACATTTATTAACCGAAGTGATGAAAGCGGCCTTTAAAGATCGTAGTGAAAAATTAGGCGATGCTGACTTTACGCCTTTTGATGCCAAACTACTCGATGAAAACTATGCTAAAAATAAACGACAACAGATTCGTTTAGATAGAGCCTCTCCACTTCCACAAGAATTGCTACAACCAGAAGGGTCTCAAACCACACATGCTAGTTTTGCCGATCAAGCTGGCAATGTTGTTGCCATGACCAACTCACTTAACCTTGCTTTTGGCAGCTGTGTTATAGTGCCAGGAACCGGCATCCTCTTAAATAATCATATGGATGACTTTGCAACACAGGCAGGAAAAGCCAATGCCTTTGGTTTAGTACAAAGTACAGCCAACCGCATCCAAGCCGGCAAACGACCTTTATCTAGTATGAGCCCAACATTCATTTTTAAAGATAAGCAGTTTCGCTATGCCCTAGGGAGCCCTGGTGGACCGACCATCATCTCAAATGTTTTTCAGATCATTGTCAATTTACTGCAACATAATATGAGCTTGAGACAAGCGATCGCAGCACCCAAATTACACCATCAATACTTGCCTCCCCAACTCTATTATCAAGAGCGCTACCCGCGCAGCACTCTAGATGCTTTAAATGCTAAGGGGCACCAAACGAAATACCGCTCCCGCTGGGGCAACGTACAGGCGGTGAGCCTAGATCTAAAAACTCAATCATTTCAAGGGGTATCAGACCCGCGCGGCGAAGGAACTCCTCAAAGCAACGCCACCACCGTCCCTCATAAGCCTTAGAATTACGAGGCTTGCTTGACAGCGGTACCCGCTTTTTTGTTAGTCAGAACGACCCTTCACAAAGCAAGCAACCTTAGGGCCTGCTCTGACGAAAAGAAGGGCCTAAAAGAATTATCTTTAAAAGCAAGGGAACTACTTATGTCGCAACAAACACAAAAGAAACTTCAAATGTTTTTCGTAGCTATCGCTGGCTTGATATTGCTTATAGCAAGCAACACCGCTGAAGCCAGTGACTGTGGCAAGGTCACTATTGAATGTGGCCGCATCCTTAGCGTCATCAACAACAAAAAACCGAATAAAGTCTATCGTCTCTGCGGAAAAGCTACGATTCCGGCATCACGCTCGTGGTTCTTAAGTAAATGCAAACTACGAGATGATCCACGCCAATACTTAGGCATGTGCCGCGACTTTTATCCTAAATGTGGTTGTGAAAAAAGCCCTTTTTATCAGAAGTGTAATGCCGAAGGGTATTATTATGAAACGGCTCAAAAGAATAGCTAACAGCCCGGCACGGTAAACTCTTGATAATCAGCTTCGCAAGCAAAACCACGCGCCACCTTAAACTTACGTTCTTCCGGTAAGAGCACGGCATGGGCAATGGTATCTCCAGTAACATGATGACGACAGATAGTGCCGATTCCTTCAGTCTCCTCATCACCATGATCTGAGAGCAAATCAAATAAATCTGTTTCTGAAAATTTCTTTTTATTCTGCAATAAAGACTCAAAACGCTGACGGCGTGTTTGGCTAGCACCATGCACTTTAATGTCACGGAAGAACTCGGGAAACTTACGCGGGTGAAAAACGGCGTGTTGCGGTACTTCGATTTGCTGCAAGGTTTCCGTCTGATAACTATTAAGTGTTAAGCTAATGCCGTTTTCTGGATAGCGAACAGCAAAATGCTGCCGCGACAATTCCAAGGCACACACATGACCTGATGCATCTGCCAAAGTCGCCATCGATCCGCAGGAAAAAATAGCCTGCGCAAATAAGTCAATCGCTTCATCTGCATTAGCACATGTATCAAGTGCTTCCTGCACTAAATAAGTCGGTGGTACTCCGTGATTAAAAGGCTCTGTACTAAAAGCATGATTGAGCGTCACTGCCAAACCGGCTTTATTCACCCCAGCAATCGCACCGGGCAAAGTTGGATAAGTCAATTGCACTGAAGGAATCCCTTGCTGCGGCCTTGATGAACGCACAAAAAGATAATCACGTAAGAACCCTGGAAAATCATGATTATAAGCAATGGCTGTCTGACCCATATAGGCACGCTCTGGCGACAAGCCTAACGAAGTACACCCTAAGATAAACTGGAAATGGGCCGCCCGCGCCTCAATACTAGAGAGCCCAAAAAGCAATGGCAAAGGCCTCCCCGCACTATGTGCCATCCCTTGAATCCGCTTCAATTGACGTGGGGCCATCGCACGGATCTGACGACCGTGATTTTCTTGCACCGAAACACCATGCACAGTCAGGAGCAATTTTAAGCCAGAAACCCTGAGGCATTTGAGCCATTTGGGAGTTAAATCACTATAAAGCAGGCTATCAAATAACTTTTCAAAACGAGGACTTAGCCACTCCCCTTGCTGCCCACCCATGGCAAAATGAGAGCCCTGACACTCAAGATATTCTAATGGATGATTGATCACGAACCTGAATACTACCCCTTAAGAGCAAAAAAGCAATAGACGCTGCCATTAGGCTATGTTTAGTAGGAGTTATTACTTAGGAACCGTAAGAAAAGGAGATCTTCCATGGCAGATACACCAATGGTACTTGTTGCCAGCAAAGTAAAAGAAGCTATTAAAGATAATGGCTGCAACACATCAGCTGACGCTCTTGATGCATTAAATATGTGGGTTCATTGGCTCATCGGCCAAGCCACAAAACGCGCAGAAGCGAATGGCCGTAAGACGGTTAAGGCACACGACATTATCTTACCTGAATAATTATTCAGGGATTTACTTCCTTAAAATAGCGGCTGCTGTAAAAAGCAGCCGCTATTTTTTTAAGCACCCCCATCTATGCAACAATTGCTTCGACATCACCCACAACTCATTTTCTTTGGACTCTTAGCCACATTATTTAGCGGCCCCGGACAAACCTTTTTAGTCTCTCTCTTTATCCCCGAAATGCGCGATGCTTTTGGCTTAAGCCAAGCCGGTATTGCCAGCATCTATGCTACGGCCACGTTAGTTTCAGCATTTTTACTCCCCTGGCTCGGACGATTACTAGACCGTATGCATCTCATTTTATTTACATCGATAGCCGCTGCGCTATTAGCCGGTGGTTGCATCACTCTTGGTTTAAGCCAAGGAACGCTCACCCTATTCTGTGGTTTTTTATTAGTCCGCAATTTAGGACAAGGCACCCTCACCATGATTTCTTCGACCACGATTGCCCGCTTGTTTGGGGACGCTCGTGGCAAGGCCTTAAGCTTAACCAATCTCGGATTTCCCTTAAGCGAAGCCATCTTCCCTTTTGCTGTCACTCATTGGCTAGAACATTACGGTTGGCGCTCCGCTTGGTTTTTCCTCGCCGCCCTGATTGCTGGTTTCTTTATTCCAGCCGTTCTCCTTTTATTACGCCGCTCACCTCACAAGGAAATTGATCCCATCGATCAAGCCATCGATCAAACAGCGGTCACAGAACTAGAAGCCATCAGGCAATGGACCTCTAAAGAAATGCTGCGTGACAAACGTTTTTATGCGCTCATGCTTCCTACCTTAATCCCACCAGGTTTTCTCACTGGGCTCTTCTTTCACCATGGCGCCTTGATTCAATGGAAGGGCTGGGACTTAAGTATTATTTCGCTCGCTTTTCTAGCTTATGCTGCTTGTCGCGGCGCGATGTCTTTTTTAATTGGGCCATTAGTTGACCGTTTCTCAGCCAAACGCCTACTCCCTTTCTGCCTCCTGCCTTTTGCTGGCGGCATCGCAGGGATGATCTATGGCCCCAACCAATTATGGGCCGTCGCTATTTTTGTGGGTGGCGGTTTAACCGTTGGGCTTACAATGACCGTAAAAGGCGCGCTCTGGGCCGAGCTCTATGGCACAGAACATTTAGGTTCTATCCGTGGCATTCAAGGATCTCTCTCTGTTTTTATCACCGCTGTCACTCCGCCGTTAATGGGCTTATTACTAGACGCCCAAATCAATCCAGCACTCATTCTCTCAGGAATGATTGGCCTGATCTTTGGTGGCTCCATACTCGCCTGGTGGGCCGGACAAGTCCGAACATAATATTTAATAATCTCTTGTCAGCACTGTAAGAAAATATGTTAGAGCCATCTTCATGAAATTATTACACCGTTGCACCGCTGAATTTATTGGCACCTTCACCTTAGTCTTTGCAGGCTGTGGCGCGCTGATGGGACACGCGCTCTTTGCGCAAGCGTACCCCAGCGGTTCGATACCGGTTATTTTTGGATTGGCAGTAGCAACCATGATTTATGCTGTGGGTCATCTCAGTGGGGCGCATTTTAATCCGGCGGTTACCTTAGCCTTTACTATCGGACGGCATTTTCCCATCCGTGATTTAGTTTTTTATTGGCTTGCTCAATTTGCAGGGTCTATTGTCGCTATGGCTTTGCTGACACAACTCATCCCTACAAATCCTGTTGCGGCCGCAACTTTACCAAGCGTTTCTGTCCTGCACACTTTTATCTGGGAACTTGTTCTTACTTTCTTCTTAATGTTTGTGATTATTTCTGTGGCAACGGATACCCGTGCCGAAGGCACTATGGCAGGTTTAGCGATTGGGGCGACCGTGTGTTTAGGCGCGTTAGTAGGAGGGCCTTTTTCAGGAGCCTCGATGAACCCAGCGCGCTCGCTAGCACCGGCTATATTTGCTGGAGAATGGGCACAGCTCTGGATTTATCTTAGCGCACCTTGTGCTGGTGCCATCTTAGCTGTCTTAATTTATGGAAAAATTAGAGGGCAAGATCAGCGTTAACTATCAGAGCCTGTGCTGGGTAGCTGGTTCAAGCCTTTTCGTAAATGTGCTTGCCACGCTTGTCGTGATTCGGAGTTGGGCAACTCTCTGACCAACTCAAACATCAAACCCATAAAACGACGAGCCGTCTCATAATATTCATGAGGAATAACTTGATCCGTCAAATTCTGAAAAAATTCTAACTTACCTTGAATATCCATCACTTCATCATCGGTAATCAGCTTCCAAGCTTCATGAAATAAACCAATCGCCTGACTTACATCACCAAAGGTCGCATAACCTGTCGCAACCAAAGACAAGACCTCTGAACTATCAGAAGGAATCGAGATGGTTTGAGCCATATCATGAAGCTTTTCAAGCACGGGGCGCGCTAATTCATAATTACTAAAAAATGGTAAATGTGCAGCTATTGCCGTTACAACAAGATGGCGGTGACCTTCTGGCAAACCTTCACCGATAGTCGCAAGATCAACAAGGAAAATATTTTTATGTCTATCTAACTTGGCATCATGAATAAGGTTGGATAATGCGACAATAAAGGTCATCTGCACATTCGGATTTTCAAGTTGTTCCGCTAAGCGAATCAAGGCGCTCAGTTCACGTTGAATTTCCTGTTGTGGACGAGACTGTGTCACACTGTCACGAAACTTAATCAGCCGCACACCAATTTCTTGACGTAATTCTTCTTGAGAAAAACCCTCAGAACTATCCCTGATTAGATCAGCATATAAAGAGTTACCAACGGCACTAAAATACTCACGAACATTCAGCCGACGTATCGCCGGCTCAGGCTCTCCATGAGGCCTCGCGGCATTTGAAGTGGCCACGGGGGACGCCGCAAAAAAACGACTAAAAGAAATCTTGACTGCAGTGGGAATCTCACTGACGGGAAGGGTTCGGGTCACGGCCGTATGAAAATCAATCACGGAACGCGTTTCATACTGATCACTATGAGCTGTCAGGCGATCAATAAATTGACCTCCAGCATCAAAAACACTCACCGCATCGGCAATATCACCACCGTCTTGTAAAACAGACTGCTCTTGTAAATAATTTACAACCGCCCCTGAAAATGCAGATGCTGCCAATAGATTTGTACTGGTCCCTAAAAGAGTACTACCAAACCACATAATTAAGATGCCCCTTTAAACGCACCGACTTATCGAAACAAAGCCACAGAAGTTGCTTTTCTACCACAAAGTTTCCTCGACAGAAACCGGCTTCATGAAAAAAAATAACTAGTCAGAATATTTCTTAAGCCATTGTAATAATTGAATAAAGTGATCTTTTTCCGCATCAGCATGAGTGAGCATATCAATGTGCCCATAATCATGTCTGAAGCCATTTTTCTTCGCCAACAGCTTAAACTCAAAGGCAGTTAGCCCCATTTCCGCAATAAAATGAGCCACATCCAGGGGATGACCTAAATAATGATCTTGGAAACCTGCTAAAAATAATGAGGGTGGAAAATATACTTGTTGAGCCGCCGCCGCATAATCAAAGCCGTCGCGCGGATCATGCCATGGTTCACCAGCAGTGGCCCACTGACTCACATCAGCATGAAATAACGCACTCTCATTTTCTGAGCCCGGCAAGAACCATCTCATCGGCAAATAACCAAAACCGCGCGTGAGCAGTTTGGCAAAACGATGCCAAAATAAATCCATAGCAAAATATTTATAGAGATTGTCTACTGAAATCGTCCGCTTGGTTCCAAAAGTTATCACGCTCTGTACTTGATCTATACATTCAGGATGGCGTGCTAAATAAGAATACATCAACACGCCCCCCCAAGAGTGAGCTATCCAATGCTGCTGTGATTGACCACTGATCTGCTGAACTGCTTTGATAAATACGGGAAGCTCCTCCAAAATCGCTTCCGTCTGACCATAATTTGATTGGCGACTAATCAATGGCTGACTGAGACCACGTCCACGTAAATCAGCCACATAAACATCATAACCATGACGCGCTAAAAATGGTGCTAAGCCACGACCCGAATCAGAATAGAAAATACGACCGTTCTCAATGGAGCCATGCAGTAGAAACACCGGGAGACCTCCCGCTTCCAAATAGAAACGTTTAAGATGCAATTGTTCTTCGTCATGGGAAATATAGTGTGATTCATTTTTAACGCGCCTCGCCATATTCTGACTATGGTTTATTATTCCGTTTTTGCACAAGCTTCTTTTTTATGATAAAAAGAGAATCCGTTTTAGGGGAAAAGGGGAGATTCATGTCAGCATTAGTTTTTTTGCAGCCATCCGTGATGGCTTTGCAAGGTATTGTTACGTCAGGCGCTGTCGTTGACCTTGATGCCTTTCGTTCAGCCGCTACGGATTATCAAATCGGCCTAGAAAATATTGGTCTTCCCTCAGAAGTCATTGCTGACTCCTTACACATATTAGAACGCGCTGATGATGTATTAGTCGATGATGCTACTATCAATGGCGTACTCGCTCCGTTAAGACATCTGGGCCTCTTCCCACATAAATGGGAATCCACCGCAGATTTTTTACAAAACCTCGAAGAACGTAGCCGCACTATTCGAGAACGTTTCGCCCAATCAGAGTCAACACAGCTCTTTGGCTCGGTTGAAACAATACGTGACCGTAATAAAGCCGACCCTATCATGAACGTGATAGGCTACAGTCATATCGAAGAACTCAGCAACAGCTCACGCTCACGCGTCCATCGCGCCATCCATACGAGTAGCGAACAAGAAGTCGCTATTAAAATATTTCAGGAAGAAGATAGCCCGGATAGCATCCCCATTCAACCTATTAGCCAAATGCTACTCTTCCAATCAGACCCTGAGCTACCTAATATTGTACCTATCTATCGCTGTGGCCGCACAACCAAAGGGCATCCCTTTGTTGTCTTAGAATATATGGATGGCGGCGCCTTAGGTTCACGAATTCTTAGCATGCATCGCGATGAAGATTCATTCAATGTTGATGTCGCACTGATGTATGCACTGGATATGGCAGAAGCTCTGGCCGGGCTTCACCAATATGGCATCCTGCACGGCGACGTCAACCGAGCCAATAACTTTTTCATCAAGCAGGGTAAAATCAAGATCGGAAACTTTAAACTCGCTCACCGTTTAGAAGCCGCCGAACATCCTAAAACAGCCCTCAGCGATGAAATCAAATCTTTTGGTACATTACTCTACACCTTATTCACAGGAATGATTCCACGTGACCCCAGAGCATTTTCACCAGATGATTGGCCGAACCATGTGCGTTCAAAATATGGTATTCCTGCAAAACTCAATACTATTATTCTACGAGCTATGCATGCCAATACCACGATCGCAGCGAACGATAATGGAGCCGTTTATTACAGAGATGCGATGGAGCTTTATCAAGATTTAGAGACCGCTTTTGGAAGAAGATTTTTGAGGCGCGGCTGATTTTTCTTTTTGCTGACACTGCTCACGGCAAGTATCGCGTTTACACTCACTCCCTTGGCATTTACTTGTACACGGGTCGACACATTTCTCCCAACAAGGCTGAGCAGCTGTTTCATCTTTAGGGCACTTACATTCATAAACACATTCCAACTTACAATGCCGTTGACAGGCGTTAAAGCATTTTTCCTCACACTGAGGGGTTGCTGGAGATGCCGGCTGTAAAGCGGGTTCAGCATAGCCCCACGAAGCAGAAAATAATGTCAGTGAGAAAGCTAAAAGTATTAAATAACGCATAAGATTTTCTACCCTATCAGTATAAAGGAATCAATGTCATCAAAAGATTCGTTCCATCACAAAGCGTTTTTTACGGGGCTCAATGGTAACATTAGGCAGCGTATATTCTCCCTGTGGCCCTATTAACTTCAACTGATAGGTCCCTGCTGGCAAAGACAACTTAGCAACCTGAAAAGAGCTTGGTAAGGTTAACCAAGAGCGCATATCCGCTCGATTAGTTGCCAACACGAGAATCCCCAACAGCACACCTAAATCTTTATCAATCTTTTTACCAACCGCTACAGCAGCACCTTCTTTAGCTGCCAATCGAGCAATCGCACGAGCCACAATACCCGCCTTATTATCACGCAAGGTCCCAACAGCAGCAGCATCAACATCATAAAGTGGCACAGTTTGCATACTGGGGCCCTTCACAACTTTAACTTTAGCTGGACGTGGTTTGCCACTCAACTCAGGATAATAGGGTACAGGAACAATCTGCAAAGAATGGCGTTCTTCTGTTGAACGCTTTTCAATAACGCTTCCCGCCTGCAATAATACAATGAGCTCACCGCGATTACGCGGCAGAGCACGATAGCTTTTTCCAAATACCTTTCGCCAACGCTGATGATCTGATAAGAAACCCAACCAACGCGAGCCACGCAATAAGTCTTGGGCTAATATAGGGTTCCCACCAGCCATGCGATAAGTGTTCTTATAATCTATATAAGCATCATTGAGCTTTCCATTGGCTTCCCATGTTAAACCGGAAAGGTACGTCGCAAAAGCATTCTGCAAATACGGTTTAGCATCCTGCTTCAAGAAGGCTCCAAAACGATTATGCAAGCGTCTCACTTCAATCAAAGCTTCTTGATATTGACCTAATCCTAGATAATTCATTACCTGAAAAGTTTGCATCAAAAGACGTTCAAACTTTTCACCTTTATAGGGAATATAATTATCATTGGTAATGACGGCGGCACTCTTTGAAGCCACTTGAGGGCCATGCATTTGATCTGAAAGATCAATAGCCTGCTTAAAGATGGCGAGACTCGCTTGATATCGCCCGGCCGTATGCAAAATCACTCCTTGATCTAATAAATAAAGTAAGCGATCGGTACGTCCAGGCTTCTGCTTATGGTACCAAGCTAGCGCCTTATCATACTTTCTATTCTCAAAAGCACGTCGCGCACTGCGTGATTTGCGCACATAACCACCACCTGCACATGAGGTAAAAGTCAGAACAACTAGAATAAAGAGAGTGGTAGCGCGCATCAACGGCCAAGTAATTAATAACCTGTAAACCGTTTACGGAAGTGCTTCCTAATTTCAACTTCGTCAGTCCAAGCAATAATGTTGGTCCCTAAGTCGGTCAACTCAAGGTTTGCCTTATAATAAACGATTTCCTGACGACCTACAGGCTGCTTGATAGAAGAAATATTTCCTGAAATCAGATAATCCGCACCCAATTGACGACCACGCTTTTGTGCCGTGCGCTTATCAATCCAACCACTTTCATTGTATTTTATTTCAGCTTGGACAGCAGAACGTAAGCTCTCATTAATAAAGCGCATTCTCCCGGACTTAATTAAGGTCGTCCGAATTTTATCGGACAAAGACTTCATATCAATATGCTCATCGGTGGAATTAGTAATCAAACTCATCAAGACAACCGGAGTTTTTTTCTTGAGAGCTCCTTCATGAACCAAGAGTGAATCTGTTAAACGTTGAGCAATCAACTTAAGATCAGACTCAACAAATTTATCACTACGTAAAATAACTTGGTCAGTGTCGATATACTTCCCTTTGGCATAACGACGGCCGCAGGAAGTAAGGCTAAAGATCAGAACAAAAGCCATCATACAAAAACTAAGATATTTAATCGTTTGACTCATAGAAGGACTCCTTAACACAAAAAAATTATTAAAGACTTGGGCTACAAGTTGTAGCTGACTATGACCATAAATAAGGCTATTAGCAAGCCCTCACGTCAAAACATAGACTCAAGCTAAGCAGTACAGTTTCTTCAATAGTCATAAAAAATTCTAATGAACCGGGACTTATCTTCGCCTTACATTAAAATAATGTCCTAATGAATCAGAGAAATTTGCCGTTTGCAGCTGTT
This sequence comes from Deltaproteobacteria bacterium, assembly GCA_021772655.1. Taxonomy (GTDB): domain Bacteria; phylum UBA10199; class UBA10199; order 2-02-FULL-50-16; family JAJFLM01; genus JAJFLM01. The sequence goes on from JAJFLM010000357.1 coordinate 17,940, forward strand.
CACGCTGGATTGAATTAAAATAGTACTCTAACGAAGCCTCCAATGTACCGAGCTTACGGGTAAACTTAGCGAGACCATGGCGATCCTTCAATAACTGATATAACCAGTCAATGGCCGCTTGCGTCCCTGCCGGGCGTAAGTATTGTGTTGAGGCTGTCCATTTTAATAAACGTTGATCAATTAAATTAATAGCATAACTCAATTGCCGCAATTCATCGGACACAGGCTCATAAAATGCTGACAAACCCGCTTGAGAAAAAAGTCGGGCACGGGGATTGAAACTATCAGTAGATTCAGCAACGGGGCCCTTTTGAGTATAACTGATAGGAGGCTCCCCAACCGAATTGAGCAACTCACCTTGTAACTCACGTTGAGCTGTCACAAATTGGTCGACGACACCTCGATGACGTGCTCGGCTCAAGCCCTCACCTTGGAGCGCACTGGCAGAAAAATCCGTGAGAAGAGCCCCGCCTTGTTGTATCCAAACCCCTAAATATGCCTGCAATTGAATCCCACTTGCTAACGTCGCACCCAGCATAAAACCCCTTTGTTTCCTAAATTCACTTCGATGAGCTATTGGATAATATTTAATCCCTAATCTGCAGGTTCAATAATGACACAGTGCAATATAATCAAGCCTTTTTTAGCTAAAATAGCGATATTTCGCGTGTTTAAACGGGAAACGGCCCTTTTCATCAATAATGAAAAGGGCCGTACCAGGGGCCATGAGCAGGGGGATGCGTCATGGAAGCTTTAATGTTAAGACTCTTTCCAACGACGACCGCGGGCAGGTCGCCGCTGGGCTGGCTGGGCACAAAGACTTGCACCCTGAGCCAACCCAGCGAAAGCGACCAGGAGGTCACGAGGGAGATAAATAATTTTTAATAATAATCCGTTTGCCATACGCAGAAATTACTCAGATTCTACTGCCAAGACTAGACTATGATTGGTAAAAGGAATGGCGGGCTTTTTACAAACAATTTACAGCAAAGCCACCGGGCTTTCACTAAGATGAAAGACTGACTATGTCACAACAAGAAACCAAAAATTCTATCCTTATTGTCGAAGATGAAGAGTCCATTCAAAAAGGCCTCTGCGATGTTTTTATTTATCACGGTTACGAAGTCAAAGCAACGAGCGACGGTGCCAGTGGACTAAAAGAAGCCCTAACCGGCAAGTACGATCTCATTCTACTCGACATTATGCTTCCTGAAATGAACGGTTTAACCGTCTGTAACGAAATCCGGAAAAAGGATCGCAGCCAACCTATTATTTTACTGACGGCTAAAGGCGATGAAGAAGATATTATCGAGGGACTTAAACAAGGCGCCGATGACTATATCAGCAAACCCTTTTCTGTACGTGAATTATTAGCACGGGTTGAATCCGTACTCCGACGTAGTCCTAAATTACTCAACAACGCTGAAAAAATTAACTGGGGCTCATTGATGATTGATCCACAAAACTTAGTGGTTCATTGCAACGATGAAAAAATTGAACTGACCCGCCGTGAAATCGATATCTTGCGTTATTTAATCAAAAACCCTCAGCGACCGGTAACCCGCCAAGAATTACTCAAAGAAGTTTGGGGTTATGGTAATACTCAAATGGAAACCCGCACTGTTGACATCCACATGGCAAAACTACGCCGTAAGATTGAGTCTGACCCACAGCAACCTAAACTGATTTTGACGATTCGTGGTGAAGGTTACCGCATTGAAAAACCCAATGCGTAGATTAAAAATCCAATTTTTATTATTCTTTATTTTTCTGGCAAGCGCCGTCAGCCTACTGCTGTGGCATTCTTCCCAACAAATGAATCGTGAAGAACAGGCTTTATGGAGCAGCATGGCTGAGAAAGTATATAACCACTTTCAATCACAGATTAGCTTATTCCTTACCCTTGAAGATAGACGTTCGTTTCACCAATACCGCTTCTTTTATTTACCTAAAGGAATGATGCCTATTCGTGGTATGCGCAATCGTTCACCCCTCTCCTATCTTCCTAAAGATGATCCACGTGGCTTGGTGGGATATTTCCAGATTGATCCTAATAGTACTTTTTCAACACCCTATTTACCACGAGCCCATCACCAAGCTTTTGTCGATCACAAACACAGACGCAGAGAACTTTATCAAAAATTAAATCATTTAACCCAATCACTACGAACTCGATTGACTGATGGAGCTCATATGCCTATCACTCAACAAACCGCTATCAGTGGCTATATTGAGTTAGGACTTATCCGGCCTAACCCAGCCCCCAACGAAAGCCGAGAACCTGAGATTGATGGGGGTCTAGAGAACGATGATAACTCCATCTACCCTGATCCGTTAAAAGAACGAAAAAATAAAATGCGTCTCTATCCACAGGGTAAAGCCGCAGCAAAAGCACATCAACCTGATAAACCCTTCAATCGTTTTTGGCGTCGCCGCATGGTACCCGCCTCACCGCATCAAGTAGAATTATTTGCCGATCAAGAGGATTCCATCACAACACAAAGCTTATCGGCAACTCATCAACGTGCTGAACGACAACAACAACGTCATGCGCGTGCATTAGAGCAACGCTATGGCGCTAATGCCCCCGCTATCTATGTTGACCCCTTTCAAGCTAGGCTGGTCGCCGATGATCATCTGATTTTTTACCGTAAGGTTTGGTTGGATCAAAAACTTTATATTCAGGGATTTGTGGTTGAATTAGAAAAATTTTACAGCTGGCTTATGGATCGGTCTTTTGCCAACTCAGACTTACCTAATTTTTCAACAGCTTCTTTAACCTTAGGTGATGAACTCTTATTGCGCTACGGCCGTGAAACCAACAACACTGATGAACCCATGCTATTATTCGACCGTACCCTGGGATATCCACTAGACAGTTTTCAATGGAAAATTCATGCGGCGGGGCTCCCCCATTTATCAACGCGTCTTTACTGGCATATTTTTGCATCTCTGCTGTGCTTTCTACTTACTTTTGGACTTTATTTAATCTATCGCACAGCAGCTAGCCAAGTTACACTCTCGCAAAAACGGCAAGACTTTGTGTCAGCGGTAACCCATGAGCTTAAAACACCTCTCACCTCCATTCGGATGTATAGTGAAATGTTAAGTGATAATTGGGTCAATGATGAATCAAAAAAATCTGAGTACTATGAACAAATCAACAAAGAAAGTGGCCGCCTAAGTCGCTTGATTGATAATGTGCTTCAACTTGCGCGTTTAGAAAAGGGTGCGTACCCACTTAACCTAAAGCAAGCAGATCCCAGCCATGACTTTGTCGCCATCGCTAAAGAACTCCAGAATTTAGCTTTTAATCAAGGGTTTCATCTAGATTATACTATGGAAGATTCCATCCCTGCCATTGAATATGATGAAGATGCCGTTAAACAAATATTGCTCATTTTACTGGATAACAGCATTAAGTTCAGCTCCACATCAGAGCCCAAATTATTCTTGCTTAAACTTTGCAAAATAAACAACCACGTTATCTGGAGCTGGCGTGATCACGGACCGGGCATCCCAGAACGGGAAAAGAATAAAGTTTTTCAACAATTTTACCGCTCAGAAAATGAGATGACGCGTACAACCAAGGGCACAGGTATCGGCTTAGCCATGGCAAAAATGATTTCGGGAGCCATGAATGCTGATATATCACTTCACAACCATGCAGGGGACGGCTTGGAAGTTAAATTACGCTTTAAATGCATAGATAAAACTTAACTAAGGAGTCTACTATGAAGAATCAACCCAAAATACTCACCCCGCTGCTAATGGCAGTGTTTGCTATTGCTATCAGCAGTCCGTTGCTATTTGCAGAAACCCCGCAACATAAACGTCCATGCAAACAAGATGTCGAAACTTTTTGTAAAGACGTTAAACGTGGCAAGGGGGCTATTCACAAGTGCCTCGATGAACATCAAGGGCAGCTGTCCTTAGAATGCAAAGAAAAACGTGCTGAAAGGCAGGCTAAATTTGATGCCGCTTGTGGAGACGATGCCGCTAAGTTATGTGCCGGAATCAAGCATGGCGAAGGATTAGGCAAATGTTTGCGCGAGCACCGCGACGAACTCTCAACACAATGTCGTGAACTAAAACATAAACATCATGGCAAACGGAAACTAACCCGCGCCTGCCGCGATGATGTCACAAAGCATTGTGCTAACATAGAACCGGGTGAAGGCCGGATTCATCAATGCTTAATGCTTCATAAGGCAGATCTCTCACCTAAATGCAGTAAACGGGTCGCTAAATTAAAATAAAGAAACCTTCGGATCACGTAGGGGCGTATAGCTATACGCCCCTACCCTGATGCGAGAAAAGCCACCCCACCGATAATTACTCCGCCCCTACTTTAAGAATGATTTTCCCAATATTAAGATTAGCTTCCATATGAGCGTGGGCTGCCTGCACTTCTTCCCATGGAAAAACCGTATCCACGACAGGCTTAAGGCGCTCATCACGAAAACGCGGCAAAACAAACTCAGCCAATTCTTGAGTGAGTTTTGTTTTATAAGCTAAAGACCTTGAACGTAGAGTCGTTCCCATCACTTGAACACGCTTAAGTAGGAAGGGTAATAAATTGAATGACTCCACCTTAAAACCGCCCATAGCTGCAATAAGAACCAACTTTCCCTCAGGCGCCAATACTTTTAAATTATCTTTAAAATAAGGGGCGCCTACAAAATCGAGAACGAGATGAATGTTATCTTTACCGATTTTTTCCACTAAAGCATCGGCCCAAGTGACATCAGACTTATAATTAAGTGCGAGTGTCGCTCCCAAATCTAAACACTTTTCCTGTTTTAAATCTGATCCCACTGTCACAGCAATGATATCCGCACCAAAGGCCTGCGCTAATTGAATGGCCGCTGTCCCTACCCCACTCGCGCCTGCATGAATCAATACATTCTGTCCATGCTTGATATCGCCCAACCATTTTACACATTGGAAAGCCGTTAGGAAAACTTCTGGAATCGCTGCCGCTTGTTCAAAAGAAAGTCCTTGGGGAATCGGCATCGCTAATTGCTCATCAAGCAAAGCATATTCTGCATAACCTCCCCCGGGCAATAATCCCATAACACGATCACCAGGCGCCCACTGTCCACAGGAATCACCGCAAGCCTCGACGATACCGGCAACTTCCAAACCTAAAAGTTCACTGGCACCTGGTGGAGGCGGGTACTTTCCTTCGCGCTGTAAAATATCAGCCCGATTCAAGGCCGCAGTCTGGACTTTTATTAATAATTCATTCGGCCCGGGAATGGGCTGCGTAACTTCTTCAACCTGGAGCTGTTCAGCTCCACCGGGAGCTTTAACTACAATAGCTTGCATAGTGACCTTATCGTCTCAATTACTGACTTGAAACAGCCAAAGATTCTACTAACAGTGAACGCCCTCCATAGGAACCCATCCCATGAGGAGAGACATAGCGTAAATCATCACCGATACCAATGACCCTATTTA
>JAJFLM010000358.1 GCA_021772655.1 Deltaproteobacteria bacterium
GCCCAAGGGTCGAAATATAGGATATTTGCCGTGCCGAATGCAGCGCCTTCCGTTGGGATTATCATGGGCAGTCAATCAGACTGGCCAACCATGAAACATGCGGCAGATGCGCTGGATGCGCTGGGCGTCGGCTATGAGACAAAAATTGTCTCCGCCCACCGAACACCTGACCGGCTATATGATTATGCCAAAGGGGCCAAAGCCAAGGGTTTGAAATGCATTATCGCGGGCGCGGGCGGCGCGGCGCACTTGCCGGGAATGGCTGCTGCTATGACACCTCTGCCGGTGTTCGGTGTGCCAGTTCAATCCAGCATGCTATCAGGCAAGGATAGTTTGCTTTCAATCGTGCAAATGCCTGGCGGTGTGCCGGTTGGAACGCTGGCAATTGGTAATGCCGGTGCCAAAAACGCAGGTTTGTTAGCGGCGGCGGTTCTGGCACTTATGGACGATGCGCTTGCGGCCCGTCTAGATGATTGGCGCGCGGCACAAACCGCAAGTGTTGCTGAAGAACCGGTAAAATAACTGCAATAGTGTAAGCGGGGGCCTGCCATGACACGTGTTAATCCGGGCGGTACCATAGGAATTTTGGGTGGTGGTCAACTTGGCCGTATGCTGGCACTGGCGGCAGCTAACCTTGGCTATCGTTGCCATATTTATTGCCCTGAAGAAAACAGCCCGGCGTTTCAGGTGGCCGACCAAACAACAGTTGCTTCCTACACCAACGAGGAGGCATTGACCGACTTCGCTCGCGCCGTGGATGTGGCAACATACGAATTCGAGAATGTTCCGGCGCAAACCGCCGATATCGTTTCAAAAAATACCTTACTTCGACCCGGTGCGCGTGCGCTAATGGTCAGCCAGGACCGGTTGGTCGAAAAGGAATTTTTGGCGGATTCCGGGGTTAAGACCGCTCCTTATCAGGCATTCCATTCTGCAGCGGAACTGAAAGAGGCTTTTAAGTCGATTGGGCGTCCGTCGGTGGCCAAAACCAGGCGGTTTGGCTATGACGGCAAGGGTCAGCAGCTGGTTAAAAGCTCAAAAGACCTAGACAAGGTACTGTCAGTTACCAATAGCACCCCGGCAATTTTGGAGGGATTTGTCAATTTTGACCGGGAAATCAGTGTGATTGTTGCACGCAGCGCATCCGGTGATGTGGCGGCCTATCCGGTTAGCGAAAATGTTCACACCAATCATATTCTTGATATAACCACCGTGCCGGCCAAAGTAAGCGATATGGTGGAAGCCAAAGCCAAAGTGATCGCGGCCAAAGTTGCCAACGCGCTTGAATATGTGGGTGTGATGACAGTTGAGATGTTCGTCAGCGACGCAAAAGGCCAGATTATCGTCAACGAGATCGCACCAAGGGTGCATAATTCCGGTCATTGGACCATGGACGGTGCGACCACCAGCCAATTTGAGCAGCATATCCGCGCCATTTGCGATCTTCCGTTAGGCGCAACCAATGCGCGCGGTATCATTCGCATGAAGAACTTGCTCGGCGACGATATTCTCGACAACGAGCAATATTTGGCGGACCCAAAAGCCAGTTTTCATCATTACGGAAAGTCCGATCCGCGCCCGGGCCGTAAAATGGGTCATGTCACGTGGGTTGATGCCGACGATTAGCGCTATAGAATCTCTAACGCTTTAGAATCCAGGTCGCCCAGTCTGCTTCGACGGTAAAGCCGTGCTTTTTTGCGAATTCGTTAACCACTGTGCGCATGGGGTAACCATGGGCCCGGTTCCAATGCCAGTCATCGCCCGTGATATGGGCATTTGGCCATAGCTTGTGGCTTACTTCCAGTTCATCTGGTTTTTTGTCGCAGTCGATATAGACAATGTCAGGCTCAAAGCCTTTGTCTTTCAGCTCGTAAAGCTTGTCTGGTGACAGCCCGCGAACCGGCGCGAATCTGTCTTTAAACTCAACCACATTGGCCAGTGCGGTGGCATAGGGGCCGTTTTTGGTGATGTCGGCCAGCATTTGCTGCTGGGTCGCCGGGGCTGGATACTTGCGGGTCAGGTTGGGGCGACCAATGTAGCGCGCTACCTGATCAATCAAACCATCATCCCACGGGTCGATACCAACGAGTTTCAGGTTCGGGTGATTCGACAGCCAGCGCCTAGCTGACGCACACAAAAAACAGCCAATTTCCAGCATGTGGGTCGCGCCGGATTCGGTGATGACGCGGTCAATCAAATCACGTCCGCCGCCGCCGAGAGTGTAATCCCACGGCGGGACGCCAGCGAGATCCGGCCAGTGGCTTGAATGGTGTAAATCATTAAAAGAAACGCTGCTCATAAGGCTTTGACAGACCTAGTCACGACAAAAAGGTTAGAGGCGTTCGCGACCACACGCACGGCATTTTTTGCTAAACATTTGTAGCAAGCTGTCTCCGGCGTCTACTGAATAATTTACTGTCAATGGTCCGCTTTGGTTCTTTCTACTTAGGTCCGAAATTGTGGTCCCACATTGATCACAACTAATAATAAATCCAATTAACATCGCACTAACGAAAATTACAACCAATCCGCCCATGAAATAGGGGAGTATATCTGAAACTGGCGCGTTGGAGCCAGCCGTTCCTATTTTGAAAAACAGGAATGCGAATGCTCCAATAATGGTCATCAGAGACAAAAGATAAGCGATGCGCACCTTGCTGAGTGGTTCATTTTTATCGTCGCTACCAGTTGACATAAAACGCTCCTTTTTGCTCAGTTTCCTATTCTAGCCTAGGTTTAAAGGATAGAAAAGCCGGTCGCTGCCCAATCTTTGTCAAAACCAGCGAGGCCGTTTGCGGTTAGCGGGTGGTTAAACAGTTTTTTCATCACGTCCCACGGGAACGTGGCAACATCGGCGCCGATGCGCGCGCTTTCCAGCACATGAACCGGATGGCGCACCGACGCCACCAGAATTTCAGTGTTGAATGCATAATTGTCATAAATGGTGCGGATGTCTTCGATCAGCTCCATACCGTCAAAGCCCACATCGTCATGGCGGCCTACAAACGGCGAGATGAAGCTGGCCCCGGCCTTGGCAGCAAGCAGTGCCTGATTGGCCGAAAAACACAAGGTAACATTGGTTTTATGGCCATCGTCTGTCAGCGCTTTACAAGCCTTTAGCCCTTCTAGGGTCAATGGCAGCTTGATGCAGATATTGCTGGCAATTCCCGCAAGGATTTTACCCTCGGAAATCATGCCTGCCGTATCAGCAGCTGTAACCTCACCCGAAACCGGCCCATCGACAATATCGCAAATTTCAGCCAGAGCTTCGTTGATATCACGACCAGCCTTCAAGATAAGAGATGGATTGGTTGTTACGCCGTCAATTAAACCGGTTTTGGACCATTCGCGAATCTGGTCAATATCAGCGGTATCAATAAAAAATTTCAT
>JAJFLM010000359.1 GCA_021772655.1 Deltaproteobacteria bacterium
AGTTTTTTGATACTGGGTTGGCTTTCAAAGTCATCTTTCAATGCTGACTCAATAGACTCAAGCATCCAGATCCGCGCTTGCTCTTGACGCTTGTTCTCAATGGCACCATTAGCCAACATTTGTTTTTGAAAGCTAGTGATTTGCTCCCAAATCTCTGCGATGCCGGTTTTTTCTAAAGCCGAACAAGATAATACCGGAGCTACCCAACCTTGAGCGTGAGGCGGTAATAAATGCAACGCATTTTTATATTCCGCCTTCGCCAACTTAGCACGGCCTAAGTTATCACCATCGGCTTTTGTAATCACCAAAGCATCCGCCATTTCCATAATACCGCGCTTGATACCTTGTAGCTCATCACCCGCACCTGCTAACATCAGCAGCAAAAAGAAATCGACCATTGAGTGCACTAAAATTTCAGACTGCCCGACGCCAACCGTTTCAACCAAAACCACATCAAAGCCAGCAGCCTCAAAGAGCACAATCGTTTCACGGGTCCGTCGCGCCACTCCGCCTAAAGACCCTGAAGTGGGTGAAGGCCGGATATAAGCCTGCTCTAATTTAGATAACTCAACCATGCGGGTCTTATCGCCTAAAATACTGCCTTTAGAACGCTGACTGCTGGGGTCAATGGCGAGGACCGCTAATTGATGACCTTGCTCAATAATCAATTGGCCAAAAGTTTCAATAAAAGTGCTTTTACCAACGCCAGGAACACCAGTGATTCCTAAGCGAATTGATTGACCCGCATGTGGCAAACATCGCTCGATCACTTCGAAACTCTGCGCTTCGTGTTCGGCCAAAGTACTTTCGATGAGTGTGATAGCACGGCTTAAAATAAAGCGGTCGCCTGCGAGGATGCCATCAACATATTCTTGGGTGGATAATGTTTTCATATATATTGTAGGGGCGAATCTTGTATTCGCCCCTACCAGGTTTGTTATTTATCTATCAACGCACGCAATATTTTCTGCGCCGCTTGTGCAATCACCGTTCCCGGGCCAAAGACTGCGGTTACACCCGCCTTATATAAGAAATCATAATCTTGCTGAGGGATGACGCCACCAGTCACAACCAAGATATCACCGCGATCAATTTTTTTCAGCTCATCAATGACTTGAGGCACTAAGGTTTTATGACCGGCCGCCAAACTAGAAACCCCTAAGATATGAACATCATTTTCAGCGGCCTGCTGGGCGACTTCCGCAGGGGTTTGAAATAAAGGCCCAATATCCACATCAAAACCTAAATCCGCAAAACTCGTGGAAATCACTTTCGCTCCACGATCATGACCATCTTGCCCCATCTTAGCCACCATAATACGAGGACGACGCCCTTCCTTTGCAGCAAACTCATCGGCTAAGGCCTGTGCGGCTTTAAAATCACTGTCATCAGAAATCTCTGACATGTACACTCCTGAAATTGATCGGATCTCGGCTTGATAGCGCCCAAAAACTTTTTCACAGGCATATGAAATCTCACCCAAGCTGGCCCTTAGTTTAGCGGCTTCAACGCTTAAGGCCAAGAGATTCCCTTCACCGGTTTCACAACACCTAGTAATCGCATTAAGGGCTTGTTCTACTGCAACATTATTGCGGCTAGCTTTCATGGCTTGCAAGCGCTTAATCTGTGATTCGCGTACCGCCGTATTATCTACCTCTAAAATATCAATCGGATCTTCCTCTGCTAAGCGGTATTTATTCACTCCTACAATCACATCTTTACCAGAATCAATGCGGGCTTGCTTGCGCGCCGAAGCCTCTTCAATGCGCAGCTTGGGCAAACCTTGCTCAATCGCCTTGGTCATTCCCCCCAGCTCTTCGACCTCTTCAATCAATTCCCAAGCCCGCCGGGCTAAATCATGAGTTAGCGATTCTACATAATAAGACCCACCCCAAGGATCGATAACTTTACAGATATCGGTTTCTTCTTGCAGATAAATTTGTGTATTACGCGCAATCCGCGCCGAAAAATCAGTCGGTAAGGCAATGGCTTCATCTAAAGCATTCGTATGCAGTGATTGAGTATGACCGAGTGCCGCTGCCAAGGCTTCAACACAGGTGCGTGTCACATTATTAAAGGGGTCTTGTTCGGTCAGACTCCAGCCAGAAGTTTGGCAATGAGTCCGCAGCGCTGATGACTTAGGATTCTTGGGATTAAACTGACTTACAATCTTGGCCCACAACATGCGACCCGCCCGCATCTTGGCAATTTCCATAAAATGATTCATACCAATGGCCCAAAAGAAAGAGAGGCGCGGTGCAAAGGTATCAATATCTAAGCCCGCATCAATACCCGTACGGATGTATTCCAAACCATCAGCTAAGGTATAGGCCAATTCAATATCAGCCGTCGCCCCCGCCTCTTGCATGTGATAACCACTGATGCTGATCGAGTTAAACTTAGGCATATACGTTGAGGTATACTCAAAGATATCTGCAATGATGCGCATGGAAGGTCGTGGTGGGTAGATATAAGTATTCCGCACCATGAACTCTTTTAAAATATCATTTTGAATCGTGCCACTTAGGGCCTCTAGCGGCACCCCTTGCTCTAAACCCGCAACAATAAAAAACGCCAACACTGGCAGCACCGCACCATTCATCGTCATCGAAACCGACATCTGCTCCAGCGGGATTTGGTCAAAGAGCACTTTCATGTCTTCCACAGAATCAATGGCAACACCCGCCTTACCCACATCCCCCACCACACGTTCGTGATCGGAGTCATAACCGCGATGAGTGGCTAAATCGAAGGCCACCGATAAACCCTTCTGCCCAGCAGCTAAGTTACGCCGATAAAAAGCATTGGATTCTTCCGCCGTAGAAAAACCAGCATACTGGCGCACAGTCCAAGGACGCGTGATATACATCGTGGAATAAGGGCCCCGTAAATACGGTGGCAAGCCGGCTGCAAAGTCGAGATGCTCGACACCTGCCAAATCATCGCGCGAATAAACCGACTTCACATCAACCTGCTCTGGCGTATGCCAAATAGATGATTCGGCAGTTTTCTTGCCACTTAACTTCGGTGCATAGGCTATTTTTGAAAAATCAGCTCGTGCCATCTTATTTAATCCCTAATACTTCATGAAAATTTTGTAAGCTTGCTAACACATTAGAACGCACATGAATAAATTCACTCACTCCGGCAGACCGTAAACTCTCCGCTGCCTCTTCAGGATTACCCGCTATCACTATCTGACCGGTAAACTTCTCTGTTAATTGCTCGGCAATTTCAGCTCCCTGCTCCACATAATCCTTATCAGCAGCACACAGCACCACAACCGCAGGCTGCTGAGCTAAAACTGTTTCCAAACCCACCGTTAAATCATCAAAGCCTGGGTTCGTCACAATCTCATAGCCCGCACAGGCAAAAAAGTTTTGCGCAAAAATACCCCGGGCTGTCCGCATGGCGCGATTTCCAAAAGGCAGCATCACTACCTTGGGAGTCGTCTGACCTGAAGCCACATGTTGTTCGACGCGTAAACGCAACTGCTCAAAGGCCTCTCCGCCACGCACTACTGAGAGGGCTTGTCCGCCATCTTGTGCTGATTGGAAGCGACCCGCAAAATCCTTTAATGAAATATTGTCTTTATTGAGCGCTGCCCAACCAAAACCAATCGACTGCGAAGCCTTTCCTAAAACAACCCTTGGGATTTCAACCTGCTGGTCCAACATCGTCTCAGCACTATTGGGATACTGATTCGTCCCCAGTAAAATCTCTTTACGACGCGCCATATTTTGTTCGCGCTGTTGTTGAATCTCTTGTAAACGAGTCTTCACGTCACCCGATTTCCACGCGGCCCATAGACCACCGGCCGCTTCCAACTCTTGGAAACGTTGCCAAGCGGCTTGCGCAACTTGGTCGGTCAGGGATTCAATATAAAAAGAACCCGCCGCAGGATCCGCCACCTTATTCAAATAGGCTTCGTGCTTGATCACCAACTGGGTATTGCGGCTCATCCGCGTCGCAAACTCATCCGCCTCTGCATACGTTTG
>JAJFLM010000360.1 GCA_021772655.1 Deltaproteobacteria bacterium
GCACATCTTTAATGACCGACGTGGTAGGTACGCAGCACCGTCCGATTTGGGAAAAGGCCATGACCGAATGTGGTTTGGATGCCAAAAAGATTGCTGAGATATGTGATCAACGCATGAAGTATTCAGCAGATTGGCAAGAGAATACATTCCCGGGGCTATTACAAAATGTTATCTCAGGTCGCATAGCGAATCGTTTTGACCTGCATGGCACCAACTGTGTGTTGGATGCTGCTTGTGCCAGCTCTTTAGCTGCTATTGATATGGCTATTAAGGAATTAGTTTTAGGTGAAGCAGATTTAGTGGTTGCCGGTGGGGCACAAACCAGCAGTACTCCGCTCATGTTCATGTGTTTTAGTAAAACACCAGCTTTATCAGCGTCAGGGGAGTGTCGCCCTTTTGATAATGATTGTGATGGCACGATGCTAGGCGAAGGTATTGCTTTATTAGCGTTCAAGCGTTTGTCAGATGCAGAACGTGATGGTGATAAAATTTATGGGGTAATCCGTGGCATTGGGACTTCCAGTGACGGGAAAGGTAAGAGCATTTATGCCCCTGAGTCGACTGGACAGATGCGGGCTTTACGGCGGGCTTATGAACAAGCTGGTTATGGTCCAGATACAGTTTCTTTAGTAGAAGCTCACGGCACAGGAACACGTGCTGGGGATACCGCTGAATTGAAATCATTAGTGGGCGTTTTTGATGAGAGCGGTCGTCAAGATCGGCAATGGTGTGCCTTAGGCTCGGTTAAATCACAAATCGGCCATACGGCGGGTTCTGCAGGTGCGGCGAGTTTGATTAAGGTGGTTCATGCTTTGCACCACAAAATATTACCACCAACTTGCAAGGTTACTAAACCAACCTCTGCAATCAATTTTGAAAATAGCCCAATTTATTTAAATACACAGACTCGGCCGTGGGTTCATGCTGAAGATTATCCGCGCCGCGCAAGCATCAGTTCCTTTGGTTTTGGTGGCACAAACTTTCATATTACCGTAGAAGAATACCTCGGTTCAGTGGAAAAACCACCACGCCAGGATTTATTTCCTAGTGAGTTATTTTTGTACTCCGGTGGCACTACTGATGAACTTATTTCTGAGTGCCGTAATACTTTGAGCCAGTTAAATGAAGGCGCTTCTTTATTTGGTGTAGCAAAGTCAACACGTACGGCTTTTAGTGCGCATAAAGTTCAACGCGCTGCAATCGTAGCAACTTCAAAAGAACAACTGCAAAGTAAAATTCAAAAGCTCGTCAGTCATTTAGAGGTACAGCAAGGAGACTTTTGGTTTCCTCCTTTGGGTATTTATTATCGTCCCAACTTCAGAGCGAAGAAAGTTGCTTTCTTATTTCCTGGGCAAGGTAGTCAACGCGTCGGAATGGGAGCTGATTTAGCGATGTCTTTTGATTGTGTGCGTGATCTTTGGGATCAAGTAGATCGCCTGCGTTTAGATGGTGCTACTAAGTTAAGTGAAGTGGTTTTTCCACGCCCTGTTTTTACAGAGAAAGCCGAACAGCAGTTGAAACAACGCATTACTTCTACAGAATGGGCGCAACCATCCTTGGGAGTGACGTCTGCAGCGATGCTGGCCTTGTTGAATCAAGTAGATTTAAAGGCTGATTGTGTGGCAGGGCACAGTTTTGGTGAAGAGGCAGCTCTATACTATGCTGGAGTTTATGACTTGGAGACCTTCCTTTATGTGGCACGCAAGCGTGGTGAATTGATGGCTCAATCAAGTGAGTTAAAGGGCAGTATGTTAGCTGTTGCTGGTAGCGCCGAACAAATTCAGCCGTTACTGGATCAATGGAAAACCAGAGTTGTGATTGCCAATTATAATTCACCACATCAGTCGATTCTTTCTGGTGAATTAAATGAAATTCTGCGCTTAAAAGATTTGCTGGCTCAGCAAGGTTTTAAAGTCACTCAACTGAATGTAGATACGGCTTTTCATTCAGAGATTGTTTCAGGATCCAGTGATGCCTTTTATAACTATCTCAAAGGAATTGATATAAAAAGTCCGCAACTGACGGTATTTTCCAATGAAACCGCTCAAGAATATCCACGTGATCCCGAAGCTATTCGCAAGAGGATGGCCACACATTTATCTATGCCCGTTCGCTTTTCAGAGGAGCTCCAAGCGATGTCTGAGCAGGGTGTAAATTTATTTGTTGAAGTAGGCTCCGGCGCAACGCTGACTAACTTAGTAGGTGAGTGTTTAGATAATAACAATCATCTTGCCGTTAGTATCGATACCAAAGGACGCCATGGCGTTGAAAGTTTGTTTCATTTGCTGGCACAGTTATCGGCTATTGGTATGGAGCTATCTTTAGATATGTTGAATCAACGTGAATGCCATGAAGTCGATGATGCCCCTTTAAAGCCATCAGCCATCTTAATTAATTCAGCGCCTTATAAGAGAAAATACCCCGTTGTTCCCACAGCCATAGAGGTTTCTGTGGGTCAGATTACAAATAATACTGAACAGGAGTCAGAAAGCATGTCATTACCACCGGAGCAGAATCAACAGTCAATCGAACAGCAACAGCCTCTTGAACAGCCCGTTGTGGCTACGGAGAAAATTGCGGTAGGACAATCACCTCAAAAAATGTCGGCAGCACCGAGTTTGAGTGATCAGGTTACGCAAGCTCACTCATTCGATACACACTCAACTCAGCCCTCGAGTCAGGTTTTATCAACAAGTGGCCAGGTGTCTACTATTGAGTCTGCACCAACTCAAAATGCGCCGTCTGCAACAACGCAGGTTGCAAGCCAACCAGCTACGAATTCAGCAGATATTTCGCACTTAACAACAGTGATGTTAGAAGTAGTCGCCGAAAAGACAGGTTATCCGGAAGAGATGTTGCAGCTGGAAATGAATATGGAGTCAGATCTGGGGATTGATTCCATCAAGCGTGTTGAGATTTTAAGTGCTGTTAAAGAACGCGATGCTAGTTTGCCAGAGGTTGAGGCAGAAAAGCTGGCTGAGTTGCAAACCTTACAACAGGTTGTAGATTATATGGGTAGCGGTGGGAGTTCAACACCAGTCGCTGAAGTGGCGCAGCCTGCACCAGTCGTTACTAGTGCCCCAGCACCTGCAGTTGAAGCGGTTCCAGCAGTGGGTGCGGATATGACTCAGCTTACAAAAATCATGTTGGAAGTAGTCGCCGAAAAGACAGGTTATCCGGAAGAGATGTTGCAGCTGGAAATGAATATGGAGTCAGATCTGGGGATTGATTCCATCAAGCGTGTCGAGATTTTAAGTGCTGTTAAAGAACGCGATGCTAGTTTGCCAGAGGTTGAGGCAGAAAAGCTGGCTGAGTTGCAAACCTTGCAACAGGTTGTAGATTATATGGGTAGCGGTGCGAGTTCAACACCAGTCGCTGAAGTGGCAGAACCTACGCTAGTAGTTGCTAGTGCGCCAGTTGTTGTTGGTGAGGCTCCGCAAGTTATTGCTAATCATTCAACTCAAGCTTTACAATTTCCAGATGGTATTAATCGCTACGTGCTAGGGCTGTCTCCGGTACAAAGTCAGTCACCGTTGTCATTGGCTGCAGGGCATGAAGTCATTATTGTAGGTGCGCAATTAGGTATTGCTGAGGCTATTATGCCACTGTTGCAAGCTCAAGGAGTGCATGTGCGCGTCGTCAATTCCTTAGATGGCTTGGTGGGTGAGAAACCTTGTGGTGCTGTTATATATTTGGGTGGGCTTCGAGAAAATAAGAACTTCACCTCAGCACTGAAGGTTAATAGAGAAGCTTTTAGCATTGCTAGGCAACTAGCGACACCGTTAAATCAAGCTGCTGAACAGGGTGGAGCTTGGTTTATCACCGTGCAAGATACGGGTGGAAATTTTGGTTTGGATTTAACGGATAATGTTCAGGCGGCTCGTGGAGGGCTAGCTGGACTTGCTAAGACCTTACATCGTGAATGGACTGGTGTGCACGTCAAGGCAATTGATATTGATATGGCAGGACGTAGCGCTGATCAATTAGCCGTTTCTATTTTACAAGAAGTACTTAATGGAGGTGATTGTGTCGAAGTAGGTTTGACCCATGAAGATCAGCGACAAACTATTACATTGCAAGAACAGAACAATGTGTCAGCGCTAGCTAATGTGTTGGATGAGAATTCAGTTGTGGTCGTTAGTGGTGGTGCTCGAGGGGTAACGGCTGCTTGTATTATCGAGTTGGCACGTCAGGTAAAACCAAAGATTGTTCTGTTTGGGCGGACGCCTGTTCCTGAACAAGAACCTGAACACTATCGTCATGCCCAAGGTGAAGCTGATTTAAAGAAGACACTTTTTCAGTACTATCAAGAAAATGGCGTGAAGCTAACGCCTCAGCAGTTAGAAACGAAAGCGCGCTTAATCATGAATTCTCGTGAGGTGCGTCAAACTCTTGAAGCCCTGCGTGATGCGGGCTCGCCTGTAAAATACTATGCAGTGGATATTTTAGAATCTCGTTTGATGCGCATCGAAGGTCCATCGTGGACCTGGTCGGCCGGAAGTCTTGTGCGGGCGGCTTTAGATGAGGTGAGACGTGACTGGGGCCCTATTAGTGCCTTTGTTCATGGCGCTGGTGTGATTGCCGATAAGTTTGTTCAAGATAAAACCGAGGAACAATTTAATTTGGTGTTTGATACCAAGGTAAAAGGCCTTTCAGAGTTATTATCTGCAATGAACGAAGATCCTCTGAAAATGATTTGCTTATTCTCTTCGGTGGCGGCTCGTTTTGGCAACCAAGGTCAAAGCGATTATGCCATGGCAAACGAGATCATGAACAAAGTGGCTCAAGCTGAATATCATCGCCGTGAAAGTAACTGTGTTGTTAAATCTATTAATTGGGGTGCGTGGGACGGTGGGATGGTTAAGCCGGCTCTGCGTGAGGAATTTAAGCGCAGAGGGGTAGCTCTTATTCCACTCAAGTTTGGAGCTAAAGCCTTTGTTAAGGAAGTGACGCAGACACAATCTAAAGAGGTGGAAGTCGTCATTGGAAGTCCTTTACATTAACAGCGCTTTAGCAGGTCATCATGTCTGATTGTGTAAATTTTGAACCGATTGCGATTATTGGGCAGTCTTGCGTGTTGCCTCAAGCAATGACTCCTGAAGCTTTGTGGGATATTGTCTCTAATAAGCGGCAGGTTATGTCAGCTGTGCCCTCAGGGCGTTGGTGTGTGGCTGAGGACGACCTCAGTCACGAAGTCACTCGGTGGCAAGCCCATATTGCAAGTAGTACTGGTTCTTATGTCACTAACTTTGATAGTGTTTTTGATCCAACGGGTTTTTATATTCCTGAAAAAAATATTAGAGAGCTTGATCCATTATTTAAGTGGTTGTTTCATGTTGGGCGAGAGTCATTGCGTAGCGCAGGATATACGAGTTTATCGAGCGCGCAAAAAAAACGTACGGGTGTTGTGCTGGGTAACTTACTATACCCTTCGGAATCCATGACTCATTGGTGTACGTCGCTGAACGACCGCCAGTCTATTGATGTGCATAATTTCTTCTCGGGAGGTTTGCCGGCTCATTTATTGGCGAACTCACTTGGTTTAGGGGCTAATTCCTTATCACTTGATGCGGCCTGTGCCTCATCAATTTATGCGCTAAAACTTGCTTGTTCTGAGTTACAATCAGGGCGCTCAGATATGATGCTAGCGGGCGCTGTTAATCGTTCTGATAGTCTATGGATTCATACGATGTTTACCGCATTGCAAGCCTTGAGTGTTACGGGTGAGAGTCGCCCCTTCCATAAGCAAGCCAATGGATTAGTCCCGGGAGAGGGTGCGGCGATGCTCGTACTTAAACGCCTGGTAGACGCCCAAGTAGCTGGAGACAAAGTTTTAGGTGTGATTAGAGGTATTGGCTTGTCCAACGATGGGCGCGGTAAAAATTTGCTGGCTCCATCAAGTGCAGGGCAGCAAATTGCTATGCAAAGGGCTTATCAGGCAGCAAATTTAAACCCAGAGGATATTCAGTATGTTGAGTGTCATGCAACAGGCACTGCAGTTGGTGATGGGGCAGAGTTGCTCAGCATGAAATCCATCTGGGGAGAAGGTTGTGGTAAGGCAGTTGTTGTCAGTTCATTGAAATCAAATATCGGTCATATACTAGCCCCTGCAGGGATGGCTGGAATTATGAAAGTACTCGCCGCCATGAAACATCATACTTTACCGGCAACGGTAGGGTGTGATGACCCTTTGGACCTTCTTGCTGGGGAGTCCCGTTTCAAGGTATTATCTGATTCGGTGGAATGGGATACGGGCGGGGTTCCGCGCCGTGCAGCGGTAAGCGCCTTTGGTCTCGGCGGGTGTAACGGTCATGTTGTTATTGAAGAATCTATAAAGCCAATAGCGCGGAATAGTATAGCTATTCCTGAAGTGACCGTTCCGCAGAAAGATATGGAGATTGCTGTTGTTGGGGTCGCCCTGGAAACAGGGAGTGTTGTAAATAAAACAGAATATATTCATCATTTAAAGAACGGTATAATTGGTCATGCTTATAATATTGAGACTGTCAGCGTTTCATTACAGGATCTTAAATTTCCACCGAATGACCTTAAGCGAACTCAAGCTAGCCAATTATTAATGGCTAAGACAGCACAGACAGCACTTCGCGATGCTGCACTTGATAGTATTCCTTCAGACCGTACTGGCATCATAATAGGTTGTCAGGGAGATGCCGAGATAACTCAATATGGAGTAAGTTTATTTCAGAAAGATGTAGCTGGTGAAGCAAGCGATTTCTTTTCCGATTTGGATGCTGCAAAGGTGCTTGGAAATTTACCTAATATGCCAGCTAATCGCATTAGCAATCAGTTAAATTTACGGGGGCCTAGCTACGTGGTGGCTGCTGAAGAATTATCTGGAATAAAAGCACTAGCGGCAGCTTGCGATGCATTAAAAAGTAGAGAAAACGATGTGATGATTGTTGGTGCCGTCGATTTATCTTCTGATAAATATCAGGCTCAAGCCTTAGCTCAAAGTTTAAATTTAAAGCAGTCTGAACTTGGGGATGGTGCATTTGCCTTGGTCTTGAAACGACTGGTTGATGCTCAAGCGGATGGAAATACCATCTATGGTGTTGTATCGAATATCAGTAGCCATCAAACAACTACACAAGAAAATCAGTGTATTGATACTAGGTCCGTTAGTTCCCACGTAAAACGTACGGTTGGACATATTCATGCTGCGGCTGGCTTGTTTGAGTTCGCAGCAGGTATGTTTATGCTTAAAGATAATTTCTTTATCGATGATAACTTGGATTTAGCAAGACCCTGGTTGACAAATGGAGAGCAGCGTCAACTTAATCTTATGATTGATTCTTTAGGTAGTAGGGGCTCAATTGTTGCACTTACTGAAAGTGAATCAAAAGTGGCTCAGACACCTACAAATTTTTCTTTGGATAAAAGTCATGGAAAAATTGCTTTTGTTTATACTGGAGGTGCAAGCAGTTATCACGGTGTCGGAAGACATTTATTATTGAATAAACCGTGGCTTACTAACTTAATGGGAGAAAAATGTCGGAATTTAGCACTCATATCACAAGAGGATTGGCTTTATTCAGAGCAGGGTTCTCCCGCAAGAAAAAACGCGTCTCTAGTGACTATGTGGGCGACTATGGTGATTCAGTTAGCGCATACATTGCTGCTAAAGAATGAGTTGGGCATTAACCCTGATGCCGTTATTGGGTTAAGTTCTGGAGAAACAGCAGCATTGCTTAGTTTGGGGGTGTGGCCAGACATTGATAATCTTTTCTTTGACACACATTCAAGTGGGATTTTTGATGAAAGATTTTCTTATGTTCGTAAGGCATGGATAGAGCAGAATTGTTTTCCAAGGGAGAGGGAGGGCCAGAAGCTTTGGAAAAGTTGGACGGTATTAGCGCCTGCTGATTCTGTTAAAGCCGTAGTTAAAGATTTTGAGCGTGTACATCTTACTATTATTAATGGCCCGCGTTCTTGTGTCATTTCAGGGTATCCTGTGGATTGCCAGCAAGTAATTAAACTATTGGGCGTGCCCTCGTTTCCATTGGATTATGCAGCCGTAAACCATTGTCCAGAGATCCAATCAATCTCAGAACAGTACTATCATTTACATTCGCGTCCTACCAAGCAAGTTCCTGACACCGCGTTCTACTCTAGTGGGCTGGGGGGCGTGTATGAGTTGAACCAGAAAAATGTTGCAGAAGCATGTCTGTCG
Organism: Deltaproteobacteria bacterium; assembly: GCA_021772655.1. Taxonomy (GTDB): domain Bacteria; phylum UBA10199; class UBA10199; order 2-02-FULL-50-16; family JAJFLM01; genus JAJFLM01. The sequence continues at coordinate 8,192 of JAJFLM010000360.1, forward strand.
AATGCGACAAGCACAGTTAACTTTCCAGAAATGATCCGACAAGCTTACCAAAATGGAGTGCGCATTTTTATAGAAGTAGGTCCAAGAGATTTTTGCTCAAAGCAGATTAAAGAAATACTTGCGGGAAGAGATATTCATGTTCTTGCAATGGATGTAAAAGGTCATAATTCTTATCAGCAGTACCAAGAACTAGCAGAAAGCCTGATTCAGATAGGGGTGATACATAGTTTGAATAGAGTGGAGACATTACAGGAAGATGACGCGGTTGTTGATAGCTTATTGCTTGATGTAGCGGCTCATAAAGAATCTTACGCTATGAGTAAAGCACACGCAGGGAGTGCTATTACTCAGGTTGAACATGAGGTAGCCGTAAACATGACAGATACATTTCATACTATTGCTTCAGAATTGAATGAAGCTCAGCTTCCAAGCTACTCCGATTTTATTGGGATGAAAGTCGAGAATATTAACAACCCTGTTTTTTCTAAGGAAGCTTTAGTGGAGCATTCTACAGGATGTGTTTCGAAAGTTTTTGGAGAAGAGTTCTCTAAGCAAGACAATTATAAGCATCAGTTGCGTTTGCCTCGAGGTCCCTTGTTATTGGTGGATCGAGTGACTCGAATAGAAGGGAAGAAAGGTATACTGGGCCCTGCTTCAATATGGAGTGAGACAGATCTCACCGATGATACTTGGTACCTTCATGATGGTCATATTCCTATCGGCATACTTATTGAATCGTGTCAGGCTGTGTTGTTTTTATTGAGCTGGATGGGGATTGATTTCCATAACCAAGGAAAAAGAAGGTTCCGCCTTTTAGGCTACGATTTAAAATTCTACGGCTCTTTACCAAAAAAAGGGGATACGCTGAAGTTTGAGATTCATATAGACAAGTTTGTAAATCACGGAGGAACCAGACTTGTTTTCTTTCATTGGGATTGTTTAGTTGATGGAAGAATCTGTGCTTCGTGGAAGAACGCTCAAGGAGGCTTTTTCACAGAAGAAGAGCTTGCCTCGTCACGAAATATTCAATGGAGTGCTGATGGTGCCGAGTATGATGAATCATTGCCACTTGCCAAACCATTAGTTGAGAGTGTTGAGCAGACGATTGGGCGCGCACAACTAGAAAAATGGGCTGCT
>JAJFLM010000037.1 GCA_021772655.1 Deltaproteobacteria bacterium
GTAGCGTACCTGCTTTGGGAGCAGGGGGTCCTCAGTTCGAATCTGAGCGCCCCGACATTTTAAGAGGAAATAGCGTCTCTATGAAAATAGCGGCGCTATTTCAGTTTTAGACCTACCGGACAATGATCGGAACCCATGATATCTGCATGAATCGTCGCCTCTTTCAAAGCCGGTTTCAGTGCCGGAGATGTGCAAAAGTAATCAATGCGCCAGCCTACGTTCCGAGCACGAGCGTTAGCACGGTAAGACCACCAAGTATAATTATTCGGTTCTTGATTGAATTCACGAAAAGTATCTAAAAAACCGGCATCGATAATATTTTGAAAGCCGTGGCGTTCTTCATCTGTAAAACCTGGACTCTTATGATTGGCCGCAGGGCGGGCCAAATCGATTTCTTGATGTGCCACATTTAAATCACCACACACGATGACGGGTTTTTTCTTTTCCAATTTTTTCATGTGTTTTAGAAACGCTTTATCCCACTCCTGGCGATATTCTAACCGCTTCAAAGCATCACCAGAATTCGGCGTGTATACATTGATTAAATAGTACTCCGCAAATTCAGCCGTAATCACACGACCTTCTGTGTCATGCTCAGCAACACCCATATCATAACTTATATCCAAGGGTTTTATTTTGGTGAAAATAGCTGTTCCTGAGTACCCTTTTTTCTCAGCCCAGTTCCAAAACAATTGATAATCAGACGGTAACTCGATCTCAACTTGTTCAGGGTGGGCTTTAGTTTCTTGTAGACACAAAACATCAGGAGAAAACTCATGGAAAAATTCCATAAAGTTCTTACGTAAGGCAGCGCGGATGCCGTTCACATTCCAGGAAATGAGCTTCATATTTGGAGTCTTACTCTAGGGAAATGTTTTGGTCAATCAACCAACTGAGGAGCTTTCTTCGGAAGAACTCGCTACCCCACCATCAATGACAGCTCGCAATTCTTGTGCAAAATCAGTAACGCCCCACGGTTTTTGAATAAAACTGACCGCATGCCTCCACGGGCTATGCTCTGGAATGGCCCCGGTTTGAACCATTATCGGCAAATCAGGATTTAATTTTTTTAGGCTATACACTAATTCATCATTGGTAATACCAGGCATGCGCCAATCCATCACCACAGCTGTCAAGCGATCCTCATTCTCTTGAGCCAAACGCAGTGCCTCATTAGCATCCGTCGCTACAAGAACCTCTGAATATTCATAAAACTTTAAAACTGTCTGAAGTTGATTGCGGATGTGTTCATCATCATCTGCAATAAGAATGACTTCATTCCCTGGACTCAGCAAATTAGCATTCTTAGTAACACTCGGCACCGTTCCTACAGAAGATATTTTAGACTTAGCAGGATCGTGATAACGTGGTAAATACAAGTCGATAGTCGTTCCCTGACCTATTTGGGTTTTCACTGCAATAAGGCCCCCGCGCTTTGCGACTAATTGATATACAGAATGCAAACCATGACCACGACCGACATCAAGTTCTTCAATACCGCCAGCAGATTTGAGCTCGACACCTTTAGTGGAGAAACCATCTTCAAACATTTGAGCTAAAACAGCATCCGGAATTCCTGAACCCGTATCTGTAATACTTAAACGCATATATCGACCTGCTGCCTTGTTCGGAAATCTATTTTCTGGATCTAAATCTGCTAGTTCCGCTTGAGAAAAACTAATCGCCTCAGTCTCAACGTCAATATGCTTAATATCACTATCTTGCATAGCATCTGCTGCATTCGTAATTAAATTGTTAAGTATTTGATAAGTCAGCTCATAGGCAGGTCCTTCCACCTCAAAAGAAACTCGGCTCGTCTGCACATTGACGGTAACAGGACCTGCATGCTGTGAGGCTAACATCTTAATTTCTTCTGTTGATAGAATGTCTTGCAAGTCTACACCTTCGCTCTGATCATTAGCCTGGCGTCTCAGTTTACGCATTAACTCAGTATGAGCCCCGACATTTCTGATAATTATTTCAACATACTCACGCATTCTTTGAGGGTCAGATGGAAGAGTACCATCCAGCATAGCCTTAATGGCATCAGCATAACCCATGATGGGTGTCATAATATTACCTGAATCATGGGCAATAGTTCGCGTAAAAGCTATGCGATCATCAGCCCTTTGAGCTAACATTTTATCACGCTCAGCCGCTTCTCTTTTTCTAGCATCGCTAAAGAAAACAATCGCAAACTTCTGTTCATTCACCGTACTTAAATCCGCTTTAATATCCAACTTAGCTGTCGTGCCATCTTTTCTGGTTACTTCAGCATCCAACCAAGTAAAGTGTCCTTCACGCAAAAAGGCTTCCAATTTATTGGCGAAGGTTTCGCGTTGATGAGGCTGAAGCGAGGCCAGAATTCGGCTATAATCATCTTTTAACTCACCATGATCATAGCCAAGCAGCTCTTCAAAGCCCGTACTCGCTAAGAATGGTTCATAGCCTACATTATCCTTAGCAATCCGAAACAAAACCAAAGGCAACTGCGTATTTTGCAATAAAACCTCAAATTGTAATACGGGGTTTAAATCAAGCATCTCCATAATTACATAGTTTGTTCCTCGCACTCGCCCTAAATGTAATGCCGTCGTCCAGTATTGACCCGAAGCATGTTTTATATGAGCACGCTGCATTATTCTGCGCCCGCCTGATTTCGTAAGCGGATCTAACAACTGCTCTTTATAAACTGCCCTATCATCCTCACCTAAATAGTTATAAACACTAGGCACCTCAGCAATCGCTGCAGGAGTATGTCCGGAAACCAAAGCCATGGGCCTATTCAAATAAATAATCGCCGGATCTCGATCTTCTTCGGGAAATAGTTCAATAATACCTACTGGAAGATTAAAAGTTTCTACCACACCTTTAATCCCCTGCAACGCTACATTTTCAATATGAGCCTGCAACTGATCCTCAACATGAAATAATTGATTGCGAACAGCTCCTAAATCATCCGGAACCAGACGACGTAATGCTGAAGCAGACCCTAAGAACTGACGAGCGATGCGATCAGACTCAATTTGGCCTGAAGAATTTTCATTTATAAATGATAGTAATGGATTCGCCACCGACCCAAGAAACGCATCTTCTGCTGTTTGCAAGAGTGTTGGCCGTACAGAATCATAGATGCTCGCAACCGGATTACCCACCACAATATGAGCTGTCGCAATGGTGAAACCATTGGCAAGTTGAGTCAACGCCACTGTCATGACCGAGTCCCTCTATGCATGTTCCCACACATGCAGCCTAGTCGATGCTTCATCAATAAAGCTGAAGCAAACCCCTAAAAATAACGCAACGCACAATACGCGCCTTACAAGCCGTTCTCGACAGCCCTAACATAAGGTTGTGTCTTTTTTGAATAAATTCCATCTCGACGCTCGTTTAAGCCCCATATCTTCAAAATACCCTTGGTCACACAGCAGTGTTATTGTTATGAGCATGTCCTATGCTTAATAATGAAGAGTATATGCTGCTCTGCCTGGCTGAAGCGCAGCAAGCTTATCAAGCCGAAGAAGTCCCCGTAGGAGGTATTGCCGTCTATCAAGAGGAAGTCATTGCACGAGCCCATAACACCCGCGAGCGCAACCAAGACCCTTTGGCTCATGCTGAGATGTTACTCATTCAACAAGCGGCTCAATACCTAAACAGTTGGCGACTTGAAAACGTGATTATCTATGTCACCTTAGAACCTTGCCTCATGTGCATGGGGGCCTTATTGCAAGCGCGCATTCCCAAAGTTGTATTTGGTGCCATGGACCCCAAAGCGGGCGCGGCGGGATCACTTTATGATCTCTCTGATGATGCACGATTAAATCATCGCATTGAATTAGTACCGGGAATATTAGCTGAAGAATCAAGTCAGTTGCTCAAGAAATTCTTCCAAGAAAAGCGCGCGCAAAAAAAGGGCTGCTAACAGCAGCCCTTTTACAAAACTAATTATTAAATTCTTTTAAGGGTTTACTAATTTTTCTAATTCACCACGCTGTTGCATTTCCATCACAATATCACAACCACCGACAAATTCACCGTCCACATAAACTTGTGGAATCGTCGGCCAATTAGAATAGGTTTTAATCCCATTACGGATACTAGGATCCGATAACACATCAATAGCCTTATAAGGTTGCCCTAAAGTATTAAGAATCTCGACAACTTTAGCAGAAAAACCACACTGAGGGGCTTGTGGCAAACCTTTCATAAAAATGACGATTTTATTATTTTTAACTTCTTGCTCAATTTGCTGATGCGATGGATCGTTTGTCATAACACTATCATCCTTTCTGTTGTTCCCATTGTTCGGGTGTATAAGTTGATAAGGACAAGGCATGAATTCCGCCACCATTATCTTCCATACAATCTTTCATTAAATCATAAACTAAACGATGCTGCTTGATCATGATTAAGCCCTCAAACTGAGGCGCTGCAATCGTGACTCGAAAATGATCTTTAGTGCCCGTCAGATCATCGACTAAAACTTGTGACCCAGGCAGCTCGCCTTGGAGCTTTTCAATAATTGCTTGTGGTTCCATCATAGTGGGCTGCCTTTTACCATCTTGGGCAGCTTTGACAAGGGAATATCTTCTTTCCACCGGCAAGAAAACTGGGGCTTAAACTAGTGGGAAATAAAGAGAAAACTGGGTTCCTCTACCTAACTGACTCTCAACGCAGATAAAACCATTCATCGCAATAACGGCCCCCAAAACATTAGCTAAGCCTTCACCGCGAAGACTGTCGCCCTGCTTAGTCGAATAGTGTCTCTCAAAAATATGAGGCTGTTGCAGGGGAGAAATACCGCTTCCATTATCAATAAAACGCAAGCGCACATAATCACTACCAGCCATTGGTGGGTAACCATGGTAGTTAACTTCAAAGGAGGTCAAATCCTCCGACATCAAACTGACGCGATCAAGTATGACAGAGATTTCTTTGGATCTGCTGTGGTACATTGCTTCAATAGAGTTTCTGACCATATTACTTACGATTCGTTGAATATCACGCCGATAACCCATGACAGATAACGAATCCACTGCATTAACAACATTCAATCGCACATCTCTACGCTCAGTGGCATCCATATCACGTCTTAAGAGCCGCTTTGTAACATACAAGCGTAAATCAATTTTCTCTGGATGACGTTGTGGAGAAGATATGTCTAGTAAGCTTGATAAATCATTAGTGAGCTCAAGAAGTAACGAATGGATGTCTTCAACTAAAGCATTCAAACCGTTAAAAAATAAAACCACTAGTTCTGTATCTGAACTGGTGCTAACATCCAGCTCATTATCCAAAACGTAAAGCATATCGTTAATAGCACGTTGCAAACCCTGGCGATTAACATCCGCCAGTCCTATGAAAGCAGCTTCAGGTTGACTTAAAATTTGGCTATAGACAGCCATGTCCACTTTTACACCCCTCAAACTTTCTTGCAATGAATCGAGATACATATTCAATGTAGTGAGCGTATGATTCGTGTCATGAAGAATTCCAGCAATCTTCCCCAGGGCTGGCGTAAGACCTTGTCGCTGTGCCATGCTATCAGCAACCTTAGCTAAATAACGAACCCCACGGAAATCTTTTGCCATCGCTAAAATACCGTCCTCAAACTCATCAATACATTGCAAGGCTTGAGCTTCGTCGAGACAACCATCTCTAAACGCTCGCAATAACATAGATTGAACTTGATCCGCATGACGCACAAACCCTGCATAGCATTGAATGATGCGTGCTAAGTATTGATCTAATAGGGGCGGTATCTGTGCCTCATCCGTAATCTGGACCGCATTGATATCTGCTGCTAAGGGCGGTAGCTCAGTAAAAAGGCGAGCGGCCCTTGAAACTAAGAACTCTCCGCTGACCGCTGCTTGATTATCCACTCTACTAACAAAAGACACTGGGGTCTTCGCAGCATCAAGACTCTCTTGGATACTATCACTGGTTGATACCACCATTGCGGTAGTCAACGCTGAGGATGCCAATAACATTCCGGGTAGCGTTGTGGAAATGCAAGCCGTCAACATAGCTCATGCCATGACATAATTTAGCAAAAGGAACTAGTATAAAATCTTATAAGTAGTTGATTTATATGGATAAATTTTTATCCTGGAGAAGGATAAGTTTTATTTTAGCGAACTTACTTGTTAAGGTTCATCTTCTTCTAAATCTGATTGGAGAGCGTTTAATTGCTCTAAAGAGCTCATTAAAACATCTACATCAAACGGTTTATTCAAAAATAAGGCATTTGGATCACCATCGATATCGCCTGAAATTTTTTCTTCTAAGACAGATCCAGTGGCCAGCGCAAAAGGCAACTCTCCGAATTCCTGTCGGATAGCGCGCAATACATCAATGCCATCCATCTCCGGCATCTGATAATCGCAAATCACCATTATAACGTTATTTGCTGGATTTCTCATCAACTCTAGTGCTGATTTTCCGTCTTGGGCCTGAAGAACAGTTTTATAACCCTTTCTTTTTAAGATACGCTCCAAAGCGCGTGTCATCATAGGCTCATCATCAATAATCAATATAGCACCTGGACTCACATCAGCTGCAACAGGCTCTGCAGCAACCACAGGCAAATAGAACTGCAATTCAGAAAATCCTGATTTTTCTGAGGCCACTTCCATGACAAACCCTCCCAATAAAGCAAAACCCTCTTGCAATGGGTCTAAGTTAAAATTGGCAAAAGTCATAGCTGTCTGAGCGGGAGAAAAACTTACCTTAATAAACCCTGCAGAGTTTGCCGCAGCTGAATGAGCTCCGCTCAGCTGCACAACAGACTCAGAATCAATTTGCTCCAATTGAATATAAAGCTCCCTGGTCGACAGGCTTCGCATCGCCA
>JAJFLM010000361.1 GCA_021772655.1 Deltaproteobacteria bacterium
GCTAGCTGAGGATCGTAACTTGGGGAACTTTGAAGCGCGTTTCGGCCCGTGTTCTGGCGGTCTCGGGTGCGCGCGGATTAATCGACCCCGGCACACAGCAGACATCGGACGATGCCGGCGATCGCGTCCGCTTAGCATCACTGAAATGTCGGAGAATGGTGCCGCCTGGGTGACTCGAACACCCGACCGCCCCAAGAAAAGGCTGGGGCCTTCGGCACGCGAAGTCCTCTAGCCCACGGATGCCCAGGAAACAGGAAGACCTTCAACGTCCCGGACATCACGGTAATTGTCTATGCTGGCGCCTCAGTTCGAGCACCAGGGAGCATGCCGTGACCAACCACGCCACCACACCAGGATCGCGTGCCGCCGAATTCGGCATGTCCGAGCCGTCGTCGAACACGGAAAAATCCAACAGCAGGTTCACAGAGGCGGCTCTCGAGCGTCATAAACGGGAAGGAATGGAACTGGCGGTAAGGGCACGTTGGGCCGCCTTGGCGGTAGTCGCGATCATGTTGCCGTTCATCGATCCCAGGTTCGAAATCGTTTACTACGAAGCCTTGTTGCTGGGCCTTGCATTGATCGGCTGGGCGCAACGTCGCCTGGGCCGCGTCGGCCTGTCGTGGGTTGAGCTCCTGCTGATCTTTTGCGACTTGGCGCTCTTGACCGTCGCCATTGTCGTTCCAAACCCGCTGGCCACCACCGACTGGCCCTTGGCCATGGAGTATCGTGCCCAGTCCTTCAAGTATTTCTACATTCTGCTGGCCGTCGGCACCCTTGCCTATTCCTGGCGCACGGTTCGGGCGATGGGCACGATGACGAGTATTCTCTGGGTCCTCGCCCTCGCCATAGCTTGGGCGGTATCGGCCGGCGACCAGGGACTGAGCGAAGCGGTCTACGCTGCGCTCAGTCCCGATCGGGAAATGGCGGAGCTCTTGGATCCGAACAACTTCCTTTTTTATATTCGCGTCCAAGAGGTCGTGGTCTTCATGATTGTCGCGGCGACCCTGGCCATTTCCGTCCGCCGGTATGGGGATTTGTTGATGGGCCACGCGGCCCTTGAACGCGAACGGGCGAATCTCGCCCGTTATTTCTCGCCGAACGTGGTCGAGGAACTGTCGCACAACGACGAACCTCTGAAACAGATCCGCACCCAGGACGTCGCGGTGCTGTTCGTCGATATCGTCGGTTTCACCCACTACGCCGCCAACAGAAGCCCGCAGGAGGTCATCACGACCCTGCGGCAGTTTCACCACCTCATGGAGGACGAGGTCTTCCGGCACAATGGAACCTTGGACAAATATCTGGGCGACGGCTTGATGGCGACCTTCGGTACGCCGGTCGCCGGCGATGCGGATGCGCTAAATGCGCTGCGCTGCGCACGCGCAATGATTCAATCCGTAGCTAACTGGAACGCTGAACGGGCGTCTCTTGGCGAGGTCCCTATCAAGGCCAGCTTTGGTTTGCACTATGGCCCCGCGGTGCTGGGCGATATCGGCTCGAACCGCTTGGAGTTCGCCGTGATCGGCAACACGGTCAATATCGCCAGCCGCATTGAAGCCCTGACCCGAAAGCTATCGGTTGCACTGGCCGCCAGCGACGACCTACTTGAGCGCGCGCGCCGCGAAGCCGGCGGAGACGATGGCGCCATGTCCGATCTCATTCGTCACGACAACCTTGCGATACGTGGGCTCGATACGGGTGTGACGGTCTGGGCGCTGTCCTAGCGGCCTTGGAAACCGCTCCATGCTGGCCAAAGCGCCAAAAAGTGGTGCCGCCTGGGTGACTCGAACACCCGACCCCCGCATTACGAATGCGATGCTCTACCAGCTGAGCTAAGGCGGCGTATCCCGGTTTCGCTGTTCTCGGCGCCCGCCGCACCTGACCCAGAGCGGCCATCGAACTGGGCCGATCGAGATCATCTTCCGAACCTAGTGCGTTGGAGCTTCATCGATTCGGCAGAGGACGAAACCATCCTTCGTTGCTCGGAATATTCCTTTTCCTATAACCGACCGAATTCGTGGTGTGAGAGTTACACCTATTACAGTTAGTTCCAGCAAATTGGGATGGTGTAGATCAATGTCTGAAATAATGCCCAAACATGCATCCTCTGCTGATTCATTGATAGAATCAAAAACCGTTATGTAGTCATCGCGCATCTCTTGCTTTTGCCAGAGTGCCGTCGCGGCCTCGGTGTTTTTCGATGATTTTACCAACCACACAGGACCACGTTTCGCGTCTTCAGCTGCGCGAAGCCCGTATGAGCCGTCTAAGACCAGAGTAACCCGAGAGTCAAGATTTGCCATGAGATTTCATATACGCTTAGTGTCGGCGCCTAGTCAAAAGGGGCCATTGGATGATGTTGGTGGACACGCGCGATGTCGTGGGCGCAATATGATCAAAGCTTCGGAAACGTGCCTCCGGCGGATTTTCTGGCTCGAAACGCTCCACTGGAGCGTTTCGTTCGGCCGGGCCGAAGCGCCAAAAAAATGGTGCCGCCTGGGTGACTCGAAC
>JAJFLM010000362.1 GCA_021772655.1 Deltaproteobacteria bacterium
CATCGCATGGTGTACGTTTTTGGCTTTGTTTCTCAGGCCCACAAAGGTGGAATTGACGTGTCGCAGCAGTTCGACCGTTAAACCGGTATCGGTTTCCACGATCTGAGCCAACTCCTGCATATCAACTTCATCCTGGACAGCCTTCTCAGAGAACTATGTCACAGAGTGCGGCAGCGCAGGCAATTCCAAAGTGGGCGGCAATTCCGCTAAGGTAAAATTGCCCAAGGTTTCATCGATGACAGATGACCAGTTGATATCGGCCATTACTTTTTCCGGAATTCGTTGCGAGGATAACGAGTGATCATATCTTGGGCGGCCTTACACAATGCAATTCGCAGGTGAGCGGCGCTGCGGGAAGCTCAGTTCTTGCTCAAATTATATGCCACGCTCCTGTTGGGGGAGTGCAGACTTGGTATTTCTCCTGAGAACAGCGAACGGCAGGGCGGTATCGTTGCTACAATCGTTAGGAACCTCGCCTATGTCTTGGGGTACCTAACGGAGAAATGGCTTGATCCATGCAAAAACCCCCGGCAGAACCGGGGATTGATGGAGAAATTGAAAGTTTGGAGACCGCGAAAGCGCAATTAGTTATTTTGTTGTGGCAGGGCCACAAACGCCTGAAAAACTTGCATGCCCAACAAGTATGACCCTTTGGCTTGCTCTGCGGGAAGATAGACCTTAAACCTCACGCCTTGTGCTTGTGTAGCTACTGAAAACCCGAGATAGGACGGCTTTTCCGGCACGCTTATCGAGTCCACATCTAATGGGACTGGAACCAGACCGCTTCCCAGTAACAGCCGTGCCGCCCGAGACAAGAACCCTGGAAGATCAACCAGCGCGATCAGATTCGCCTTCTTTGAGAGTGCATTGCGCGTGGTATTGAATGCGGCGTCTTGGGTCGGCGCGGGTATCTGTTCGAGCCGTTTCAAAACGGTTTGCATTGCTTCCAAACCGCCCCCCATCGTTTGCACGACATGCTGGTCGGTATAGGCCAGACGCGTAAGCATCCCTTCTTCGCCGAAGAATAATTTATAGAAATCTCCCACGGGAAAAAACGGATTCTCGGGAAATTCCTGTTCGACCAAGAGAGTATCAATCTTGAGATCTCCAATCGTCTCAACATTTTCCGTATATTCATATCTTGTCGTTACACCGCCGAAATTGAGTTCAGATTGCGCGGAAGTCAGTTGCTTAGTCAGCAGTCGCATCTGTTTCGGCTGTTGGGTCTCCAACAGGCTGACCGAGCGAACGCCTGGATGTTCTCCCTCCTCTACAACCGAAAACATTCCGGCAGAGCCGCCATTTTTGAGCTTTTGGATTTTTTGCATCACTTCTTTAAAATTGTCCAATGCCGCACTGTCTTGATCCAACAGTTCACTGGAGGCCTCCATCATTTTTGTGGTCCATTGCAGCATAACCGCTGGGATGCGACTCATGGCAAAATACGCCTGTCCACCCGCAGGGAGACGCTGCAACATCAAATTTTCGGAAACGGCCGGCGATAAGAGTTTTGCCGTTTGTGTTTCGTTTTGAAATTTAGCAAGCGTCTCTAGGGAGGCACCGCTTTTGTCGACACCGATAGCGACCACAGCCCCCGAAGAGTCTTTGAGGGCTTGGAATAGAGGATTCGCCAGTTCCAGATACATTTCTAAAAATGGCTGTGCAGCCGGCGGCGAATTATCTGCTTGTTGTGCTAATGCGTCTTTCGCCTCTTGAATATTCACTTCATAGGTCTTGGTCAAGTTTGCGACATTGATAAAGACGGAAAAATCGCCCGCTACAAAAGTTGCTTTCAATTCATCATCGACGCTGTTGACCAGCGGTTTGGTTTTCCCGTCAATGCAAGCCTTGACGTTCTCGGCTGTCTGAGGGTCGGCAGTGTAGATGCCCCACGAGTTATGCTCGATGAACTGAAATTCGCCGGCCTGCTGCACCGCCTCTTGCATTGCTTTAAGATCCGTCGCGGGGATCACGAACACAATGGTCGGCTCTTTCTCATCGGAGGCAAATATACCCAGCCACCAATCTTTTTCCTGATCGACACCCGCCATCGCCGGGTTAGAAATTGCGACGCCGACCCCTTGCGCGTTGGCTTTGATCTGTTGGCCAAACCCGGGCTGAATCGCATCGGCCAACGCGGCCAGCTTTTCCGTTGTCGCTTGAGGATTTTTTAGCCGAACGACCAGTGAGACGTCCGGAGAAAATAACTCCGCCGGATTTTCCACCGCCTGTAATGTGGTGGTGAGAGACAACAGGATCAAACAGGCGGCAATGGCGCTTTTACGAAACATGAGATCAATTCCTTACAACTGTTTGCAAAATCTGTTGCCACAACGGGTTTCTCCCCAGTGGGAGGTCAACACCCGGAGCAACCAAGTTTTGAAACGGATTCCGGATTAACGGAAAAAGTTGGCAAAGGCGAACCGCTGGAGCCCCACGTGGATTGCCTCAGAGCGAGTATACCGATACGCCGCCGTCAGTGGTAACGGTAAAATTGGTTTGGGGGATCAATAAAGTGAGGAAAATAAATTGCCAATCATCGTCAGTCCACTGGGATTTAATAAAATCATTGCATGTTAATAATCAGCAAACCAATCTGGCTGAGCGACTTCGCCTGCTTAGTTGGCACATACAATCTGAACCGAGCCTGCTCAGCTTGGATTCCAGAAGAAACTCCGATGTAAGAACGTTCATGCTGTGTGCTTACCTCCCTCAACGCCGCCACGATTTTCATGGCTTTTTCGTCTT
>JAJFLM010000363.1 GCA_021772655.1 Deltaproteobacteria bacterium
AAGGCTTCAGTGAAACGGCTTTCTATCTGTTGTTTGACTTGATTGGCAGCTTGACCAATGAGAGGACGCTCTGCAGCACTAAGCGAGCCGAGCTGCTTTAAGACAGCCGCTAGCGCACCCTGTTTTCCTAAGAAGGCCGCTTTAGCCTGACGGATTTCATGCTCGGTACTTGCTGTAGCAAGACGCTGCTCAAACTCAGCCACAAATCCATGTAGCTGAGCAATAATTTGAGCCGAGCCTGATTCGGCCATAGAAATTAACCCTGTACTTGTTCGATAACTTGACGGAAACCTTCAGGATCATGCACCGCTAAATCAGCTAATGATTTACGATCCAGACCCACCCCTGCTGTTTTAAGTTGTCCAATAAATTGCGAATAAGACAACCCATGAGGCCTAACTGCGGCATTAATCCGGTTGATCCAAAGACTACGAAATTCACGCTTTTTAACCTTACGATCACGATAGGCATACGCCAATGAACGTTCGACGGCTTCTTGAGCGACACGTAATAAACGACCACGCGCACCACGAAAACCTTTAGCTTCTTTAAGAATACGTTTACGGCGCTTGTGCGAATGAAGACTATTTTTAACTCTTGGCATAACTTTTACCCATATGGCAGCAACTTCGCATAGGCATCAGCATTAGCCGGTGAGACTATACTAGGCAAACGAAGTTGGCGCGTTCTTTTTGGTGATTTAGATTTAGCAATATGGCTTTTAAAGGCTTTACGACGTTTTAACTTACCGCTGGCAGTCACGCGCACTCTTTTTTTAGCCCCACTGTTGGTTTTTAATTTCGGCATAATTTCCTCTAGCTCTATTTTTGGCCCTTTGCCACCGGAGACAGTACCATAATAACGGAACGCCCTTGCCGTGATGGCTCTTTATCAATTTTTCCTACGTCTTCTAACTGATCCGCAATCTCTTTCATCATTTCAGTGCCTCTATTGGCATAAACAACTTCGCGGCCCCTAAAATTCATAGTGACCTTGGCTTTATTACCCTCTTCTAAAAAGCGCCGTAAATTACGCATTTTAAATTCACGATCATGCTGATCTGTACGGGGACGTAATTTAATTTCTTTAATGGTTGTAACGGTCTGTTTTTTTCTAGCCTCTTGCTGCTTCTTTTTCTCTAAATATTTATGTTTCCCATAGTCGATAATCTTACAGACAGGAGGTTTTGCTGTCGGCGAAACTTCCACTAAATCAAGTCCTGCATCTTGAGCTACTTGCAAGGCGTCATCTAACGATAAAACACCTAATTGATCACCGCCAGGACCAATCACACGCAACTCACGAGCCCGGATTCTTCTATTAATCCGAGGACCTGAATTTGCTGAATAATTTGATTTCTTTTTTAAGGCCACTTATTCAACGACCCTAATTACGATCCGTGATTTCACGGCTAAAATATTCCAAACATTGTTCAATAGTCATCAATCCCATATCACCTTTTTTCTTACTACGTATTCCCAAACCATGGGCTTCCATCTCTTTATTACCAACAATCGCCATATAAGGCACCTTCATTAATTCAGCCTGGCGAATTTTAGCCCCTAGTTTATCAGAACTATCATCAACTTCAACTCTGAGGCCAGCCGCTCGTAACTCAGCAGCACAATCGGCGGCATATGTGGCATGCTTTTCACTAATCGTCAAGAGTCTGACTTGCTCAGGAGCCAACCATAACGGGAAGTTACCCCCATAATGCTCAATTAATACTCCAAAAAAACGCTCTAAAGAGCCTAATAAGGCTCTATGAACCATAATTGTGGGGTGAGTTTCACCGTCAGAACCCACATAATTGACCCCAAAACGTTCAGGCAAATTAAAGTCAATTTGCACCGTGGAGCACTGCCAGGAACGACCCAGTATGTCTTTGATTTTTATATCGATTTTCGGCCCATAGAAAACCCCTTCACCAGGGTCTACTTCATAGTCCAGTTGCTGCCTTTTGAGGGCAGCTTCCAATGAATTGGTGGCTAATTCCCAGTTTTCATCAGAACCCACCGATTTTTCAGGCCGAGTGGACAAATAAACCTCAAAGGACTCAAAGCCAAAATCTTTTAGAACTTGCAATGTGAGCTTCAAAACCTCGGTAATTTCATCCTCAAGCTGATCGGGACTACAAAAAATATGGGCATCATCCTGGGTAAAACCACGCACCCGCATCAATCCATGCAGAACTCCCGAACGTTCGTTGCGATACACCGTACCTAATTCCGCCCAACGAAATGGCAGGTCGCGATAGCTTCGACGTTGCTTTTTATAAATCATGATATGAAACGGGCAATTCATCGGCTTGAGCTGAAATTCTTGATGCTCCATACTCATCGGTGAAAACATATTTTCGGAATAAAAATCTAAGTGGCCAGAAGTCTGCCATAAATCACGGCGGGCAACATGCGGGGTATAAACTAGATCGTACCCCCCCTTAAGGTGCGCCTCACGCCAATAATTCTCCAACTCATGACGGATACGCGCTCCACGCGGATGCCATAAGATCATGCCCGCACCCAATTCTTCGAGGGTACTAAATAAATCTAATTCTTTGCCTAACTTGCGGTGATCTCGCGCTTCGGCTTCGGCGCGACGCGCTAAAAACTCATCGAGATCGGCTTGATTGAGAAAGGCTGTCCCGTAAATACGTTGTAGCTGTTCACGTTTTTCATCGCCACGCCAATAAGCACCAGCCACCGAAAGCAGTTTGATGACGGGAACTTTTCCCGTGCTCTCTACATGAGGACCTTTACATAAATCTTGCCATTCACCATGACTATAAAGACTAATCGGCACATCAGCAGCCAAGCCTTCAATAATTTCTACCTTATACAACTCATCCATTTCACGGAATAAGGCGATCGCCTCATCGCGTGCCACTTCTTTACGTTCAAAAGGAACGTTCATCTTAATGATGTGGCGCATCTTGGATTCGATTTTTGCAAGGTCATCATCGCTCAAAGGCTCTGGCGTATCAAAGTCATAATAGAAGCCATCATCAATCACAGGACCAATAGTCACTTTCGTGCCAGGATACAGTTCTTGCACAGCCGAAGCCATGATATGAGCGGCTGAGTGACGGACTTTTTCGAGCGGGTCATTCTCATGACCGGGACGGCAAACCATTTAAAATATCCTTCTATAAAAACTCTAAATACCACTACTTTTGCAGCGGCCACAAACAATGTGGGTGCGACAGGATTCGAACCTGTGACCCCTACCATGTCAAGGTAGTACTCTAACCAACTGAGCTACGCACCCATTGTAAGAAAAATGACTCTTGTCTGTGACGATGAGCCAAGCTACTTTTTGAAGCTTTGCCACCAGAAAGCTGGGCTCCCAGTAACAAAAAAAGCCGCGGGACTCACCCACAGCCTAAGCTATTGAAACGAATAGCAATTAGGCGCGTCTGTGTCAAGATGAGCCGGAGCCATTTCTATTGTTGAGGCGAAATAAACGACGAATCAGGCCGGCCCGCTCTTCAGGTGGCATATCGTCAGGAGATTCTTTGAGCCAATGGAGGGTTGGATGAAGGATTTTCTTCAATAATGACTCTGTGTGCTGCTCAATCAACTCTTTAGAGTCTAAAGATAATTCCGGTAATTTTTTATAAAGTTTTTCAACTTCATCACGTCGCAACTCATCAAACTGGGCTAATAAATCTCTAATCACCGGAGCCAAATCACGCCCTTGGAGGTATTGGCTCAATGCGGCGACCTCTTCTTGAATAATTTTCTCAGCAGCACGCGCCGCCCGTTGACGTTCATCAAGATTATCATCAACCACCTGTTGGAGATCATCGATATCAAAAACATAAACATTCATCAGATCATTCACCGCTGATTCCACATTGCGTGGCACCGCTAAATCAATAAAAAACATCGCTCGATTTTTCCGTGCCTTCATCGCAGCCTTAACACTGGCCACATCAATTAAGGCATTACGGGCTGCCGCTGATGTGACGACAATATCGGCTTCAAGTAATAAGTGATTTAATTGATCCAGGGAATGAGCCTGACAAGATACCGTCTGCGAATATTTCTCAGCCAGTGCATTGGCTTTTTCTGGGCTGCGATTCACAATATGAATGCGTTCAATATGACGCTCCACCAAATATTGCGTGGCTAATTGCCCCATTTCACCGGCACCTAAGAGCAAAACCTGCTTTGACTTTAACTGGCCAAAAATCTGTTCGGCCAATAATACCGCTGTATATGGCACCGAAACAGGCTGGCGTTGGATATCAGTATCCGTACGCACTCGCTTAGCAATTCGGAATGCGCTATGAGCCACTTGATTTAACAACGAATTATCCATGCCCAGTTCTACTGCCTGCGCATAAGCCGACTTCACCTGCCCAGCTATTTGCGGCTCCCCTAACACCATCGAATCAAGCCCACTGACAACCCGCACCAAATGAGTCAAGGCAGCACGTCCCTCATACCAGTAAAAATGCTCCGCGGTCTCTGTCGTATCTAAATGGCGGGCTAACTCCTGATGTAAATAATCACGCGCGGCCATGGGTTGCGGAGCCACCGTATAAATTTCCACGCGATTGCAGGTTGAAAGCACTAAGCCTGCCTCAATCGCCTCGTGACCTTTTATTTGTTCATACAGCTGACGCAAGCGCGCTTCATCAAAAGCAAGTTGCTCGCGCACTTGCACAGGTGCCGTTTTATGAGAAATACCATAAACAGTTAATTGATAGGGATCTAAGGCTTGCTCTGACATGGCTTAATACCCAGACCCATGCTGTATGCCTAAGAAAACCAGAATAATGACGGCAAAACCTAATACCGATAGAAAGATGCCACGACGTCCTCTCCAACCAATGCGAATACGCGCCTCTAAAAAAACGGCATAAAGAATCCAGGTTGTTAAGACCCAAATTTGCTTTAAGTCCCATGTAAAAAATACCCCGAGCGCCACCTTATTGAGTACCGTCCCCGCAACAATAGAAACAGTGAGCAAAATAAGACCTAAAGCCAAAGCTTTGTAATGAAGTCCATCCATCACTTCTAATGAGGGAAGACGACGGACCACCCCATTGAGACGCTTAGCTTTAATGCGAGACTCTAAAAATATATAAGTCAGCCCAATCACAAAACTCGCGAGAAAAACCGCAAAGGCTAAAAAAGCCAACAACAGATGAATAATGACCCAGGGATTCATGCCCCCTACGTCAATTTGATAGCTTCCTCCTCCGGTCAAAGAAAACACCATCAAACTCACCGCAATGGGCATAAAAAAGGCACCTGCTAGGCGAATGCGATAAAAGCGGCATAATAAAACATAACTGGTGACCAGCCCCCAAGCGACAAGCAGATAGGCCTCTTGATTGGAAATAATATACGGATAAGCATTTTCACGCAGGCGGAAAAAAAGCCCCAGAGAATGAACAACCAATCCAAAAACAGTCCCCAAATAGGCAAAACGCACGAGTAAGCGCGGACGAAACAACCAGGCTCCCAAAAATGCTACCGTAGCCACCAGGTAGGAACTTGCTGCAATACAAAACAAATGCTTGATCATGGCGCGCATCCTAGAAAGCCAAGTGCAGCCCGTCAAGCAAGCCCTTACGGATAAGGCATTATAGCCGTAAATAGCTCTCCACAGTGCCCTTGAGCTTGATTTACCTTAGGGATTGATTTTTTATGAAACTATCAGTAGCTCTAAGCATCTTAAGGTAATCGATCCATCGTGGAAGGAGTTAACATGGCATCAGAAAATGTAAAAGAAGCAACCGACCAAAACTTTCAAACCGACGTCTTAGGGAGTGATAAACCTGCCCTAGTCGACTTTTGGGCCGTATGGTGTGGCCCCTGCCGTGCCATTTCGCCTATTATTGATGAGATTGCGACAGAACAAGCTGGCAAGGTGAACGTTTTCAAGATGAACGTCGATGAAAACTCTCAGATCCCTGCTAAATATGGCGTACGCTCGATCCCAACGATTCTTCTCTTTAAGAATGGTGAACTCGTGGATCAGCTCGTCGGTGCTGTGCCCAAAGGTGATCTTGAAACCATCATTAATAAGGCTGTGTAAGCAAATTATTAAATATTGAGAAAAAATGGGAGGCTCTGGCCTCCCATTTTTTTATTTAATAACGATAACGCCCCGAACGGACATTCATCAAAAGACCAATCCCCAAGAATACCGTAATCAAAGAAGAGCCCCCATAGGATAAAAGCGGTAAGGTCACACCCGTCAAGGGCAATAAACCAAGCACACCACCTACATTAATGACAATTTGCCAGAACAACCATAAGGCAATCCCTAAAGCTAAAAAGAGTCCAAAGCGATCTCGGGCGCGTGACGCTACTTTAATACCTGTCATCAACAAACCAAAATACAAGAGCATCACAAAAACCGAACCTACAAAGCCCCACTCTTCAGCTAATACCGGAAAAATGAAATCTGTATGCATCTCAGGCAGGTATAATAATTTATTCTGCATCCCTGCCATAAAGCCTTTACCCCATAACATGCCTGAACCGACTGCAATCTTTGATTGAATTAACTGATACCCTTGGCCACGAGGATCTAAATCGGGACTCATAAATGTTTCTAGGCGCATTTTTTGATAAGGACTTAGGAGGAAAAAATAGGCACAAACAACAACCGCAACGGCCAACAAGATCAGTAAAATAAGCGTTTTCTTTTCGACCCCCACAAATAGTAGAAGTGACGTAAAAGTCAGTGCAAAGAATAAAGCGCTTCCTAAATCCCCTTCTAAGATGATGAGCACTAAAGG
>JAJFLM010000364.1 GCA_021772655.1 Deltaproteobacteria bacterium
ATTAGTTTTATGGGTCCTGATGGCAATGAACTTTATGATGCCGCTAGACCCGCTGTTGCGCATAATAGTGAGAGCAATGAGTATCTCATCTTATGGGATGCTAATGATGATGCTCTCGGGACAACTGAGGATGAAATCTACGGGCAGATTATTACTTTGCCTGGTTGTGGTAATGGCATTCTTGAGGATGGTGAAAGTTGTGATGACGGCAATCAAGACAATACAGATGCCTGCACAGAACTCTGTGAGGCACCGTCATGTTCTGATGGCTTTCAAAATCAAGATGAAACAGACATTGATTGCGGTGGTAGTTGTGCCGAATGTGTCATTGGCGAAGTGCTGATTCCCGTAGACGAAAATGTTGATGGTCCGATTAATAGTGGCTCTGAAGAGATAATCACAACAGGAAGTGGCGGATGTACCTTAAGCAAGATGTCCGAGGGATTAGGGCAGGGTTATCTTATATTCTTCTTATTAACACTGTCGGTATTCATTTTTAGACGAAATTTTGATTGCTCTTAACTAGCATTCATTGACGAGCCAGCTCTTTAAATAGGGCTGGCTCGCTGATTTCAGTCAATAGGTTGAGTGTTTATCTTGTATTCCCTTGAATACGGTTAAGTACTTATCCACTTCTTTGGGTCACAACTCTATACTATACTGAGACCGATAAGAAATTAACGACAAAGGCGAACCCACTGAAAAGTGGGGGTGCAAAGCCATCGGTCCTAATGAGTCAGCAATCAATCTTTAGGATAACGGAGCTACCGAATTCATGGAATGCATCTTCCACCCTCATTGGGTTCTCCTCAGTCTTGAGTCATTGATCAATTATCTTTGTTAACTGGCATGGGTTATTTTTTTTACGGAGGAGGGTGTTATGAGTACCAGTATTAAATTGTCAATTGTGGTGTTTCTATTGGTTATCGCTAATTCAATGGCTTTCTATAAAATTGTTGCTGCAAGCCAAGTGCCGCTTTATTCAGCGACGGAGCTTCATTCTGACGTTGGGGAAAAATCTCATACGCTTTCCTATAAAAGCTCATCAAAGCAACACAGTAGAATTTCCAGAAGATAATTAAGCATTCATAGCTTGGGTGTGTAGCCGGGTTCTTTTAATAGAGCCCGGCTTTTTTATCGACTCGTATTCTGTGGAACACGGCATTTTATTTATCTGATGTACTCAAGGGATAGAAAAAAATGATAACTAGGGTGCAATGATTATCCCATCGATAGTTCATGATAGGTGGGAAAAGGTTAATGAGATGTTCGGATAAATTCTGGTTACAAGGAGATAGCAATGAAAAAAAATATCATACTAATTATGTTGGCTTTTGTATTTGCGATTGGCTTTTCTACGGATGTTTCTGCAGCTAAACGTGAACTGAATAAAGTTACTAAAGGAGCTCCTGTCACGGAGGCCAAAGTTTTCCATTTTAATAACCAAAATGGTAAGGCAACTTGTTTTGTTTACCCTGATAGTCGCGGTGATTACAGCTCAATTTATGACATTACTAATTCAGGAGCTGCTATGGCTGATTCGTGTGGCGGTTGTCCAGCCGGGCAGACTTGTAAGTATAGTAAGAAAAATGACTCATGGTCGTGTGGTGAGCCAGATATCAAACCATTAGGTGGTGAGTGTCCATTGCCCCCGTGTCCAGGTGAGTAATTCTGATACTTAAGTAATTGTTTTGAAATTAAGCCCTGCTCGTAAGAGCGGGGCTTTTTTATTCAGCTAAGTGGATTCTGTTAAATATAACAAGAATCACTATATCTCGTATTCATATAATAAGGTTAATTATAGAAAATATAGAAATTTGGTAAATATAAAACACACTTAACTATTTGTTATTATTAATAATATTAATATTATTAATATTTAATCTGTATTCAATAGAATACGGCTATTCTTTTATCCACCGAACTCGAAGCCCTCAAAATATCGATAACTAAACCATGATTCAATAGCCCATCAGGAAAAAATCCGGTGTGGGGAATGGTAACTGATATAGCTGGATAAGCACCGGCTACAAGGAGATTAAAATGAAAAAAAATACTATCTTAGTGATGTTGGCTTTTGTGTTTGCGATTGGTTTGACAACTTCTGATGCGGATGCCTTTAGAGCGGGTATTAAATCTTTTACTAAAAAAAGCCCTGTTACCCAAGCTCAGGTAATCAATTTAAATACCGAACATGGTAATGCCACATGTTTTGTTTATCCTGATAGCCGCGGTAATTATACCTCTATTTATGATATTGCGAACTCAGGTGCCGCTATGGCTGATATGTGTGGTGGTTGTCCAGAAGGGCAGACTTGTAAATATAGCAAGAAAAATGATTCATGGTCATGTGCTGAACCTGAAATTCAACTACCTCAAGGTGGATGTCCTTTACCACCGTGTCCTGGTGAGTAATTTTGATACCTAAATAATTGTTTTAAAATTAAGCCCTGCTCGCAAGAGTAGGGCTTTTTTTATTCATGTGGGAAAGGATAATGGATCGTTGTAGCGCGATTTTCATAATCAGCATAATTCTTCATGAGAATATTAATATCAGCGACTCCAGTTCTTACCACAACAGGGCCACTGCAAAATGTATCATCTTGGGTATTCAAATAGAGGGCTTTAGGAAGATATTCATCGCCTCCAGCAACTTCTTTCCAAAATGCTTCAGCCTGAGCATCA
Source organism: Deltaproteobacteria bacterium (assembly GCA_021772655.1). Taxonomy (GTDB): domain Bacteria; phylum UBA10199; class UBA10199; order 2-02-FULL-50-16; family JAJFLM01; genus JAJFLM01. The sequence continues at coordinate 2,686 of JAJFLM010000364.1, forward strand.
ATAGGATTATCAATGCCTAGAGTGACGACTAATTCGTCAGGGTGAGCGGCATTATAGTCACTGATTGTTTTCTGATAATATGGGGTTTTCATTTTTTTACAAGGGCCACACCAAGAGGCATGAAATAGAACCATAACATGCTTGTATTCACCCAAATCAACTAGTTCACGTAGTTCCGCCACCGTTACATCTGAAGCAATTTGATTATTCTGCGTAAAGGGAATTGGGAAGCACTCAATACTTGGGTTATATAAGCCACAATTTGTACTATGAAACAGATTATATTTAGCCCTGAATTGATTCATGATAGCGGGTGAATCTATGAACAAACTCTCAGTTGAATGAGATGCCATTAGGGGAGAAAAATGGGTTTTAAATTTCTCTGTTATCTCAGGCCATTTCGCAGGGAAGTTTTGGCTAAAGTTGTCTAGAATATTATTTAACATGAACAGCCGTTCTATCGCACAATAGACAATGAAGTTACTGGTAATTTTTAGCTAAAATACAATAACGTGTTCTCCTGAACACGAAAAGGCCTCGCGGCACATTCAAGTACCAATTGCACCACCTAGAGAAAGTTATTGATAAACTCCCTAGGAGTCTTATAGCCTAAACACTTTTTTGGTCTGTCGTTGAGTTGGTCTTCGATATACTGCACTTGTTCTGCCGTCAACAAAGCTAA
>JAJFLM010000365.1 GCA_021772655.1 Deltaproteobacteria bacterium
ATAAATTTCCGTCTGACGAAATGCGCTGAGAAAAGATCTCATTTTCATCGTCATTTAATGAATTATCATCAGCTTCCCAAACAACAAGGTACTCATGGGCCACGGGATTATAGGCTACATAAGGATTCTCAGCGTCATAACTATCATTTTCATCAGGACCCATAAAGCTAATGCGGATTCTATTACTTAGTAAATTGCCATCAGCCGAGACACGTTGCCCAAAAATTTCTCTTTCGTCGTCAAACAAACTGATGGCATCTGCATGCCACACCAGAAAATACTCATTCTCACTCGCATTATAGGCAATATCAGAATGAAAGGCGTCATAGTCCACACTGTTGTTAGGACTCATATAGCTTATTCTACGCCGCCCACTGACAAGGTTTCCGCTAGCTGAGAGGCGTTGTGCAAATATCTCAGACTTTGACTCCCCAATTGTAGGCTCGTCGGCATGCCAAGCTACTAGATACTCATTATTAGTACTATTAAATGAAATACTGGGGGCAAAGGCATCATAATCCGTATTATTTTCTGGCCCCATATAACTTATTCTAATCCGACCACCAATCAAATCACCTAAACTATCAATACGCTGACCATAAATTTCGAATTCCCCATTGGCTAAGGCATGGTCATCAGCATGCCATACAATAAGGTAGTCATTATTGATTGAGTTATAAGATACTTGTGGTCTGTGAGCAGTATAATCAGGATCTTGCTCAGGGCCCATAAAGCTAACACGAACCTTATTTCCTATTAGGTTTCCATCGGCATCTATACGCTGTGCATAGATTTCTATTTCTGCAGGTGCTAAATCGTCATTACTTCCATTCCAAACCACTAAATATTCATTAGCAGCACTATTATAAGTAATGTGAGACTCATAAGCGAGATAACTTGGGTCATCATTGGGGCCCATATAACTTAAGCGAATATCATCTTCCAGTAGACTGCCATCGGCTCCGACTCTCTTCCCAAAAATCTCCTGCTTACCCATTGGTAAGCTATCATCCGTTGCAGCCCATACTGAAAAATATTCATTTTGAACTGGATTATAAACCACGCTAGATTTAAGAGCATTGTAATCACTATTATTATCAGGCCCCATAAAACTAACTCTTAGTTCAAAACCCAATAGAATGGGGGTCGCTTGAACGGGTAGGCACCATAACAACACAAAGGCGAATAAAACTAACTGGCAACTCATTTGAGCACACAGCATTTTTTGTAGTATTTTTCTCATCATATATCTCCATTTTTGCTTTAAGTACCTAACCCAAGCATTAGAGTATCGGCATATGATGGGGAATGTTCTGTTCTGTAAAGGTGATGGAGTAAATTCTCGTATCAGACAGAATTCACTACCAAGGAATTATCATGACTTTTTGATTGGGTCGCAGCTTAAGTTGACTAATACTACTCAAAGACAAATGAATTGTTTTATTATTGGAATACCCCGCTAATACAGCGGCTCTAATCTGCTTATCGTACTGCGCTAAGATAAAATACTTTTTCAAGGGCAACTTTTTATGACTCTGCGTGTAATCAACACGCCTTGCTAATGAATACACCGATATTTTACTTCGGGAGGCGATAAAATGAGGGCCGCCGTCAAAAGGGTCTACCTGCCCTGCATAAGTAAAGCCTATCTTTTCTAGGATTCTCTGGGCTGCTTGTGAGCCAGGGCCGGTCTGCCCCATATCTTCACGCACTGCTGTGGGTAGCATATCCTCATAGAGTCGTGACCGCGGGAAGAGTTTTAAAATAAACTCTTTATTACTAAAACTTAATAAATCAGCCTTATGGTATGGCAACTGGGTCAACTTCGCCCCAAAATAGTCCCACAAGCGCGAGTGGCCGTGATGCAATGGCGGCAGTAATTCAGCAATGACCCGCCTTAAAAAAGCTTGGGGGTGTGCCTTCATATACATAAAACGAATAAATGAGAGCTGTCGCCCTAATTGGGCTTGATGATTCCGATATCGTGGCAATAAAACTAAGCCACCTATTTCTGTATAACCACGACGATCCGTTTTAAATTGGTAGTACTTGCGCTTAAAATTAAGCCCTAAACTCTTAGAGCGCACTGACTCCCAAGCTTCTTGCAAATAAACATGCGGATTTTCTGCCGTACCATGCCGTGCAAAAATCCGTGAAGCCCCGACCAAGCAACCATTCCGAAGGTTTTCAGCGACAAAGAGATACCGCGCCTGAGCTTTGTTATGAACATAACACCCTGCAAAGCTCGCTTCGGAATCCCTAAGAATCGCACGCAAGGCCTTATCACGATGAGGTAAGTTTAAAGTATTAAGATAAGCGCTTAGCCTTTTGAGCTCTTGAAAATCACTGGGTCGCGCATCACGAATAATAAACATCACCCACACACCTTGATAATCATCTCTTGATAAAACTGAGTCGCGAGTTTTAACTCGCGGATCGCAACAGATTCATTAGGCGCATGAATATTACCATAAGCCTCACCAGGCCCGACCGTTAGGACATCACCACCCAATTCAGACCAATATGCGGCCTCATTGCAACCCGGCCGCGAAAAAATGCGGTGATTGCGCTTGAGTCCACGTAAGCTAGCTTGCACCTGCTTCACAAAGGCACGCTTGCCATTCTGCCGAAAGGCCGGATTATGATGCTTTAGTATTAATTGTTCTGACGGCCACAAAACTTGCTGAAGTTTCTGATACAGCTGTTCCGGATCTACCCCCTTTGCAAAGCGCTGTGAGAATACCGCGTGATATTTTCCAGATTGCAACGAAAACTGCGCCATAATATGGGTTTGTTGCACTGATTGCGTTTGAAACCACCAAGCAGGAAAGTTTCGAAAGCGTCTTTGGAAATCTGCGGAATAGCTAACTCCACTGACTTTTTTGCAATCCAAGGTAGAGCCCTGATACTTTTTATACCCTGTTACAACTTTACTAGGACTCAATACCTTCACATCGCAACGTGCCGGCACAATATTGGGTGCCACTCCCCCCACTATTTCTATAATCAACAGCTCAGGATATTGTTTCAACCATTGCTGCGCAAAAATAATGGCATGTTTCCCCTTATTAGGCATCGCACTATGAGCCGCCTGTCCCTTAAAACGTAAGTGATGACAATAGCCACTCGCCCGCTGTCGATCAGAGCTCTGCTCCTTAAGTTCATAGACCCTAAAGCCAAAATTGCCAGCACAGGGTCGAAGTTCTGTCGGCTCACTATTTAAGACCCAACGTGGCTTCAAGTGATTATCGCGGATTAAATCTTTGACCCCAAGCAAACCCATTTCTTCACCGTAAGTGCCGGTAATCCACAAAGGATGTTTTAGTTGTGTCAGATCACATGAGCTTAAAGCTTCCCACTGACAGGCTAAGGCTAATTTAGTATCAGCAGCCCCCAACCCATATAGGCGGCCACGTTTGATTGTCGGATTGAAGGGATCCCCTGCTGTTTGTGTCCATTGGGTCGCATCGGTAGTCACCGTATCTAAATGCGTATTGAGTAAAAAAACCGGCCCTCGTTTGGGTCCGGCGCGGGCAATAAAATTAAGCTGTTTAGCACCAGCTAAACGATAAGCTTGATAGTCGAGTTGAAAACCTCGTTTCTTGAACCTCTCTCCAATCCAACGAGCTAACTCAGAGTTGCCTTGTGGGTTAGTTGAATTAATACGCAGCATAGCATGACAATGCTCAAGCAAACGACTCATAGTCTGAGTCTAACAGATTTAAACGCATCAATTAAGTTCGTGCGATAATATCTTTAACAAGGTTCTTTTTCATGATGGCGGAGGCTGTCAGTACTCCCGCCATTAAAGCCCCACCAATCCCATCAGAGACAATATCTTGTCCGGTTAAAAACAAGTTTCTAATGGGTGTTTGGGGCCGCAACCAAGTCTGTTGAAAGCGCTTGGGGGTATGCTCTAAACCATAGATCTCTCCGCGCTCATAATTACAGAAATAACGCGTCGATAAAGGAGTGGAAATCTCAGAAAAATCAACCTGCCCGTCAAGGTGAGGATAAATATTATAAAGTTCTGCTAGAAAGCGGTCTGAAAACTCATCTTTAATTTTTTGATAATCATCACCGCGATTACGCCAGGGCTTATTTTCCCACTGCTGGAACCAGCTGTAAGGGGCAAAGCCTAAAATTTCAATGGTAGCCGTGTTAGGATGTCGTGCTTCCCAAGAAGGATCCTTCGCTGAAGGAAATGAGATATAAGTCACCGGTAATGGGTTAGCCGGATCATTAATATACTTCTTAATATTTAAGTCATGATCATAATCAGGGTAGATCCAATAGTTAGCGGAACCCAAATCTAAATCCATAGCACTCTTTTGCAAACCTAAATAAAGACAAACATGCCCATAAGAAGGTTTCACGACCGCAAGCTTCTTTAATAAACCTTGCGTCACGGCCAAATTTCCGGGCAAAAGTTTACCAAAGGTGTTGGGCACACCTGCGTTACTAATCACAATATTAGCCAGTATCTCTTCACCGCCTTCAAGCCGGACTCCAATCGCCTTACGCCCCCTAATCAAAATCTTTTCAACTCCGGCCTTAACAAAAATAGCCCCACCCGACTCTTCAATAATCGGCTCAATAGTCTCAGCAATTTGTGAAGAACCACCTATTGGATAATTACCACCATCAAAATAATGCTTAGCCACCATGGCATGGATTGCAAAACTGCTATCACGGGGTGGCAAACCGTAGTCGCCCCATTGTGCCGTTAACACACCTAATAGCTTTTGATTATCAGTCAATGAGGCAATCACTTCATAAGTCGTCTGACTCGCTAACTTAGAAAATTTACGGCTCATGAAGGGACGAGCAAAAGTACCGAGCCACTGCGGCAAAGCCCGCTCGCCAAAAAAACCTTGAGCCGCCCTGGCCGCCTGAAAGACTAAATCAATATAGCGATCAATCGCGGTCAGTTCATTGGGGAAATGCGAGGCCAGCCCATCACGAAAAGCCTGAACACCTTTGTGAAAATCATATGGCTCTCCAGCAATGATAACCTTGTCGTACACATCAGGCATCGGTGCCCAATGCAGTTCCG
>JAJFLM010000366.1 GCA_021772655.1 Deltaproteobacteria bacterium
TGATTGGCTAGGTGATGGCATTCGTTTTTATTTTAGCCGTGGTCATTCTGAGGGGCAGATGCATGCTACGTTTTCAACTTCTCATGGGACTATTGTTTTTGGCGGAGATTTCTGGCCAACGGCATGGCATGCCCAATCTACTGATCGGTATATGCCAAGGTTTGATAGCCGAGATACACCAAGTCTTTTAGCGAATAAGAGAGCTTTTTTACCTCAAGTTGTTTCTGGAGGTTGGTATTTATACTTTTATCATGATCCCAATACATTAACAGCTCAAATACAAAGGTCAGTTGATGGGTATTCTCTTATTAACCAATTAGGAGTTGTGGCATGGGAATAATTTTTAATCAAAAATGTGCAATATTAATATGGGGAGCGGTCTATGTTTAATATACTTGTCGCTGGCCCTGGTGCTGTGGGTCAAGTTATTGGGGGAAGTTTGGCAAGATCCCACACGGTAACTTTTTTAGGTCGCGAAGGAAGCCAAAGGATTGATGATATTAATCAAAAGGGTGTTCGGATTGATAATCTAAGATTTCCAAAACAAAGTTTTACTGTGCAGGCGAAGGCAGTTGCTTCTTTAGATGGTTGGGCGCCTGCTGATTTAGTTCTTTTAACAACTAAAACATATAGTAACGATAGAGTACTTCCCAAGATTTTGCCCGTTGTGACACATAATACAATTTTTCTATCTCTACAAAATGGTGTTACGAGTGCTAATCAAATGCAAAAGATGTTTCGGATGGGTTCTGTGTTGGGGGCATTTTGTTTTATGGGAGCCGCAGTGTTGCCATCCGGTATCATCGAGCTTAATTCTCCAGAAAGAGTTATTGTTGGAGATTTAAATAAGCGTAGTTCTGATGCGTTGTCTTTTGTAATGGATATTTTTACTGAGGTAGGTATTTCCATTACTCAGTCAGAAAATATTGATCGAGATTTATGGATCAAGTTATTATGGAATGTCGGTATTTTTCAGTGGTGTGCTTTTGAGGGTAAGACTATTGGTGAGTTGTTGTCTGACGAATCGAGTCTTCAGCAGGTACGTGGTACAATGTTGGAAGCGGTGAATATTGCACAGGCTAATCATGTAAGCATAACCAGAGAAGATATTCAGACGCAAATTAATACAGCTTTGACAAAATATGCACCCGTTACCCCTTCTTTATTGCAAGACCTTCGAGCTCAGCGCCCATTGGAGTTAGGCTCTTTCGCTGGTTTTATTTCGTCTGAAGGCCAAAGACTTGGTATTCAAGTTCCGTATAATGATTTCTTATTTGAGGAATTAACTAGACTTAGTGGAAATTACTAAAGATTAAACACCATCTCAAAAGAACCAATTTGTAGTTTATCGCCAGCGTGGAGCACTTGTTCGGTAACAGCGGTGCCGTTGACATAGGTTCCGTTTGAGGAATTATTATCGATCACTAAATACTCATTACCACTGTGACGAATCACCGCATGACGTCGTGAAATGCGAGGCTCTTTTAATACGACCTCATTACTTGGGGAACGCCCAATAGTAATTTCTTTCTCAATTGGAAACTGTCCAGTCGCTTGATTTTTTTCGTATAAAACTAAGGTCGCGTTTTGTGATGGCGTTGGTGCTGCAGAGGACACAGCGGCATTTAGGCTAGCGGTCATCGCTTGTGGTGTGGTGTTTTCTGGTTCTGGGGCTGCTTGCTCAGAGACTTCAGGTGTTTCAGTAACTTTAGGAGCGCGGGCGCCTTGTTTATCAACAGCTCGCGGTGCCGACGTGCCGACATTTGGCATCACGGGTGGAACATAGTCTTCTGGCTCGGCTTCAGGGGCTGCTGTGGTGGCAGCTTTTGCTGGGCTGGGTGGTAAGGGCGCTGGTTCAACAGTGTCCAGCTCTTCTTCGACAGCTGTGGGCGCCGGTGCCGGTGGAATATCAATCTTGATACCCTCAAAAATACTTTCGTATTGGGAAATACCTTCTTGTAAATTGTCTTGCTTGCTCCGGGCTTCGTCTAAAATACTTTGTTCTTTGACCGAGATCTCTTTGAAATCAGCATCGGTGTACTCACCCAGTTCGTGACGGAACTGGGCTTCTTCTAAAGTATCTTCATGTTCCATCACCTGGCGCGTGACTTCAGCTTCTTGGTGTCGCAGTTTGGCGAGTTCTTGATCGATTTCGCCTTTAACAGAGATAACGGTTTGTTGAGTTTCTTGCATGCGGCTGCGGTAATCGCCGGCAACCTTTGAGTAAACGCTCTCTTTGATTTTGCCTTTACTCTCTTCAATTTTAGCGAGGCGTTCTTGGATGAGTTCCCATTGCGTGCGGATATGACGCGCTTCTTGAATCAGTTTGTCATTTAATAAGGCTAAGACATCATCAGAAGGTGGGACGCCCACCAGTGAATCCGTGCTGTCTTGATTAATGGGGACAATGACGGACTCAGTATTCCCTTCACTGGGGTCCAGAGCGTCTGTTGTCTCATCCGCCTCAGTCAAAGCTGAGTCTACAATAATATCTGTGCGTTCTTCCATAGCCATAACTTATTGAAAAATATGAGGTCTTGTTTGACCCTACCTGGGGATAACTAACCTAACTTGTCGTATTTTATTGGAATTTTGGCTTTAAGTCAAACGAGTGATTATTTGGGCCGCATCCAGACGTCCTTGGGCGATAGCGGCGTGAATTTTATCCTGCTTGCGGGTAAAGCGTGAGGTATGGCTAGTGCTGGGCCGGATCACCCGCGCGCGCCCACTGAGTTCCCAGAGTTCGATTTGTTCCATTTGCTGATTATAACGCTGGGGTCGCTCGATGATGGCCTGCGCTAAAGCCGGGTAACGGCGGAACAGCCATTTTGGCCAGGATGATTGTTTCGTCTGTGGTTTACGATAGCCTTTAGGTTTTGTGAGGATGAACCACAGCTCATCACAGTCAGCATCGAGTGCGGGTTGGTAGGGGATGGGTTCAGCAATACCACCGTCCGCATACAAGCCGGTTTCAATGGCTACGGGTACGGGATAAGCGACAGGCATGGCCGCACCCGCGCGCAGGGCATGTAGGATGGGGATCTTTTTCTTATTATGAAAATAGACGGCCTTGCCCGTATGGCAATCTGTAGTGGTGATAAAAAAGTCGATAGAACTCGTGGCAATTTGTTTTATGTTGAGTGGCGCTTCATGAATAAATATTTCGTCCAACAAATAATCCAAATTCATGACAGGCCCGGGTAAGAGTAAACGGCGAAACTGAATAAAGCGGCGACCATGCAAATAGTCCCCCCAGATGGTTTCAAAAAGTTCGGGTTGCTCCGCGACCCAGTAGGCCGCTGTGCAAGATCCGGCCGAACTTCCGCACACGACATCAAAGTCAGTACTAGCCATATGTTGACTGAGCTCGCTGAGGGCGCCGGCACTGTGGGCGCCGCGCATCCCACCCCCTTCAACTATGAGTGCACGTTTGGGCATCTTGGCTCTATAGTCAGCCTGTTACTGTGATGCAATGGTTCTGTAATTATTAAATATTCGAAATAAGTGGGTATGCCATTTCATTGACTTTAACTGTGGCCAATGGGATTCTTAGCGGGTGAAGTCTTCGAAATCATTCACTATTGGCACTCGTGGCAGCCCCTTGGCCTTGGTGCAAGCGCACTGGGTTCAGGGAGAAATTCAGGAACGCTTTCCTGAATATGAAGTGCGCATTCATAAGATTAAAACCCTGGGAGACGTGCGTAAAGATCACCCACTGGGGGGTGCCGGTCGTAAAGGTTATTACACCAAAGAAATAGAAAATGAATTGGCCGCGGGTACGATTGATTGTGCGGTTCATTCCATGAAGGATCTTCCCAGTATTATTGAATCGGAGTTTCTGATTGCGGCAGTGACTGAGCGTGAAGATCCGCGGGATGCGTTTATTTCGGACCAGTATTCAGGCTTATTAGAATTACCCAAAGGGGCGACCATTGGGACCTCTAGTCTACGTCGGCTCACTCAATTAAAAAACTTTCGTCCTGATTTAGAAATTGTCCCTTTGCGCGGTAATATTGATACGCGTTTACAGAAAATGCGTGATGAAAAGATTGATGCCATTATCTTAGCCGTTGCGGGTTTAAAACGTCTCGATCGAGCAGAGGAAATTACCGAGCGTTTGGAACCTTCATTGATGGTACCTGCTGCAGGGCAAGGGGCTTTAGCGATTGAAATTCGCGCTCACGACAAAGAGGCACATACTTTGGTAAATGGTTTGAATCATCTGAACTCAGCCATTGCGATTCGTGCAGAGCGTGCCTGCGTGCGTCGCTTAAGTGGTGGCTGTGAAGTCCCGATTACGGCACATGCGGTGGTGGCCTGGAACCGTCTCGAAATGATTGGTTTGGTAGCGACCCCTGATGGTCGCGAACTCATGCGGGATCAGATTGAGGGGGATCCTAAAGAGCCTGAAACTACCGGGGAACGTTTGGCCGAGTCTTTGCTGAAGCAAGGGGCTCAGCGCATCATTGATCAAATACTAGCTCATGTCCAAAACAGGTAAAGTTTATCTTATTGGGGCCGGACCGGGTGATGCCGGACTGATTACGGTGAAGGGTTTGCAGTTACTGCAGCAGGCTGATGTCGTCGTGTGTGATGCCTTGGTTGTCGATGAATTGCTCAATCAAATTAAAGCCGGCTGTGAAGTGATTGATGCCGGCAAGCGTTCGGGCCATCATCGCTTGCAACAAGAAAAAATTCACCAATTACTCATTCACCATGCCAAACGGGGTAAGCAAGTAGCGCGTTTGCAAGGTGGCGACCCGATGCTCTTTGGTCGCGGGGGTGAAGAGATGCAGGCCTTAAAGCAGGCGCGGGTGCCTTACGAGGTCGTGCCGGGGGTGAGCTCGGTGACGGCTGTTGCCGCGGCAGCAGGTATTCCAGTGACACATCGCGATTATAATTCCAGTGTGACTATTTTAACCGGTCACGGCGAGAGCCAGAACAAAACACTGGTTGCGGCCTCACAAGACTGGGCGACTTTGGCTAAACAAGATACCTTGGTCATGGTGATGGGCTTTAGAAGTCTCGAATTGAATATGCATGCTCTCATGGCCCACGGTATGAGTGCCTCAATACCGGTAGCGGTGGTGCAATGGGGGACATTGCCGCAGCAGAGAACCATAACCGGGACTGTGGGGACGATTGCTAAGCAAGTGGAGGCTGAGCAGCTCTGGGCACCGGTGGTGGTGATTGTTGGTAAGGTCGTTAAATTGCGTCAGCAATTACAGTGGTTCGAAAAGAAAGCATTGTTTGCCAAACATATTCTCGTGACACGTGCCCGTCATCAATCCAGTGATTTATCTAATCAACTCCGCGAAGCGGGCGCACGCGTGAGTGAGATTCCTACCGTCGAGATTGGACCCCCACGCAGTTTTAAAAAGTTGGACCAGGCGCTCAGTGAGATTTGTGCTTTTGAATGGATTCTATTTACCAGCGTGAATGGGGTGGAGGCTTTCTTTGAGCGTTTGCACAGTAAAAAATTAGATAGCCGCGCCTTAGCCAACGCTAAAATTGCCGTGATTGGACCGATGACCGGAGAGCGCTTAGCTAAATTTGGCTTAATGCCAGATGTTGTGGCGGCGGATTATCGGGCGGAAGGCTTATTGAAGAAATTACCGGCGCGTTTGGTAAAGCATAAGCAAATTCTTATAGCGCGTGCGCAGTCAGCCCGTGAGATTTTGCCACAAACATTAAAAGAACGCGGGGCAATAGTCGTGGTGGCGCCGGTCTATCAAACGGTAGCCCCCGCGAGTTCTCGTCAAGAACTCGTGGAGCTATTAAAACAGGACCTGCCTGAGCTCTTAACCTTTGCCAGTTCCAGCATGGTCGAGAATTTAGTTAAGCTGCTGGCGCGCAGCCCTAAGTTATTAAAGCAGGTCCAGAAAATCCCCGCGGCTTGTATTGGGCCGATTACCGCGCAGAGTGCCAAAAGGTTAGGCTTTAAAGTCGCCGTGCAGCCGAAGCAATACACCATTGCGGCCTTAGTCAAAGCCATCAAGAAAATTAAATAAAGTTGGCAGCGTTGCTCATCAGTTCAGCGCCCCATGGGGCCGAGAGTAAACCACGACTACCGTGAGCGAGATTGAGTAAAATATTTTGTTGTTCTGGTAGTGGGCCCAATAGTGGGTCGCGGGTCCGACTGACCGTGCGTTCGCTGACGCGTCCTAAGATAGTATCTACATTGCTAAAAGTGGGCACCACTTCACGGAAGCCCTGGCAGATTTGTTGATGTTCCGCTTCGCTAATTTCTAAGTCAGTATAATCGCGGACAAAGCTCGCCCCTAATTCTAAACGTGTTCCATGGCTAAAGGCATAGCCACCATAATTAAGAATCACCTTCAGTTGTGCAGCCATGGGGTGGTCCATGAGTGAGGAAAGTTGCCCTCTGACCGTGCTCAAGTTTAAGTCTTCATCGAGGAGCTGTTGTGCTTCATAAGCATTGGCCAACACGACGAGGTTTTCATCAGATCTTGGCAAGCTTTCAATGTTGCGCTCTGTCATTACATTAATATTGGGGTGTTGCACGAGGGCGCGACACAAGGCTGCTGGTTGCAGCCACGACCCACGCCGCAACCACAAGCCCCCGCGCGTTACAGGAACACCGGCTTGCGCGCTGGCTTCAGTGACATCCAGCCAGTGCAATTCCTCTAGTGGTAAATCAAGGCAGCTCAAAACTTTGGGCAGTTTGGCAATGTCACGGTCTTGTGAACCGAGCCACAGCAAACCACAGTTATCTCCCGGAATGTCATGGCCGGCAGCTTGTAAAAAACGCCACAGCATTTGGGTGTAATGAAAGCCTTCCCAATAGAAACGAGTCTTCTTTTCATAGGTGCTAGTAAAATAGGGGAGCAGGATTCCCGCTGGGTTACCACTAGCGGCGTTGGCGAGTTGGGCTTGGCGCTCAAACAATTGCACTTGCGCCCCGCGTTGGGCAAAGGCAAAGGCCGAGGCGCAGCCGGCAATACCGCCACCAATGATGGTGACATGCCGTGGCGGTTGAGTGGGGCTTGTGTGGTCCGGGCCGCAGTACCTGCCGCGGAGGCACTCGCGCTTCTTACCAAAGCCAGGGCGGCGCTCTACCTGAAAGCCAACTTCGTCCAGCGTCTTGCGGACTTGGCTCGCCGCACTGTAGGTGGCAAAGGTGCCCTCGGGTCGGGTGTGTTGTGCCAGCTGTTGGAATAAGTTTCGGCTCCAGAGTGAGGGATTTTTAGCGGGCGCAAAACCATCGAGATACCAGGCGTCGCAGTTTTGTTTGAGTTCACTCAGGCGCGTATCGGCTGCGCCGTAGTGTAAGTGTAATACAACGCGCCCTTCGTCTAACAGAAGCGGGAAATGCCCTTCCAAGGGTAGGGGCCAGCTTAAACCTTGCAGTGAGGGATGCAAATGTTGTGGGGCGAGTGGGTGTTGTTCAAAGGCATGATAGTGCAACTGTTGCGGGGCCTGAGGATGCTTGCGCCAGAGTTCCCAAGTAAGCCAAAAGTTTAGGCCGGTGCCAAAGCCCAGTTCGCCAATAGAAAATTCGTTTTGTCCCTGCCAGCGCTTAGCAAATTGGTTGCCTTCAAGAAAGACATAACGACTTTCGGCCGGGCCATCGTCTGTAGAAAAATACACATCATCATATTGAGGTGATCGCGGTACGTCTTGCCCAGTCCATTCGAGTTTTGCGTATTGCATAGGATGAAATGCTTAAGAATTTTTAGGGAACCAAAGCCGTGCCCATCAGCCCGGTAGTTTCAGTCAGTCCCGACATCAAATTCATATTCTGCACGGCTTGTCCCGCGGCGCCTTTGCACAGATTATCAATCGCACTGGTGATAATGATGAGTTCCATCCGTGCGTCATAGTGCACGCCAATGTCGCAGTAGTTGGTGCCACGGACATGTTTGGTATTGGGAAATTGCCCTTCGCCCAGCACCCTCACAAAAGGTTCTTTGCCGTAGAATTTTTCAAAAACCAGCAGCAAATCTTTCGTCGACATTTTTTTAATCGGCTTCGCATAAATCGTGGCGAGGATGCCGCGGTCCATAGGGATTAAATGAGGTGTAAACCGGATCAGCAAATCTTTTGCGGCCAGTTTGCTCAGCTCTTGTTCAATTTCAGGAGTATGCCGATGTTTGTCGACACCATAAGGCCGTAAGGTTTCATTCACTTCACCGTAAACATTCAACTGTTTGGGTGGGCGTCCCGCGCCAGAGACACCGGATTTAGCATCGCAGATAATCCCGCTGGTGACGATGAGCTGTTCTTTTAAAAGCGGGGCTAAACCTAAAATCGTTGCGGTGGGATAGCATCCTGGGTTAGCGGTTAAGAAAGCGTCTTTAATCGCTTCCCGATTAAGTTCCGGCAGGCCATAGGTTTTTTCCTTTAATAAACTAGGGGCGGAGTGTTCGCCGTACCATTCGGCAAAGACCTTAAGTTTATCCAAACGAAAGTCGGCCGATAAATCGATGACCTTGCTGCCGTAATCAATCAAAGTGGGCACATGATGCATCGAGGTCTGATGAGGCAAGCAGCTGAAGACCATAGTCGTTTGCTTGGCAACTTCTTTGGCGTGAATTTTTTCTAGCTTCAGGTCACATTGGCCTCTGAACGTTGGAAACACGTCCGCATATTTCTCACCGGCCGAACGTTCTGAAGTCAGGGTCGTGATAGTGACGTTGGGATGTTGTAATAGCAAACGGACTAACTCGACGCCGGTATAGCCGGTGGCCCCGAGAACACCTACCCGAATTTTTGGTTCTATACTCATGGCTTAAATCCTTAGCATAAAAGTTACTTTATTCCCAGATTTCGCATCATCGTATCCCTACCCAGACTCCCCTTACCCTAAGGGGAGATGTAACGGTTTCAATTTGGTTCCCCCTCTTAGGGTAAGAGGGGGCCCGCCTCGCCGAGTCTAGGCAGGTTAGGGGGCGATACGAAAAAAAACCGGCTGCCCATCCAGGCAGCCGGTTGAAATAAGAGCAAATCGTGCCTGTTAACGCTTTGAGAACTGCGGTGAACGACGGGCTTTGCGGCGACCGTAATGTTTACGTTCCACAATACGCGCATCACGTGTCAGGTACCCAGCATTTTTTAAAGGTTTCCGATAATCAGGGTTAATCGCCAATAAGGCCTTAGCGACGCCATGCTTTAAAGCATCTGCTTGTGAAGACAAGCCCCCACCCGCAATATTGGCTCTGATATTGAATTGATTCATGGTGCCGGTCACTTCAAAGGGCAAGCGCACTAAATAACGGTGAGCCTCACGGCCAAAGTATTGTTCTTCAGTCCGTTTGTTCACTGTAATCTTGCCTTCGCCGGGCTCTAAGTAGACCCGTGCGATGGAGGTTTTTCTTTTACCTGTTCCGTAAAAACTTTTTTTATCAGACATTATGACTACTAGCTAAACGCTTAATGCGACTAGCCTTCTCCTTTGTCGTTTAAAGAAATTGCTGTTGGGTTTTGCGCCTCATGAGGATGTTCCGTGCCCGCATAGACTTTTAACTTCTTAAGCATATGCTGACGGGTTTTATTTTTTGGAAGCATGCCACTGACGGCCAAACGAATCAATTCAGTCGGCTTTTTAGCCAGTATTTCTTCGGCGGTGCTGTCTTTGATACCACCTTTAAAACCAGAATGACGGTAATAAACTTTATCAGTCAGTTTTTTTCCGGTTAACTTAATTTTGTCGGCATTTACGACGACGACAAAATCACCCATGTCCATATGAGGGGTGTAGGTCGGTTTATGTTTGCCACGCAATACATTCGCGATTCGAGTTGCGGCGCGACCTAGCACGACGTCTTCTACATCGACGATGACCCACTGACGGTCTTGCTCGGCGGCTTTTGGCATATAAGTTTGTTTCTGCATATTCACTCCAATTTTAAGGACTTAGGTCCTCATAAAGCGCCGAAAGGTAGGCGAAAAGGGCAGAGCTGTCAAGGTGGAACTCATAGTACGGCGGCTGCTAAAAGCCCAGCTGCTGCGTTGCCCATAAAGTTTCGTCAATCGACGTACCTATCAGTACGCCTCAATCCTAAATTTTGGGTGCCTTGCCCCTGAACTTTTAGCAGCCGCCTTTATCTGTGGCTTGATCTTAGGCGCCATGATCACTAGATTGGCGCCTATGTCACGAAAATCTAAACCAGCTGTATCGATTCGCCGTGAAGTCCGGGCCGTGTCGGCCTACCATCTGAATCAGCCGGTGCACCGGATGAAGCTCAATCAAAATGAATCGGCCTATGATCTGCCGCCGGCATTGAAGGCGCGGATTCTTAAGAAATTAGCAAAACTTCAATGGAATCGGTACCCTAGCCCTTATGCGGATGGCTTGCGAGAGCGAATCGCCCAGCGTGAAGGCTGGCGAGCCGATGGCGTTTTGGTGGCCAATGGTTCCAATGTACTGACCCAGTCCTTAGTGATGGCGACCGCCGTGGGTGGCAAAATCGCCATTCCTGACCCGACTTTCTCTCTTTATGAGCTTTACGGCCGTTTATTTAAGAATCAGCTGGTGAAAATACCCCTTCAGAAGGATTTTTCACTCGATTTGGACCGATTTTTAAGTGTTTTGAAGCAAAAGAAGCCTGATTTGACCTTTATTCCGAATCCCAGTGCGCCGACTGGTAATTTGTTTCCCAAAAAAGAGCTGACCCAGCTGGTGAAGGCCACCTCTAATATAATAGTCGTCGATGAGGCTTATTATCCCTTTTCGGGGGAGACTCTGGTGCCCTTGCTCAAGCGTCAGCATAATTTAGTGATCATGCGGACTTTCTCCAAGGCCTTCTCTTTGGGGGGCGCACGGGTCGGTTATATATTAGGACAGCCGGCGGTGATCCAAGAGGTGCAAAAAGTGCTGCCACCTTTTTGTTTGAATGCTTTGTCGGCGGCCGTGGCCGAGACGGCCTTAAGCTCTGCGGGTTATGTCGACAAGATTGTGAAGGAAGTCGGGCAAGAGCGGGAGCAAGTTTTTCAAGCCTTAAGTGCTTTGCCGGGCATTGAGGTATTTCCTTCCATGACCAATTTTATTTTATTCCGCACCCGCGAACCTGAACGGGTTTTCAAAGCCCTGGTTAAAGCTGGTGTGTTGATCCGCAATGTTTCTGATGGCAAGCGCTTGAAGAATTGTCTGCGGGTAACGATTGGTAAGCCGCGTGAGAATCGCCAATTCATTAAGGCGATGCAACAGCTCAGCTAATGGATCCGCTTAGTCAAGGTGTGGTCGGGGCGACGCTACCACAGAGTATGGCTTCGTCTCGAGAAATTCGTATCGCAACGCTTTGCGGCTGGATTGCCGGGATGTTAGCCGATCTCGATATCTTGATTCGTTCTCATCAGGATTCCTTACTTTCGATTCAGTATCACCGGCATTTTACTCACTCGTTAAGCTTTATTCCAGTCGGAGGTCTAATTGCCGCTCTGTTCCTTTGGCCTTTGCTGCGTAAACGACTGGGTTTTGCCAAGACTTATCTTTACGCGACACTCGGCTATGCGACAGCAGGACTTCTTGATGCCTGTACGAATTATGGGACGCATTTGCTGTGGCCGTTTTCCGATGTGCGTACATCGTGGAATTTGATCTCCATCATCGATCCAGTCTTTACCTTTACGATTCTGACCTTGGTCATTGTGGGGCTCGTCAAGAAACGTCCGCGCTATGCTCGTATCGCTTTGGTTTTTGCGCTTTGTTATTTGAGTTTCAGTGCGTTTCAAAAGCATCGTGCGACAGCGGCGCTCAAAGAACTTGCTGCAGGCCGCAATCATGAAATGACACGCCTCCTCGTCAAACCGAGTTTTGCCAATCTCATTTTATGGCGCGGTATCTACGAGACGAATGGTATGATTCATGCCGATGGAGTCCACGTTGGGTTGGGTGTTCCCAAAATTTATCCGGGGGAATCGATAGCTAAGTTTCAGCTTAAACGCGATTTGCCGGATTTAGTCCCAAGTTCTACACTCTATCAAGACATCAAACGTTTTGAACTGTTCTCAGATGACTATCTAGCTTTCTATCCACCAGGCTCCACGATGCTCGGAGATATGCGCTATGCCTATTTGCCGCAGAAGATACAGCCGCTCTGGGGTATTAAGATGGATCTACAGCAGCCGGAGGCCCATGTCCTTTTTGAAAATTATCGTCAGATCAAGTCCAGAGACTGGTCGCGATTTTGGCAGATGTTGCGTAGAAACGAACTTTAAGTCGAGATCACTTGGCAAGCGTTTGAAGAATTGTTTGCGCGTGATGATTGGTAAGCCGCATGAAAATCAGACCTTCCTTCGGGTGATGCGGCAGTTGAATCGTTAGGACTCTGGATGAAGTGCTGTCAGGTAATCGCTGTTACAGTAATCGTACTGCGCGTGCTCAGCAGCTTGAGTGGCTAATTGTTCGGCCGAGCTTGGAATACTAAATAATTGAGCTGCAGATCGAGCGGCTTGTTCGGCCTGTGTGGTAATATAGTAGATATCTAGATGATACCCGTCCAGGTTTCGACTGTGCTCTGTTTTCATAGCTTGCATGGCATTGTGATACGCTCTCAAGTCACGGAAGCTTTTTCCAATTAAGCCACTTAGATCGGTTTGGTTTATAGTCTTATGTTGGACTGTCGTTTGATCCACTATTACTTTATCTGTGGCGTCAATGATTCCATTTTTGTTGGAGTCATGCAGGTGATAGGAAGTCGCCCCTTTGCAGAGCGAAGCATGGTTTTGCGGGGCGTGCCGTGGCCCCATTATGTTAAAAAACGGGATCCCCTGATTGAAAGTACTGATAGTATTTTCTGCCATGATATAAAGCTTTCTCTTATTTGCTCAGCTAAAAATTATCTTCATTAAGTTATCGTCTCACAGACAAGTATGTTGTTTGACGGGGGTGGTATTTGTTGACTCGCGTAAACAGAATATATAAATGCAAGGGAAACAAGCTTGGGATTGTGTAGGGATTGGATCGATACAAAAATCAGCTAATTTGTTTTTTAATAATTTCTAAGACTTTTGGAAAATCATTAAACAAGTTAACACCGGACCAAGCGGCTGTTTTTGTTTCGTCTAAGTCGATATCGAATTCCCGTTCAAGTCGATCCACCCAGGTATAGACGGTGAGGCTATCCATGGCCTGCCATTGTCCCGATAGATCTTGCAAGGTTTCTGTCTCATGATACACCTCCCATGGTAGTGCACTCAACATGCGCAGGGCAATGTCGCGATCGTCAGCTAACTGAACACCCAAAGGACTTAAATCTGGAAAGCGCGTGTCAAAGTATTGGGCCCCAAGCAAATGACGTAAACCTGTGAGCAAGCTAACGTCCTGTGCTGCTCGCGTATTTTTGATGCTGCGGCGGATAGCATCTGTATAGAGATGGGCTGATTCAAGATTTAGAAACAGGCCGGGCGTACGGTCATCAAAACGTAACCACTGTGTGCCTAGTGTTGCGACAGTTGTTTTTACTTTAACGCGTACTTTGATGGGGAGTGCTTCCATGTGATCAATAAGATCCAAAACGCGGTGTGGTTTTGAAATATAACGTGGTTCCTGGATGCAATCCTTTAGCCAATGAGCTTTTTCGAGCGGTAAGTAATAACCTGTATGTTCATTCTTTGCCGGATCGGTGAGGTGGAAAGAGTTAGCATAGTCAGCTCCTTTGCTTGAAGTGACTATCGGATTTCTTTGACTCTTGTTGTGAGTGAAAGAGAATTATCGTTCACTCAAGAGTCCAAGAGGTTTTTTTGGCACATTCAAGTACCAATTGCACCACCTAGAGAAAGTTATTGATAAACTCCCTAGGAGTCTTATAGCCTAAACACTTTTTTGGTCTGTCGTTGAGTTGGTCTTCGATATACTGCACTTGTTCTGCCGTCAACAAAGCTAA
>JAJFLM010000367.1 GCA_021772655.1 Deltaproteobacteria bacterium
CAATTTCTACACCATACCATTTATTGCTATTAACAATGGTTGGTAGGTCAGCAAAGCCGGTGATTTCTGCAAAATCGATATTGAAGTTGTCAGAAGGGGCCCAGGCTGTAATGGCTTTTAAGCCGACCTTAGTATTGGTGATAAAGTTGCCGAGTTTACGCATATCAATTTTATGTTTATAACCAATCGCTCCATAAGCAGCGTTATTAATGTAATTACCCGTAACCGGTACGGCACCGACGAGCACGCGGTTGCCGGCACCATTTTGGTTTCCTTGAGTGACACGAGACGAAGAACCAATGGGCACGTTAAACATAAGTGAAGCCACTTTATAATCACTGCGAAAACCAAATTGTGTAACACGACTTGATAAAGGTTGCGCATCACCACTGGCATAACCCCCTTGAACAATCCATTCACCAAAACTGTGATCACCACGGACTTCTAAGGCACCCATTTGGGCGCGGAAGCCGCTATTGGCGGGAAGTTCAATCGGGCCCCGTGCGGCCGCTGGTAAGTTGTTAAATGGAATCGCATCAATGGCAACACCGGTAGTGAGATTACCATTCATAAAAACATATTCCGCTTCAACGACGATTTCATCGGTGATATTCACGCGGCCATAGATGTCTGCAAAATAGAGCAGAGTATTTCCGTCAATTCCGGCCGGTTGTAAGGCCCCTAATTGAAAATTGTCATTGGCATCTAAGATTGGGACCCCACTGTCATCTAATAAAATAGGTCGCGCCATTGTGGTGGAGTTGCCCTCGACACCGTTGCGATAACGCACGCCTGCGGTAAGTCCAAAAGAAAATTTGGGAGAATCATATAGACCCACAGCACCAAACTGCCACAGATTGCGCGAGGGTCCACGAATGATGTCATCTAAGCCGCGGTCACGTGGGTCATTGGCGTCAGTAAAGGCAAAGTCTATGACAGCACCAAAGCTAACGACGTGGCCTTCTTTTTTAATGATGTTGCCTTCTAATTGAGAGAGCTCCACACTTGATAAAAAGAGGACACGGTCGGTGGCGATACCAAAATCATCATAGATGTCATTGCCGTCATGTTGGAAGATGCCTAAACCAAAATGTGAAGGTTGACGTCCCATGCGCAGTTTACCAAAGGGTAATAATACATCGGCATAGGCATAGCGCACATTCATGGCGTTAAATTTACCAATCTCTTCGGGCCCGGTGACTCCGATGGCGCCACCGGCACCAGGGATTTGAATGGTGCCAATAATGGGGGATAAGAAATTAAAAGCGCGCGTGGTGTCTGAACCAAAAACAATATTGTCGAGGACGTCAATCGAGCTATGGATAGAAATATTATCGTTAATCTTAATAGAAGGGTCGACCCGTAAGCGTTGTTGGGCAAAGAGCAGGTTGGTAAAACGATCGTTGTCGCCTAAACCACCTTGGTTGACAGCAGAATTTGCCTTCTGAGCGTCAAGGTCTCGGTAAAATTCAACATTGTTGCGGAGATAGCCGTGAACGGCAAAATCGAAGGCTTGGGCGGTTGGTAGGCTGAAAAAAATCAACAACAGGGGCGTTAGCCCTCGGATTATCCATGATCGCACAGTAATGACTCTCCCTCAGTTACTTGATCTATTCTGGTGTTTTCGTAAACAGTTGTAATTAAAGATAATACCGGTCAGCCCCCATGACCGTCAAACCTTTTCCATTAGGCTCTAACTATCGGTAATTATTAAGAAGTGTTGCTTGAAAAGCAGACGAATTTTATAAAGCTTTCGCAAGCTTTCAATAACCAAGGGTAAATTTTGAGGAGAAAGTGATGGGTTATGGGTCATGAGCCTGGTGGGTCGTGCCTTAGGCCGTTTGATGAGCAGGGGTCGCAGTAATAAAAAAGCCCCGCTAGTGGATCTAGCGGGGCTTTTTTTTAAAGACTGCTTAATGGTGTCTAGGAATAAAGAGGTTTCTAAAGGCCTCATTATCGCCGCCGTCACTGGGCCCTTGGTTCGGATCATCGGGATGCGGCGTATTAAAGTAAATATCATCTTCAACGCCAAAGAAGATATTATGATGGACTTGTGTATCAGTATTGGGACCAAAGCCAAGCAGGTCTGTATCAAAAGCGATAAAGGTTTGAGTATAGCGTATGGCCGGACCAACCCGACTATCGTCATTTTCACTCTGAGTATCGCTAGAAACATCGCTGATGAAGTTATTGCGGATAGTGACTCCCGCGACACTCTCTATGCTAATACCGGCTTTTTGATCCTGTGGAGCCACTTCGCCAGGTTGCGCGAATTGTGGGCCTACATGGGCAATCACATTGGAATGAATGCTAGAGTCAGCTCCCATCCTGATACGGATTCCTCGCTGCACTCGTTTAATGATATTATGATGCACCCTAGAATTTCTTACATTGGTTACAGACATGCCTCGGGTGGCATCTGTTATGATATTATGGTGAACATTATGTCCGACAGTAAATGGCTTGGCGGCAAAGGCTAACTCGCCAAGAAATGGTGGGACGCCAGGAACAACAAAGGTACCAAACTCATTAAATAGAATGCCCTGAGAAAAGTCAGCGTCATCTAAACCTTGGTAGATATTATGGTCAAGAGTCAGATTATCGGAACGATCCGATTCAATGCCATTGCTAAAGCCAGTGATTTTAATGTGATCGATGCGATCATTATTAGACCATAGTACGTTGACAGCGATTGTGCGGACTTCGGTTGTAGGTCGGTCACTTTGTGTAATGGTTAAATGAGAGAGGCGCGCACTTTCTTCTAGTGAAGAAGAGGCTGGGATGAAAGGTGGTACGGTTCCATTGCCGTCGTTGCGCCCTATGGTGAGGAAGGGAGGTAGAAAGCAGTTTGGGCACTGAGTCCCATCAATAATGGTTCGATCAATTCCTGAGCCGCGAACATGAATGCCACAAGAGATACCAAAGCTTTCATTGTAAGTGCCCGGTGCAATTTTAACCTTATGCAGATCATTGTCGCAGGCATAATTAATAGCGGCTTGAATCGATTCAAAGTCGCCTGGAACACGTACGACATCATAGGTCGCACTGCTGATGTTTGGGCTGATGATTGTTAGTGAGAAAATAAATAGGAAAAGTAATTTAATTTGAGAAAACATGTGATCCCCCTCAGGATTTAAGTAGCAGTAAACAAATTAAGGCGAACCACTAGGGAATCCGTAGTCGTTGCTTCGGTAGCTCCGTTATCCTGTTTAAATAATCTTGGGACCGGTGGCTTTGCACCCCCACCTTGCGATGGGTTCGCCTTTATCGGTGACGCTTTCTTGCGGCTAAATTCTACTCCTGTTTTTAGGTAAAAAAAGTAAATTTAATGCCGAGCTTATCAGCGTGGAAGATTTAGGGGGAATTTAATGAATGAAAAATAAGTCATATCAGCTTGTTAGCGCAGTAAACAAAAAAGCCCCACTGCAGAGCGCAGCGGGGCTTTTTATAAAGCAAGGTTTAAAGGCTGCTTACATCATGCCGCCCATACCACCCATACCGCCCATGCCACCCATATCAGGGGCACCACCACCAGCTGATTTATCATCATCTGGTTTGTCAGCGATCATAGCTTCGGTTGTTAGCATGAGGCTGGCAACACTGGCTGCGTTTTGCAGCGCCGAACGCGTCACCTTAGTTGGATCAATGATACCGGCTTTAATCAGATCTTCATGTTTTTCTGCTTGCGCATTAAAGCCATTAGGTCCTTCAGATTGCTTGACGTCATTAATGACGACAGCGGCATCATCACGGCCGGCATTGTTGACGATCTGACGCAGGGGAGCTTCTAATGCTTTACGCACAATATTCACACCTGGTTTTTCATCAGCAGGGACTTTGAGTTTTTCGAGAGCTGGTAAGCAGCGGAGTAAGGCCACGCCACCACCAGGCACGATGCCTTCTTCCACGGCAGCACGGGTGGCATGCAGAGCATCTTCCACGCGGGCTTTCTTTTCTTTCATTTCCGTTTCCGTAGCGGCGCCAACATTAATGACGGCAACACCGCCGACTAATTTCGCTAAACGCTCTTGGAGCTTTTCACGGTCATAGTCAGAACTGGTGTCTTCAATTTGGGCGCGAATTTGTTTCACGCGGCCATCGATTTCAGCTTTTTTACCAGCGCCATCAACGATGGTGCTGTTTTCTTTGTCGACAGTGATGCGCTTAGCACTTCCTAAGTCATCGACTGTGATGTCCTCTAGCTTACGGCCGAGTTCTTCAGCAATGCAGATACCACCGGTTAAAGTAGCGATATCTTCCAACATTGCTTTACGACGGTCGCCAAAGCCGGGAGCTTTAACAGCAGCCACTTGAATGGTGCCACGTAGTTTATTGACCACAAGAGTGGCTAAGGCTTCGCCTTCCACATCTTCAGCAATGATCATCAAGGGGCGGCCGCTACGCGCGACAGCTTCCAATAAGGGAACCATTTCCTTCATATTGCTGATCTTCTTTTCGTGGATCAAAATATAAGGGTTTTCTAAATGTGTTTCCATGCGCTCAGGATCTGTCACAAAATAAGGTGACAAATAACCACGATCAAACTGCATGCCTTCAACAACTTCTAAAGTTGTTTCCAAGCCTTTGGCTTCTTCAACTGTGATGACGCCCTCTTTACCGACTTTGTTCATCGCTTCAGCAATGATGTCACCAATGGTTTGATCGCTATTTGCCGAAATGGTTCCGACTTGTGCAATTTCTTTTTGGTTGCGGGTTGGTTTGCTGAGTTTTTTGAGTTCTTCAACAGCAGTCGTGACAGCTTGATCAATGCCGCGCTTTAATGACATCGGGTTTAAGCCCGCCGCTACCATTTTAGCGCCTTCTTGATAGATGGCAGCTGCTAATACAGTCGCCGTTGTGGTGCCATCACCCGCGATTTCAGAAGTTTTTGAAGCGACTTCCTTCACCATCTGTGCGCCCATATTTTGGAATTTGTTTTCCAGCTCAATTTCTTTCGCCACACTCACGCCATCTTTAGTGACAACGGGAGCGCCGAAAGAACGTTCAATAACAACATTACGGCCACGAGGCCCTAAAGTAACAACAACAGCATCGGCAAGAGTTTGAACCCCTTTAAGGATTTCGTTTCGAGCCTGCTGGTCAAAAATGATTTCTTTTGCACCCATTATATTCTCCTTAATTATTCAATCACGCCTAAAACATCTTCTTCACGTAGAATAAGATGTTCTGTGCCTGCTAAGGTTACTTCTGTGCCGGAATATTTGCCGAACAGAATCCGATCGCCCGCTTTTACGTCTAAAGGCACAACTTTGCCTTCTTCAGTGACTTTGCCGTTACCAACAGAGACGACTTCGCCTTCTTGGGGTTTTTCTTTTGCCGCATCAGGAATGATGATACCGCCTGCGGTTTTTTCATCTTCAAGGATGCGCTTTACCAAAATACGGTCCTGTAAGGGACGAATTTTGCTAGAGCCATTTTTCTTTGCCATGAGACCCTCCTGTAAAAAGATCTGCTAAATATTTATAAACATTAGGTTTTTGGAAATTTCCTAACACGAATTAGCACTAACCCTCAGGAGAGTGCTAAAACCAAGCTGCGGAAATATATTCCTTTTGCGCAGGGTGTCAAGGGGGGTGGGGGCTTTCCTTGCTTTAAACCCGCTTATTGAGCTCTTCGTCCATGTATTTACGGTAGAGCACATCCCATTCAGGGCTGCCTTCAGGGACATTGCGTTGTAAAGAGCCGATTTTAAGTCGGATTTTGTCGTCGAGTGAATCTTCGATATTAACAGTGGCATTGACGACCTGTTTGATGGCCAGGAGAGCTTTTTCTTCAGAGCTATAATCCACCAGGTCATCATTATAGATACCATCGTGAATCTGGTGGGCGATCCAATTGACTTGGTCTTCGGTATCGAGCTGAAATTTAAACTTCTTGGCG
Organism: Deltaproteobacteria bacterium; assembly: GCA_021772655.1. GTDB lineage: Bacteria > UBA10199 > UBA10199 > 2-02-FULL-50-16 > JAJFLM01 > JAJFLM01. Next base: position 5,902 of record JAJFLM010000367.1, read on the forward strand.
ACTTGCTTGCGGATCATCTGACGCATTTCTTGGTTATCCAGTTGTCCGGCATTCATTTGGCTGGAATACTGATCCATTAGCTTGCGGGTCTCTTCTTCAATCAAGTCGACTTTGTCCTGAAAGCCCTTGATCGCCTCGCTAATCCGCTGGATGATCTCAGGTTCCGGGGCTTTGGCCGTGGCCAGTTGTTGGTTGATAAGATGGCGGAAAGTGCGTTCTGCCAGGCGCAAGATGAGGTCGTCATTGAGTCGCATAGATCTTTGTTTTACAGCGGATCGGTCCATTCGACAAGCAGAGCTTAGAGGGAGGCTTCATTTTACGAAGCGACGGCGAAAAGCCGCGGCTTACCCTTGACAAAAATGGGCCCCACGGCCATGAATAGCCCCGGAATCTCCTAGGGTGGAGACGGTCATAACGATATAATTGAAGGATTTTTAACCATGAGTGTAAAAGTTGGCATCAACGGTTTAGGGAGAATTGGTAAAGGTATTTTGCGAGCTTGGCTGGATTCAGCCAGCAGTGATTTTGAAGTCGTCATGGCCAATGACTTAATGTCGGCTGAAGAAGCCGCGCATATTTTACGCTATGACTCGGTTCATGGGACCTTGGGCGATGAAGTTCGTGCCGATAATGGTAAGTTGGTGATCAACGGCAAGCCGATTCAATTGAGTCAGCAGCGTCATCCTAGTGAGATTCCTTGGGCGGATCAAGGTATTGATATTGTCTTAGAATGTACCGGTCGTTTCACTAAACGTGAAGATGCTGAAGGTCACTTGGGTGGTTCTGTTAAAAAAGTGGTCGTGTCGGCTCCTGCTAAAGGGCAAGATATGACTATTTTGATGGGCATCAATGATAAAGACTATGATGGTTCCAAACATCATATTGTTTCTAACGCCAGTTGCACGACCAACTGTGTCGCGCCGCTTGTCAAAGTGTTGCATGATCAATTCAAGATCAAGAGTGCGCTGATGACGACGGTTCACTCTTATACAAATGATCAACGCATTATTGATTCTTATCACAGTGACCCACGCCGGGCGCGTGCCGGTGCTTTGTCGATGATTCCTACAACGACCGGAGCTGCGCGCATGATTGGTTCGATTTTCCCTGAGTTAGATGGACACATTGATGGCTTGTCCGTACGTGTGCCGACGCCTAATGTGTCTTTGATTGATTTAGTAGCCGTCGTCGAAGAACCGACCAATATAGAACAAGTCAATGAAGCCTTCCGTAAAGCAGCGGCGGGCCCTTTAAGTTCTATCTTAGCGGTTTGTGATGAACCCTTGGTATCTTCGGATTACAATGGCAATAAGATGTCATCGATTGTTGATTTAATTTCAACCAATGTCGTGGATGGTAATATGGTTAAAGTCTTATCTTGGTATGATAATGAAACCGGCTTCTCTAACCGGATGGTTGATTTAACTCAGCTGGTGGCGAAGTCTTTATAGCCTCGTGATTCCATCAGTCGATCAACTTGAAGTTGCGGATAAGCGCGTTTTTGTACGGGTAGATTTTAATGTGCCCCTTGATGAAGCGGGGCGCATTACCGATGATAGTCGTATCTGCGCGGCCCTGCCGACGATTCAATGGTTGTTGGATGCTGGTGCGGTGGTTATTTTAGCCTCACATTTAGGCCGCCCTCAGGGGGAGGTGAACCCTAAGTATTCGCTGCTTCCTGTCGCGGAAGCTCTGACGGAACACCTCAATTGCGATGTTACTTTCCCAGAAAATTGTGTGGGGGCCGCTGTCGAACGCTTAAGCCGCGAACTGCGCCCTGGCAATGTTATGCTGCTAGAAAACCTGCGTTTTCATGCTGGCGAGACTGATAATGATCCTGAGTTTGCAGCGCAACTCGCACGGCTTGCCGACGTCTATGTCAATGATGCCTTTGGTACCTGTCATCGCGCCCATGCCTCGACAGCTGGGATGGTGGTGCATTTTCAAGCGAAGGCGGCGGGTTTATTGGTGCAAAAAGAACTGCAAGAGTTAGCCCGTTTGGCTGAGGATCCCGGCCGACCTTTTTGGGCGATTATTGGTGGGGCTAAGGTTTCGGATAAAATTGGTTTGATTGAAAAATTACTCGATAAGGTCAACGGCATCGTTTTAGGGGGCGGCTTGGCCTATACTTTTTTACAGGCACAGGGTCATGAGATTGGGGCGTCGCGTTTGGATGAATCAAAGTTACGGGTTGCTAAACGCATTCTGGAAAAGGCAAATAAAAAAGGCGTCAAAGTCTTACTCCCCATCGATCATAAAGTCGCTCCACATGTCAGTATGGATGCGACGGCCACGGCGGTTGATCATATCAATGTGCCCGACGGCCAAATGGCTTTGGATATTGGTGACAAAACGGCGGCCGTTTTTGCAGAGGCCTTAGCATCAGCGAAAACTATTTTTTGGAATGGGCCACTGGGTTTTTTCGAGAACCCAAATTTTGCGGAAGGGACCCGTGCCGTGGCTCAGGCCGTTGCGAATGCGGATGCGATTTCAGTCATTGGCGGCGGTGATAGCGCGGCCGCTTTAAAACAGCTTGGCTTAGTGGACCAAGTCACGCATATTTCTACCGGCGGAGGGGCATCATTAGCATTTTTAGAAGGTCGCGAGCTACCTGGGCTTAAAGCGCTGGAGGAACAAGTATGAGTCGCCGAAATTTGATTGTGGGTAATTGGAAGATGCATGGAACGGTGAGTGAGTCTTTGAAAAGAATTACAGCTTTAGGACGTAAGTTGGAAGATATTGGCACTACAGATGTTGTGGTTGCACCTCCTCATACAGCACTTTATTCGGCGGCGATTGCTGCGCAAGATACGGGGATTAAAGTTGCAGCTCAGAATATGCATTGGGAAGCCGATGGGGCTTATACGGGTGAAGTATCGGCCACATTTTTGACGGAAGTAGGTTGTGAGTTTGTGTTGATTGGTCATTCCGAGCGTAGAAAATTATTTCATGAAAAAGATGAACAGCTTAATAAGAAGTTGCATGCGGCCTTGGCCCATGAGCTGGGCGCTATTTTTTGTATTGGCGAGACCAATGCTGAGCGTGAAGCCGGTCAGACCTTTGAGCGTCTCAAAGAACAGTTGAAGATCGGTCTGCATGAATTACATATTCATGATATTGAAGGCTTAAATATCGCCTATGAGCCGGTTTGGGCAATTGGGACCGGGAATACGGCAACGACCGAGCAAATCAACGAGGTTCATAACTGGATCCGTGCGTATTTAGAGAAGAATTTTGATGGACCGACCGCCAATAGCATCCGTTTGCTCTATGGTGGCAGTGTAAAGCCTGAAAATGCTAAGAGTTTAATCGCTTGCGAAAATGTGGATGGCTTGTTAGTTGGCGGGGCCAGCCTGGATCCTGACGATTTTGTCGCAATTATCGAGGCTGTGGCGTAAGGAGCTGTTATGGAAACCGCAATTTTAGTTTTTCACTTTGTTATTGCAATCTTTCTGATTGGATCAATCCTGCTGCAACACGGCAAGGGTGCTGACATGGGTGCCACTTTTGGTGCCGGTAGCTCACAAACAGTTTTTGGTCCCCGCGGTGCGGCGACTTTCTTAAACAAAATGACGATAGTGGTTGCCTTACTGTTTTTATGCACTTCAGCGACTTTGACTTATATCTCACGTCAGGATGCACGTTCGGTTTTAGATGAGGCGGCTGCGACGAGTTTAGAAGAAGTGGTGGCACCAGCAGCGGACGGGGATGCAGCTCCTTCAGAAAAACCAGAGGTTGAGCAACCAGCAGCCCAACCTGAGGCCGCCCAGCCCTAATCTTTTTAGAGCTATAATTTAGAAGTTATAAAAAAAGGAGCCTTTAAGGCTCCTTTTTAATTCTGATCCCTTCCTGCTGCGCCAAGGCTACGCAGGACAGGCCCAAAGCAATGTGCTGTAGCACCAAGTGCCCGCACTTCGAAGCTTTAAGCGAAGTAGTGTGCCCAAGGCCGGACTCGAACCGGCACAGGTCGCCCCACATGATCCTTAATCATGCGCGTCTACCAAATTCCGCCACCTGGGCAATGCGGGCCTTATATAGGTGAAAATGTTCAAAGAACGCAACTTTTTCTCAAGCCTACCGAATTTCAGAGTATGTTTTGGCATAGTCTCCCATTGGTGATACCGTCAGCGGCAACCAGTGCCTTGCCTGCGATGGGAGTGTCTTCATTTTTTGTCCCTAAGCTTGCAGAGCAAGGATTTAATGTGCCGGTTCGTCAATTGGAAGGGCGCTTTGAAAGACCTCTGCAGCAGAGAGTAACCGCGATTTTGGGACATTCTAAAGTACCAAAATATTTTCAGAATTATTCAGTGCAACGGCAGCTCAGTATTTTAAGGGGCTTGGTTTGGGATCAGAATGATCAGGTGCTTCAAATGGCATTGGGAGCCCAGGTGCTGTGTGCTCATGAGGCGGACCCGAGCTTAAGAGATTCTTTGGTAAGTTTGTTGGTGTTGAAAGAGTTGATGGATGTAGAAACCCTGGGGTTGACATCTCCCTGGGGAAAGATAACTCGGCTGGATCAAAATGCCATTCCTTATCTGAAATTATTATATAGCTTAGAGCTTACGGGTGTGATTCAGGGTATTTCCTATGAGTACCAGACCTTTGTGGCTGGAGAGACACCACAACATCACGATGTGCGCCGTATCGTAGTGAATCATCGGGCTGTGCTTGATGCGCCTAAGCGAATGGACTTAACGGAGTTAGAAATATTGCAAACCTTAGATTATGGTCAACAGGTTGATGGTGATGCGGGTCCCTTACATGATTTTTTTCTGGAAGCTTTTCAAAAAAGTCGAGCTGCGCAAATCAAAGGTTTGACAAAACGTGCTAGTTTGTTTGTTACGCAGTTCCCTGCGGGACGGCGTGCACCCGTATCTCAACGTACTATTGTAGAAGCAAAGTAGCTTATTTACATCGCACGTACGGTACGTACTAAGCCACCAATAGAATCAAAAGTATCATCCACAGCGCTGGCTTCATAACCACAATGAACCATGCAATCTTCACATTTCTCGTTGCGACCGCGACCATAATTGTCCCACTCAGTGAGCTCAATGAGTTCCTTAAAGGTTTTTACGTAGCCTTCGCCAATCAGATAACAAGGCTTCTGCCAACCAAAAACATTATAAGTAGGGTTGCCCCAAGGGGTGCATTGATACTCAATCTCCCCTTGAAGAAATTTTAAGAATAAAGGTGACTGGTTAAACTCCCAATGCTTCTTTGGCTTATCTAAAATGCCACGGAAAAGTTTAGTCGTGCGCTCACGTTTAAGAAAGTGTTCTTGGTCGGGGGCTTTTTGGTAACTGTAGCCTGGTGAAATCGTCATGCTTTCAACACCAAGATCCATGAGAAAATCAAAGAGTTCGCGCACACGATGCGGTTCGGCATTATCAAAGAGCGTAGTATTGGTTGTCACCCGGAAGCCACGTTTGACAGCTTCTTTAATCGCTTCAACCGCCTTGTCAAAAACACCGTCACGGCACACGGCTTCATCATGTTCGTCTTTGAGGCCATCCATGTGGATGCTGAAGGTGAGAAATTTGCTCGGCGTAAATAAATCGAGTTTCTTTTTCAGGAGAATCGCATTCGTGCAGAGATAAATATATTTTTTACGTTCTACTAAACCCGCCACAATCTTATCTATCTCAGGATGGATTAAAGGTTCACCGCCAGGGATGCTGACCATAGGGGCCCCACATTCTTCGACGGCATGAAAGCACTGCTCAGGAGTTAGGTGCTTGTTGAGCACCTCATCAGGGTATTGAATTTTACCGCAGCCGGCACATTCTAAATTGCAGCGAAATAAGGGCTCAAGCATTAAGACAAGAGGGTAGTGCTTATTACGTTTGATATATTTTTGTGAGAACACATAACTGGCGACACGAAGCGCTTGTGATGCAGGAACAGCCATAATTAATCCTTAAGTTGAGTGAAGCCCTAGGGGCGCCGGTTTGTTTGAGCACATTCTTTAAAATTTGCCTATTTTGTCAAGATCAGTCTTTATGTGCGGCCATGAATAAATGGCTCATTGTTTCGGCTTTAAAAGATGAAATCTCGGCTTTATTGGGAATCATGAGGGTAGAGCGTACCTACCGCCAAGATCGGGCCCATTTTTATGATGGCACCTTGGCAGAAGTTCCAGTGATTATTGGATATACTGGTATTGGTACTGAGCTCACTTTAGCAGGTCTCCGTCATTTGGCGCCTTGGACGGAATGTGATGCGGTGATTGGTACCGGCTATGCGGGTGCCTTAGACCCCCATTTGGCGACGGGGCATATTGTCCTGACGACAGAAGTTCGTCAATCCGGGGTGAATGGGTCGGCTTGGGCTTCAGATCCAGCATTAGTGCGGATGTGTCGTCAGTTTTTGGCAGAGGATCCCAATACGATGGAAGGGCGTCTGTTGACCAGTGAGAAGGCTTTGACCACGCCGGCCCTGAAGCAAGCGGCGGCCCAACAATACCAAGCGATTGCTGTTGATATGGAAAGTGCTAGCCTAGCGGCTTATTGTCAGGAAAAACAATTACCCTTTGTTGTTCTGCGGGTGATTTTAGATAGCGCCCATGAACGGGTGCCAGACCCCAGTGAATTTCTCGACCGGCAAAAAAGAATCTCTAAGCGTCGCGTGTTGAGTTATATGGCGCGCAATCCCAGTGCCATGGTGGAATTGCCTAAATTAGGTTCGCAAGCCAAGCAAGCACAGCAGCGGATTGCTGCATTGCTGCCGAAATTGCTGCCAAAATTAAATGGCTAAAGAAACTCGTTGTCATTGCGAGAAGCGATAGCGTCGCGGCAATCTCCTAAATACAAATTGTT
>JAJFLM010000368.1 GCA_021772655.1 Deltaproteobacteria bacterium
GCAGCGCCAGGCAGGCCCGCCGGGTGGCCGCTGTATACCGGTGCCGGGGCTGGTCCAGCCGCTCGAGGATGTCCAGGCAGGCGTTGAGCGGGGCCTCGAAGGCGCTGGAGCCCTGTTCCAGCAGCGCGTTGGCCCGCAGCAACAGGCCCTGCGCGTGCAGCTCGTCGTCCCCGCAGTCCCGGGCGACGGCTTCGATCTCCGCGGCGATCGCCACCCGCTCGGCGATTACCCCGGGGGTCCAGAGCACGTCGTGCCGGGCGAGCAGGCAGGCCGCGATGGTGGAGGGGTCACCGCCGCGCCGCCCGAGTTCGAGCGCCCGGACGCTGAGCGGACCGGCCCGGGGCCGGTCCTCGGCGACCGAGTGCGCGAGTTCGCGGGCGAGCGTGGCGGACACCCGGGCCTCGAGCACCGCATCGACACCGGCCACCGCGTCGAGGGCCCCCTCCAGTTCGCCGACCACCTCGTCCCGGCGCGCGGCGAAGCGCGACCCGAGCTGGGCAGTCGCCAGAGCCACCCGCGCGATCCGCTCCGGGTCGGGGCCGCGCCGGGCCACATCGCGGGCGAGCCGCAGCAAACCGCGGGCGTCCACGGACCGCCCCGACCGGGCCAGGGAGTCGGACTCCACGAGCAGGACGTCCACCAGGTCCGGGTCCGGCAGGCGGATGCCGGCGTCGGCGACCGCGCCACGTAGCCGGCTCAGCCGCGCGGCGGCCTCGGCGAAGGCCAACGCGGCCCGGTCGGCCGCCGCGGCGGCGAGCGTCCACCGGGTGGCCCGCGACGTCCCGTCCAGGGCGACGGCGGCCGTGAAATGCCCGGCCGGCGCCGACGGCGGCACATCCGCTGCCCTGGCCTGCCGCGCCGCCAAGGCCGCGCCCGCCGCCCGGTGCAGCGCCGGTAACCGGGCCGCGTCGATGCGGTCCAGCAGTGTCTCCCGCAGCAGGTCGTGGGTGAAACTGAACCCGGACTCGCCGGCCACCAGCACGTCCGTGTCGAGGGCGGGACGGACCACCTCGGCGAGGTCGGTGACCGGCCACTCGAGGACGGCGGCCAGGACGTCCGGCAGCGAGGTGAACCCGAGCACCGCCGCGACCTCGAGCAGGGCCCGGGTTCGTTCGGGGAGTCGCCGCAGCCGCCGCTCGATCGCCTCACGGACGGCGTCCGGGACGTCGTCGACCCGGCCCGAGGCGGTCAGCAGGGCCAGCTGCCGGGTGAACAACGGGTGCCCCCCGGCCCGGCGGTGGATGAGGTCCAAGGTCGGCTCGGTCACCCCCGGTCCGGCAACCCGGCGGACGAGCTCGCAGGCCGCGCCGGCGTCGAGCGTTCCGACCGGCACGTGCTCCACCTGCGCGACGAGTGCGCCCAGCCGGTCACGGATCCGCTGCGCGATCTCGTCGTGGCGGTACGCGCCGAGCACACACAGACCCCGGCGGTGGGGCATTCTGGTCACGAATTCGAGCAGCTGGACCGACGACCCGTCCGCCCAGTGCAGATCGTCCAGCACCACCAGTACCGGGCCGGCCTCCGACAGGGTGGCGAACCACCGGGTGGTGGCGTCCATGCTGAGCAGGCGGGCCCGCTCGGAGTCGTCGTCGGCCGACACCGGCTCACCGAACAGCGGCGAGATCGTCCGCAGCAGTGGCAGGTCCGCTCCGGCGATCTCCCGCGCGCGCTCGGCACCGATCGCGGCCGCGATGGAGGCGAACAGCTGGGTCCACGGCCAGTAGCCCGGCGCGTCGACGGCGTTGATGCAGGTGCCCCACCCGACGACGGCATCGGCGGCCGCGGCCCGCGCCGCGCACGCGCGCAGCAGCGCGGTCTTGCCGATCCCGGCCTGACCCGACACCAACGCCGTCGGGCAGGCCCCGGCCCAGGCCGCTTCGACCAGCCCGGTGAGCCGCTCGGTGAGTTCGGCGCGCCCGATCAGCTCATCGACGCGGTCCACCGCCCCATTGTGGCCCGCAGACCGCGAACCGCCAGACCGAATCTTCCGGCCGACGCCGCCGATCTGGCGCCCAACAGGTGACGGCACCCGATCCCGCAGGAGGCGGCGACATGGCGTTCGACCCGATCCAGTACAAGACGACGACCCGGCACCAGTGGGAGGAGGCCGCCGCGGCCTGGCACCGGTGGGGCCCGCTGCTGGAGGACTGGCTGGGTCCCGCCACCGACCGGATGCTCGACGGGGCCGGCGTCCGTTCCGGTTCCGCCGTGCTCGACGTGGCCGCCGGTGCGGGCGGGCAGACCCTGGCGGCGGCGCGGCGGGCCGGGTCGTCGGGCCGGGTCCTGGCCACGGACATCTCCCCGACGATCCTCACCTACGCGGCCAAGGTCGCGGCAGAGGCGGGCTGCAGCGGTGTGCAGACCGCAGAGACCGACGGGGAGGTCCTCGACGGGGTGCCCGACGGCGCGTTCGACGCGGTGATCTCCCGGGTCGGGCTGATCTACCTGCCCGATCAGCGGCTCGCCCTGCAGAACTGGCGGCGGGTGCTGCGCGACGGCGGCCGGGTGTCGACGATCGTCTACTCCACACCCGAGCGCAACGAGTTCTTCTCCATCCCAGTGTCGATCATTCGCACCCGGGCGCAGCTGCCGCCGCCCGCTCCGGGCCAGCCCGGACCGTTCAGCCTCGGCCAACCGGGCGTGCTCGAAACGCTGCTGACCAGCGCCGGGTTCCGCGACGTGGCGGTCGAGACCGTTCCCTCCCCGGTCCGGCTGGAATCGGCGGCGGAATGCGTCCGGTTCGAGCGGGAATCGTTCGGCGCGCTGCACCAGATGCTGGCCGGCGTGCCGGAGGCCGACCGCCCAGGGGTCTGGGAGGAGATCACCGCCGCGCTGACCAGGTTCGAGACCGGCGACGGCTTCGTCGGTCCCTGCGAGCTGCTGGTCGCGTCCGCGACAAAGTGAGCACCGGGTCGTACGCGGCCTGCCATGTTGGTCGGCTCGGCTCAGTAACGTGCAAGGCATGCCCATCAAGCTCGAGAACGTCGGCATCGCCGTCCGTGACCTTGAAGCGACGATCGCGTTCTTTACCGATCTCGGGCTGACCGTCCTGGGCCGGGACACAGTCAGTGGAGAGTGGACGGACACCGCCGTCGGCCTCGACGGCAACCACGCCAACATCGCCATGCTCCAGACGCCAGACGGCAACGGTCGCCTCGAGCTCTTCGAGTACATCCATCCCGTCGCGATCGAGGCGGAGCCCACGCAACCTAACGAGATCGGCATGCACCGCGTCGCCTTCTCGGTCGACGACATCGACGAGGCCCTCGA
>JAJFLM010000369.1 GCA_021772655.1 Deltaproteobacteria bacterium
CGTTGCTTGGAACCTGCCGCCGCAATGATTAACTTAGAACCTTCATTCAAACCGCTCCCCGAATAATCTAAAGTATCGATTGTTGTCTTGGTTTGAAAATGCAGGTCACGACTCCAATCAACCCGCTCTAAAATATGTTGAAAAAATGCCGGGACATCATTCGCATTAAGTTCCGGATTATCTTGATAATTGCTAATCCATAAATACTTCGCCAAGGACAGTTGCCCTTGACCCAAAATTGCATTGGCTTGTGTCAAGATTTCCTGGGGACGCGCTGATCCTTGATAGGGCGTATAGCGCTCACTGCCAATGGCCAACAGCAAGGGATGGACTCCTGCGGCATCCACCGCATTCACTTGCTTCACTCCAGGAAGAACATCAGGAATCAAGCGTCCTGTGAGTTCATGAATCAACTCACCAAAAACCGTATCTTCTTGTGGAGGCCGACCCACGGTTGTGAAGAGCCAAATCGGGTCTTTGCGATGATAAACTTGCTCTACTTTTAACACCGGAAAATCATGCTCTAAACTATAATAACCCAAATGATCTCCAAACGGGCCTTCGCGTAGCAACTTATTGGGAATCACGGTCCCCTGAATACAAAAATCGGCTTCTGCATAAAGCGGTAAGGCTCCATCACTATTCTTCACCATCGGAATCCGATGCCCACCCAACACACCACCAAAAGCCAACTCGCTCATCCCTTCAGGCAAAGGCATCACGGCTGCTAAAGTCATCGCGGGTGCCCCACCAATAAAAATATTCACCCGAAAGGGCTGCTCCGTACGCAACGCGGCCTCGTGATGCACCCCAATACTGCGGTGAGTTTGATAATGCAGTCCCACCTCTGCATTAGTTTGATAATCATTCCCCGAAATTTGAATACGATACATTCCTAAATTTGACTTAGCAAAACCGGGCTGTTCAGGATGCTCAGAATAAACTTGGGGCAGCGTAACAAAAGCCCCACCGTCCTTGGGCCAACTGATTAACTGCGGTAAATCACTCAACTGGCAAAGCCCCGCCATGATAGGGCCACGCGAAACTTTTTTAGGACGTAGATGCCAAGCGGCTTTGGGAACCCCCATATAATCAAACATGTGCTTTAAAGCCTGCTCGGGAGCTGTCTTGAGAGTGACTAGCTTTTCAACTGTCTCCAAAGTATCCCGAAACAAATAACGCGCCCGTGCCATGGTCCCAAACAGGTTCCCCAGCATTGGAAAACAGCTGCCCTTGACGCGCGTAAACAGCAGTGCCGGACCACCCACCTGGTAGACGCGACGTTGCACGGCTCCTATCTCAAGATTGGGATCCAATTCCGTATCAATCCGAATCAGTTGTTGGGTGCGCTCTAAGTCTACAACGCAGCTTTGGAGATTTCGGTAGCCCATCAAGAGCCTTTAACAGGATTCTATCGCCCAGGTAAAGCAAGGAAGCTTTGCCATTGCCAAAGGTGGGGTAGCTGTTTAAGCTTTAACTATGCCCTCTGCACAGAACTATTATTTGAGAACTTTCCATGGGCTCATCCTCATCGGTCTTGGTGTCCTGACCATCACAGAATATTGGTGGCCCGGCATTTTATTTGTCCTGTCAGTGGCAATGATTGTAGATGCCATCATCTTAAAGAAACCCTGGCAGTCATGGAGCACCCCTATCATTCTGACAATTTTAGGAGTGCTCTTTCATTTCGACAAGATGTTAGGGGAAAATGGCATTGGATTTTGGCCCATTGCGCTGATTGTAGCAGGACTGTTGGTTGTGTTTTCTAAGCGCAATTAACTCATACGTCTCAATCCGCGTCACATAATCAAAAATATCATGACAAGTCAGTCACTTATTGGGGATCAAGCCGTGCGATGACTACCTAATAACATTCATGGTATAAGTCATTTCAGACGGATTGGTCCCACGTGCTTGGACCCATTTAGGATCTTTGGTACGGTTTGCCATCGCTTGAACCACTTCAGGAAATTTATTAAGGACAACTCTTTCAATCAACATGCGTGTCGCTCCCATAAAGGCTTGAACGATAGCATTGGCTTCTATGTCCATGTGAATTTGATAAGCCATTAAAGTATGTTGTGGATTATCTGGCACCGGCATAAAAGTCCACGATCCGGAATTAGTGGCTAAAGCAGAATGACCTTCATCAATTTGAAAATCATCATCTTGATGAAGATGCCAAACAATTTGTTCTCCGCCCTCAATAGATGTTTTCTTTACCAACACACGGTAATGAAAGTGTCTCACCTCAGCAGCTGTCTTCGCTTCCTGCACATAGGTATTAAGATCAATCATTTCTGTCGTCTGAGATCGCTCAAAGTTTGGCATCCATTCAGACCACTGATCAATAGCTAACATCCGACGCATCAGCGCGCGATAATCGACTGGTAAGAGCGATAAAGTATTAAAGCGCGGCATAATAGCACCCTCAACGGGTTCAATCCACGCATGGATAGTGCCGGCTTCAAGGCTGGGCAACAAATCATGAGCTGCTACGGCATCCACAATAACACTGCCTCGTGTAGGAGACGTACTATTTGCAAAAATTTGTGCCAAAGGATTGCTTGTAGGAGCCGAACCACCACCAATCGTACCCCCGCCTTCAATCATTAGCCGAAGCCGCCGACTAGGGTCAGGCACAGCTATCGGATCATGAACTTGCAAAAGATCCGTAGGCCTCGTAACACTGGCTAATAAGCTAGAAGCCCCCAGCATCGCTTGACTGGTATTGATCGCATTTAAAAACATGGCATCCCTTCCTTCCTGCTTCTATCGCCGATTTCGGAAGAAAGTTGCGCAAGAATTCATACTATAATTCAAGCACTTAAGATTGCAGCGCTTTTAAACCCGCTTCAGTGTATAGTTCATTCCAGAAGGATTATCACCGCGACTTAAGGTCCATGTTGGATCTACCGCACGGTTGGCCATCGCCTGCTTAGCCTTCGGGAAATTGCGCATAGTCAGCGCCTCAATAATCGGTGCCGCCATCCTCATAAAGGCGCGTTGCAAACGACCGGCTTTGGGCACTAAGTGTACTTGATACAGCATCAGTGTTTTATCGGGCTGACCTGGAACTTCAGTGAAAATCTGCAGCCCATCATTCTTGTCAACTGGTTTGGCACGGCGCTGCACGGACTTCGGATCCAAGGCATCTCTGCCGGTACTCAAACTCCAGACAATCATAAATCCATCATCAATGGTGCTACTTCTCACCGCTAAGCGATAATGAAAATTGCCGGCAGATTCTGCGTCCATGACAGCTTCCTGAAGAATCACTTCTGGGTCCTGCGTTGCTGTCCCACGCGAAGAAATGAAATTTGGGATGGTTTGATCCCAATCATTGACCTGACCCATGCGCTGAAAGAGTTGTTCAGGTGAAACTGGCAACATCGATAAAGTATTCATTCTTGGCAACGGCGATCCAGCAATTTGGTCACGCGTCACGTAAAGCGTTCCTCGCTCTAAACTTGGGAGCAAGCCATGGGTCTGGACAATACTCTGAATTTGGCTACCTGATGTCGGTACCTCACCACCAAAAAGATGTTGCATTGCCGCGCGGGGATTCACTGAACCGCCGCCACCAATAGAGCCCCCACCGGTAATACTCATCAGGCTGGGACCGACGCGCAATGAATAATCAGAATCACTAACCGCAGTCCCCATCGCGGGGTCATCCATACCGCCGATTAATAAATTAGAACTTGAAGCAAGCAAAGATGCGGTCGTCAGCGACGCCGCAGGTGACATGGCAAATAAACTCATCAACTCTCTCCCTTGGTTTAGGATTATTCCTAAAGAACTCTCACACCCAAATCATCGCCAGTGCTGCCAGGAAGTTGCCTTGCAACCCTTGCGAAACCTGGTGAAAAAGGGCTTTTCTGCATCCAAGTGCATACAATACAGGAGCTTCCCGAATCCGCTATTTGCTTGTCATTAAAGGGGTTTCGACGGATAAGCATAGACCATGAGCAAAGCAGAATCTTCATGGCATGTGTACATGATTGAGACGGTTTCAGGACTGCTTTATACCGGAATCACCACAGACGTGACGCGTCGTTTTCAGGAGCATTTAAGTGGTACTAAAGGCGCCAAATTCTTTCAACGTTCACAACCTAAACGGATTGTTTTTCAAGAACCACATCCAGATCGTTCTAGTGCTTCTAAGCGCGAAGCGGAAATCAAAAAATTATCGCGACAAGAAAAAATTGTATTAATTGGAACACTGTAAGGGCGTATTGCAATACGCTCCTACTTGCGCACAACCTTACGCATATTCGTACGCAATTCATCTTTGCGCATGCGAATATTCTCAGGCGTCACTTCCATCCACTCGTCTTCGTCAATCCATTCTAACGCAAATTCTAATTCCATCTCTTTAATGGGCGTTAGTTTGGTAGAATCATCGCTGCCCGAAGCACGTACGTTGGTCAGCTTCTTTTCTTTGGCCGCATTCACATTCAAATCATTTTGTTTATTAAACTCACCAACAATCATCCCTTCATAAACCCGCATCCCTTCGCGTACAAACAACTTACCACGAGGTTGCAGATTGAAGAGACCGTACTGCGCGGTCACACCTGTCCGATCGGAAACCATAGCGCCATTCATACGGCTAAAACGCTTACCTTGATAAGGAATATATTTCTCAAAAGAACTTGAATAGATGGCTTCACCACGAGTTTCCGTAAGCATCCGTGAACGGATACCAATCAGACCACGGGCGGGAATAGCAAAAGTCAACCGCACACGCTGTGACCCTTCCATATTTTCCATCATTTCCATCCGACCACCACGTTGCGATAACATTTCTGTTACAATACCTACGCGATCATCAGGAATATCGATCACCATATGCTCTTCGGGTTCCATCATTTGGCCATCTTGTTCGACGAGAATAATTTCTGGGCGTCCGACCATCATCTCATAGCCTTCACGACGCAGCTCTTCTAATAAAATAACAATCTGTAATTCACCGCGCCCTTTCAGTAGAAAAACCTCTGGGGATTCGGTTTGCTCATAACTTAAGGCCACATTATTCAGACAGGCCTTTTGCAATAATTCTTCTAATTTACGGCTCGTCGCATACTCCCCTTCTTGCCCGGCAAAGGGTGAAGTATTGACTGAAATACGCACCGCCACTGAAGGAGGGTCCACATGAATCCGTGGCAAGGGAATATTGTGCTCTTGCGTGGTGATGGTATCACCAATCTTGGGAGCCTGTGCACCGGCCAGTAAAGCAATGTTACCGGCTTCGAGTTTTTTAACGCGTTCTGTACTCAGACCCGAAAACGCTTCTAACGCTGTCACAGTAAAAGGTATTGATTCATGATCTTCATTGATCAAAACAACCCGTTCACCTTCTTTCACAGCACCCGCTTCAATCCGGCCAATAGCCACTTGTCCTAAGAAAGAACTATAAGTGAGATTGGTAACAATCAGTTGAAAGGGATCCTCGGCTTTGACGTCCGGCGCGGGTAAATATTCTACAATCGCATCGAGCAAGGGTGTAAAATCTTCAGTTTTTTCTGTTTTGCTTTTACTTGCCCAGCCTTCTTTAGCACTGGCATAAAAAATAGGGTAATTTACTTGGTCATCAGAAACTGCCAAATCATAGAATAACTCTAAAAGTTTTTCTTCTACTTCATCAATCCGCGCATCCGGGCGATCCACTTTATTGATCACAACGATGATCTTAGTCCCGCGCTCTAACGCTTTACGCAGGACAAAGCGTGTCTGCGGCAAAGGGCCTTCTGCGGCGTCCACCAATAATAAGGCGCCATCCACCATAAACAAAGCACGCTCGACCTCACCACCAAAGTCAACGTGGCCAGGGGTATCCACAATATTCACATGAGCCTCTTTCCAGTCAAAAGAAGCATTCTTGGCAGTAATGGTAATGCCACGTTCTTTTTCGATATCACCGGAATCCATAATGCGCTCATCTACTTGCTGATGGGCTTGAAATAAACCCGCCTGCTTAAACAGACCATCAATCAAGGTAGTTTTTCCGTGATCAACGTGGGCAATAATCGCTAAATTTCTCATCGACATAATCGTTCCTTTTTAAAAAGTCTCAGGCCGACTAGCCTATTTAACCGCTAAAAGGAAAGGGAAATTCTGATAAAGATCAATTATTTGACAGGCAGACGGCGGGCCCCATAAGCATCATAATCTGGTTGAGTGCGTTCATAGGGTTCGTCAAAAAGTGGCGAAGAGACCAAATAGTCTGCCGATGAGCGGTTACATGCCACGGGCACATTCCAAACCACGGCAATCCGCAATAAAGCCTTTACATCCGGGTCATGGGGATGTGGCTGCAAGGGGTCCCAAAAGAAAATCAAGATGTCAACATTGCCATTGACTATCTCAGCGCCAATCTGTTGATCGCCGCCCAAGGGACCACTGCGGAAGGTCTTTACATCTATTCCTAATTTTTTTTCGATCAAACGACCAGTGGTTCCCGTGGCACTTAATTCATGCTTCATTAAGCTGTCACGATTCGTCTCAACCCAATCGAGCAAATCTTGCTTTTCATTGTCGTGCGCCACTAAGGCAATTTTCTTTTTAGGCATCGTCTACCACTCCTTATGAACAGATAAGCTCCTTAAAAAAGGGATTCGCTGGAAAATAAAACTAACTGGCTCCAACGTGCGCGAGTATCTCAAAAAACGTCAGTAATTTCAAATGTTTATGAACTCGCAACTTTTCGACCACATTTCCGATACCAACTGCGGCATGCGGGATTACTGGGAAAATCAGCGCGCTTCCTTATTTGAAGTAGCGCCATTGATCTGCCCATCATTTTTGATGGCCTTGATTGGTAGTTGTGTGGTGGCGTGGCAAACGCAACTGACTTCAGGGTATCAGTATATTCTATTTGTGGCCGTCTTCAGTTTTAGTACCTCACTGATGTACTTTAATATTAACAGCCGCATCACTTTTAAACGCAGCTGGTATAAAAGTGTCACAGCTATTCTATCAGCTGTCGTAGCCCTCTGTGGCGTCGCTTTCGGGTTGGGGATTATTCATCATGACTGGGAACTGTGCGGTAATACGGTATTAGCGCTATTTGCGGCACCTTTCATTTTAATGAAACTAGTCAATCAAACAGAAGTGAGCGACCCTTAAGTGACCTTACTATCCGGCCTCACATTTTCAGCTTTAACTCCCGTCGCACTGCGAGCCTTTCACCCTTGTCCAGAAAGCGGGACACTTTATGGCCCGTGTGGATTTAGCGATGAAAGCTTACTCATCAATTCGCAAGAACATGCCCTAGCTATCAACACTTTTACAGCCTTAGCCATGAGTGAAGTCGGTGAACTCCATGCTTTGCAGGAAGGCGCTGATATTCAATTACCCTTTAATATTGATACAACAAGTAGCGATCGCGGCACCCCTTGGGAACTTACTTCACTTAAAGCCAAGCACACAGCAGGTATTGTTACCCATGCTATGTTTCGTAGCATTGATCCACAGCGTACCTTGGCCATTGAAACCCCCAACCTTGAACTCACTCGCTATACCTACACCTTAGGCACGTCATCCGTCGCCATCAGTCAAAGTATTTTATTAGGTTTAGATCACCTTCCCGTTTGCACAGACGGCTATACCATTAAAGGCCGCACCACATCTTTTGAGCGCGCTGTAGAAACAGCACTGGCCATGGCCACACTTGTTTATCGATCAACACAATTTGCTCCCCACGAGCTAGGTTCATTTCAATACCGTACCAGCAGCAACGCATCTTATTATCCGATCAAACAACATCGCGGTCGCTTTTTATCGCCTGTAGGCATGAATAACCAAATGGATGAAATCTTATTACGCTCTGAGCTACGGCGACATGATAAGTCCCCAGCAAGAGCCGCGTTATCTATTCGCTTACACAAAATAAACGATGACCATGAGGCTAATGCCAGCCCTCATTGGGATGCCGCTATACAGCTGCGACGACCGCTTTCACGAGTCAGCCCCTTCATGCCCCTTGTCCATAGACTCAGAGAACGTTTTTACAAACCAATGTTAGATGAGATTTTTAAACGTCGCTCACAGCCACCAGCGGCCTACAGCCAAATACCACCGGCACCCTAAATCAACCCTGGGATTGTTTATGCTCTGACTCATCAGGTTGATGGGGCATCGGCGTAGGAGTGGTCACTTCAGCTTGAATAGCCGGACGCATTTGCGAACGCGCTGCCATGGGTTTTAAAATCCAAATAATCACCAGGCCCAGCCCAGTAAAAATCAATCCCGCCGGCAAGCGCTGCAATAACAAGATAACTATTTTATTAAGCCCCACCAGAGATGAAGGGGCATTCAACCAATCATATAAGGTATAAGGCAGCAGCCAATTGGCCTTCCATAGAGCATCATTCAACGACAAGGGAGTCCAAGCACCCGATTGATACCACTGAACGCCTTCATAAATCAGCAAGCCCATGCCAGTGAAAGCAATAAGATGAGCCAACCAATAGAATGGGGCTGTTATGATGCGGAGTAAGATGTGCATAGGCACTTAAAGAATGGGTGTCCAGTGGGATTCGAACCCACGACCTCCTGGACCACAACCAGGCGTTCTAACCAACTGAACTATGGACACCATATGTATAGGGCTATACTACTCCCCAACAGGCGACCTTTACTACATCGAAGTGGAAAACTTGTCTAGTGGAGAGATTTCCCTTATAAAATGGATCTGTTTTCGAGATTTATGCAAATTTATTGAAATAAACCGAAACAAGTCCTCCTACGCTAAAGCTACGGAGGACATAAGAACAACTAAGCTCGTACCTCGCTAAGTTGTTCTAAATGCGCTCATAGCTCAGCTGGATAGAGCACAAGCCTTCTAAGCTTGGGGTCCCAGGTTCGAATCCTGGTGGGCGCGCCAATGAGGTGGAGAAGCCATTTCAGAGAGTATCTGGAATGGCTTTTTCATTTCATATCACACACGATCAAATAAATAGACTCGTCTAAGAATAAGTGTCGCACTAATCAAAGTCTTGACGCACAATCAGAGGTTTGCACACCTCTTTAAATAAAAGAGAAAGTGAGTTTATGAGGTGGTCGTTGTTGGTAGAAGTGGCCCACTATATTTTTTAAGAAAAGCACTGACAATTTCAACAACAAAGATGTAGAAGCAGTAAAAGAAGCTTGAGTACCTATGAAAATGAACAAAAAAGAGGAATACTTCGATGCCACAACAGGGCTATAGTAAAGGAAATACCGATATAGAAAAACTTGTTCAGCAAGGGAAAGATCGTTTCAATCAATTCTTAAAGAAAAGTGGAATGGGCAAAGTTGTCGTTGTTGCAGTTCTCCTCTTGTTAGGCCTGGGTCTATGGACATCCTATTACACTGTACCAAGTGACTCTGTTGCTGTCGTCCAACGTTTTGGGAAATACCTAAAGGAGATACCTCCGGGCTTACATTTTAAATTACCACTGGGTGTAGATACGGCGACAATAGTTCCTGTCAAACGGCAATTGAAACAGGAATTTGGATTCACGACCCCAGGTGCCAGAGATTCGCACCAAAGTCCTCGTCCTCATGACACAAGTCAAGAAACGCAGATGGTAACGGGCGACCTAAACGCCGCATTAGTCGAATGGGTCGTTCAATACCGTATTTCAGATCCTGTTAAATTTCTTTTTGAGGTTCGCGAACCAGCTGAAACACTCCGTTATGTTTCCGAATCCGTCATGAGAGAAGTTGTTGGTGATCGCACCGTAGACGAAGTGATTACCATCGGTAGACAAGAAATTGAAACAGAGGCACTGACTAAGATGCAAGCACTTTCCACTAAATATGCAATGGGAATTAGCATCGATCAGGTCCAATTAAAAAATATCAATCCGCCCCGGCCAGTACAAGAGTCATTCAACGAAGTGAATCAAGCACAACAGGAGAAAGAAAAGTTAATTAATGAAGCCAGGCGTGATTACAATAAAGTCATTCCGCTGGCTGAAGGTGAAAAGGATCAGCGAATCCGTGAGGCTGACGGCTATCGACTCAAACGCATCAATGAGGCCCAAGGTGATGTTGCCCGGTTTAATGCCTTATTATCCGAATACATTAAGGCTCCAGAGGTAACTCGCCGTCGCATTTATATTGAAACCCTACAAGATGTTATGCCGGGTATTCGCTCTAAAATCATCGTTGACGAACAGACACGCAATATCCTTCCATTGCTGAATCTTGATTCGACACCCAAGAAGGAAATCAACCTTGGAAAGTCTGGCAATCATGAATAAAATTAAACAAATAATTTTTTCTGCTGTGTTAGTCATCGGAATGTACGTTTTAATAAGTGCAATCTATACGGTAAACGAAGTCGAACAAGTGATTATCACTCAATTTGGCAAGCCTGTCGGTGACCCTATCACTACGGCTGGTCTAAAAATCAAGTTGCCCTTCATCCAGGAGGTTAACCCAATTGATAAACGGGTGCTTGAGTGGGACGGCCGTCCATCGGATATGCCGACCAAAGACAAGCTCTATATCTCGGTTGACCTCTTCGCTCGTTGGAGGATTACCGATCCCCTACAATACTTTCTACGACTCCGCGATGAACGTAGTGCCCAATCTCGGCTAGATGACATTTTAGGCAGTGAGACTCGAAACGCGGTCGCCAAACATGAGTTAATAGAGATCATTCGAACGACTAAGGGTCGCGTACCGCTAAGGGATACCCTTTTAACCGATGCAGAAAAAAAACTAAATATGGGAACACTCGTGCCGATTCACAAGGGGCGCAAACTGGTTGAGCAAGAGATTTTTTCTGCTGCTGCGGAGAAAGTCCGAGTATTCGGTATCGAATTGCTCGATATTCGGTTCAAGCGAATCAACTACAATGAAAGCGTTCGTCCAAAGATTTACGATCGAATGATTAGTGAGCGGCGACAGATCGCGGAACGCTTTCTGTCAGAAGGTAACGGCGAGGCAGCTAGGATCCGTGGCAATCGTGTACGCGACCTAAACAAGATCCAGTCTGAAGCCTATCGCCAGGTCGAAGAGATCCGAGGCGTCGCAGATGCAAAAGCAACTGAAATATACTCGAAGTCTTACAACCAGAGTCGTGAAGCTGTGAAATTCTATGAATTCACACGGACCATGCAGTCCTACAAATCCATTATTGATAAAGATACAATACTTATTCTTTCTACAGAGAGTGATCTCTTCAAATTTTTAAAAGGTATGAATTGAAGTTGTTGAAGCCATGAAAATGAAGTGAGTTCTCTAGAAAGCGCTTACTATGAATGACAAAGAAAACCAAATCTCTGAAGCTTCTATCAAACGTATCGTCGATAACTTTTACGATAAGATACGACAAGATACGCAACTAAAACCTATCTTTGAGCAGGCCATCGGCACCAGCACTGAGGCCTGGCAACCTCATTTAGAAAAAATGTATGCTTTCTGGTCTGCCACCATGCTCAACTCAGGTCACTACCGCGGCAACCCGATGCAAAAACATAAAGCCCTGCCTAAATTTGATACCAACTTGTTTGATAGATGGCTGGTACTGTTTGAAGAAACCGCTAGAAGCCTCCATACAGAAGATATTGTGGAGCAATACAAAGCCAAAAGTCACCTGATCGCCAGAAGCTTACAGCTCGGCCTGGAATGTGAACCCGCAGAAATTAAATGAAACCCGCGAAGAATAATTTAAAAGACCCGTCAAACTGGATCCCCAAAGAAGTTTTTTTTAGCCACTGCGGTGCCCCCTCTTCCCGATTAGCCAATTTCTATGATAAAGCCGTAGCCATTACAGATAAAATGAAAAATTCCTCGCAAGGGCCTATTCTCCTTACTACAAATTAAGGTAAAAATAAAATGCCTCAAATTCAGAAGGGACGCGGAAGTAAATTAAAGAATAAAATTATTTTTATTGAGACTAGTATTTTACCTCGGGTATCTCAGTGGGGTCATTTTTGGGAAAGAGTGTTGTTGGGCGTTATTTTTGTTTGGTTTGGTTTGTTAAAAGTTACAGGTAATCTTTCGGCGAGTTCCATTATAGCAAAGAGTGTCTACTGGTTTGATCCTGATATTTTCGTGCCTTTTTTAGGGTACTGGGAAATAGTTATGGGTTTGGCATTATTTTATCATCGTTTCTTGCGATTAGCCATTTTGCTTTTACTTGTCCGCTTACCAGGCACCTTTCTAGCTCTATATTATCATTACAATGAGTGTTTTTTAGAATCAATTTTTCTACCTACGGTACAAGGGCAATATCTTCTTAAAGAAATCACCTTAGTAGGAGCTGCCTTAGTAATAGCGGGAAGTATTCGATTAGAAAAGGCTCGTTCTTTATGAAAGAAACATTAAATAGCTTTTTAAAGGAATCAAAATAATGAAAATTAAATTTTCGTCCATCCAATATTTACATCCACGTTCTCTTAAATATTTGAGCCACTCCCTCACGTCCTTGATCGAGGGCCGGCTCTGGCTCAAGGTGCTTATTGGAATGACCCTCGGGATTGTAGCCGGTATCTTATTGGGCCCTTCAATAGCTTGGGTGCCTCATGAAACAGCCATAACTCTTGGCAATTGGCTAGCTCTGCCAGGTCAAATCTTCTTGAGTCTCATCCAAATGATTGTGCTTCCCTTGGTCGTGGCCTCTATAATCCGTGGCTTAGTAGCCGGCGAAAACATCCAGCAACTAAAACAATTAGGTTTTTATGCGGCTTTATTCTTCATCTTGACAACCATTGTGGCCATTGTTTTGGGCATTAGCTTAGCTTATTTGATTCAACCCGGACACTTTATTGATCCCAACCAAATTAAGGGAATTTTAACCAGCACCTCTCCTTCAATTGTTCAAGATACTATCAGTAGCGATATTGCCGTTACCACTCGCATCATTGATTTGATCCCAAAAAATCCCATTGGGGCGATGCTCAATTTGGATATGCTGCAGATCGTGCTTTTTGCCATTATTGTAGGGATTGCCCTGCTATCATTAGCACCAACTCAATCAAAACCTCTCTTAGATCTCTTAGGTTCATTACAAGAGGTTTGTATGACGATTGTCCGTTGGGCCATGCATTTAGCCCCTTATGCCGTTTTTGGACTCATGGCCCAACTCACGTCAAAAATCGGTTTTGATGCCTTAATCGGTATGTCGGTTTATGTCATGACCGTACTGCTTGGGCTTAGCTTATTACTTGGGGTTTATTTTGGGGTGATCTTAGTTTTTTCCAAACAGAAACTCCTGCATTTTATTCGGTCACTCAGAGAAGTGCAGCTACTGGCCTTCTCAACATCAAGCTCAGCAGCCGTCATGCCTCTTTCCATGAAGACCGCCGAAGAAAAGCTAGGCGTACGCCCCTCTATCTCTCAATTTGTTATTCCTTTGGGGACAACCATTAACATGACGGGGACCGCACTTTATCAAGGGGTGGTCACAATATTTTTAGCCCAAGTTTTCGGTATTGATTTATCCCTGGGCTCATTAATTTTGGTTGTCGTCACAGCTGTGGCCGCTTCAATTGGATCTCCAGGAACACCCGGCGTTGGGATTGTTATTCTAGCAATGGTATTGACATCGGCCGGTGTCCCCACTGCTGGCATTGCCTTAGTGATGGGGGTCGATCGTATTCTCGACATGAGCCGAACAGCTATTAATGTTACCGGAGACCTGGTGGCTACCGTCGTGTTGAACACCCTGGTTGGAGGAGAAAAAACCATCGAAGAACAATTGAAACAGGAACAACATTTAGAAACTGAGCGCTTAAAAACTCAACAAGACGTTGTGATTACGAATTGATTCAGATGATAAGTAGGTGAGAAATTAATATGGAGTCTATATTTAATCCGATAGGAAGATTTTTTGTGACTTGGTGGCCGCCCATAGTCATTATTATCGCGAGTGTTACTATTTTATTAACTCTTCGCTACCTTCTATTTCGAAGAAAGCGCGCCACACACACTGAGCACCAACTAGGTCGCCAATTATTGATGTTTGTTCTGACGGCTATTGCTGTGGTTTTAGTGATTCTTGCTCTCCCTATCGGGGATACAGCAAGAGGCCAACTCTTAAGTCTGTTGGGGCTCTTGGCGACAGCGGCCATTGCGCTTTCATCGACCACGTTTGTTGGTAATGCCATGGCAGGTTTCATGTTGCGGGCAGTCGAAAACTTTCAACCCGGTGACTTTGTGCGCGTCGGTGATCATTTTGGTCGCGTATCTGAGCGAGGACTCTTGCATACAGAAATTCAAACAGAAGATAGGGATTTAACAACCTTGCCAAATCTTTACCTCGTAACAAATCCCGTCACTGTGGTGCGTTCCTCTGGCACGGTTATCTCTGCGACTGTTTCTCTTGGGTATGACGTCTCACATATAACAATAATAAAACTGCTGAAAGAGGCTGGCGAAGCTGCCAAACTAAAAGAAACATTTGTTTTAATTCTCGAGCTTGGGGATTTTTCAGTCACCTATCGCGTTGCTGGATTTTTGGAAGAGGTCAAAACGCTGATCTCCGCACGGTCTCGATTAAGGTCATGCATGCTAAATGTATTGCATAAAAGTGGTATCGAAATTGTTTCTCCTGCGTTTATGAATCAGAAAAGGGTTGAGGCCAATCAAAAGTTCATCCCCGCCCTGGACAAAGCAGTTGAACAAAATGACGAGTCGCCTGAAGGAATCATCTTTGATAAGGCTGAAGAAGCCGAATCTAAAGAAAATCTCCTGCGTAAATTAGAAGAGATTCAAGCATCAGCAGAAAAGTTGAAAGAGGCTTTGAAAGAGACTAAATCCGTTCTAGAAAAAGAGCATATTGAAAAACAACTAGACCGATTGACGTCGAATGAACAAGAACTCTTGAATACCATTCAAATGTTAGAAGAATGATTCGGAAAAACTTCTCAGATAAGATTAAAGCTTAGCACCACAATATTTACAAAAATGAGCATCATCCGCATGCCCTTCAGCACTACATTGTGGACAGGACTGTCCGATATTTATTCCCTGTTTAAAAACTTGCGACATCTCTACGGTCACAATGCCAGTAGGAATAGCAATAATACTATAGCCCAGTACCATCACCAGTGCAGCCAAAGCTTGCCCCAGATTTGTCTGCGGTGCAATATCACCATAACCTACAGTTGTAAGCGTAACAATCGCCCAGTAAAGGCTCCGCGGGATGCTGGTAAAGCCATGACGTGGCCCTTCCACCAAATACATCAATGAACCCAGAATAACGATTAAAGTCAGTACAGTAAAAAGAAAGATAATAATTTTTCGTCGACTTGCATATAAGGCTTTGTTTAAAGCCTGAGCCTCACTCAAATACTGAACAAGTTTTAATACTCGAAAAACCCGCAACACCCTAAGAATACGTATAACGATGAAATACTGGCTACCTGGAACAAACAGGCTTAAATACGTAGGGATGACCGCCAATAAATCAACCATTCCAAAAAAACTAAAAATATATCTTATTGGTTTGCCAATACTCAAAATGCGTAAAAGATACTCAATAGTAAAGATAATGGTAAAAAACCATTCTACACCATAAAGCCAGCCACCATATGATAACTTTATAGAGGCGACGCTATCTAGCGTTACCGCCAAAACGCTTAAAAGAATACTGAAAATCAGCAGTAGGTCAAAAGCTTTGCCCGCACGGGTATCTGCTTCAAAGATAATCTCATGCAAGTTGCGCTGCCAGGCATAAAGTTTGGAATCATTCCCCATTAAGTTTACCTTTAAAGTTTGATAGCCCCTTACTACATTAAACAAATATCATCAGAACCTGCGTTACGGCTCGATAAGATCAAAATAGAAGTCTTCATAACGCAATCAACAATTTGATTAAACATCATAGCAGAACAGCAGTACGAAAAAATCCCTTAAAGGACAAGTTCCCAATGACAACGCTTAAAATTATTCTATATAAATGAAATGAAACCCACAAAAAACCATTTAAAGGTTTAACAAAATAGTATGAATAAACTACCCGAAGCTGTTATCTTATCAACCGTCGATCAGGATTATCCTGGGAATAATTTCTAAGTTCGTGACAAAATGGCACCATTGAACGATTAAGGAAAATACCATGTTTAATATTCCATTACATCCTGCCGTGGTTCATATTCCAATCGGCATTGCAGTCATCATGCCCTTTCTACTCATAGGCCTTTGGGCTGCTATCCACATGCAATGGGTTTCCTCTAAATTATGGGGGGTCTTAATTCTCTTTCAACTGGCCCTGTTTGGCTCTGGTCTGTTTGCACTAGAAACTGGTGAACACGACGAAGAGATAATCGAAACAATGGTACAGGAACAAGTCATAGAAGATCATGAAGAAAGCGCCGAATTATTTGTCATTGTCTCAGGAGCGCTAGTTCTGCTGTTGACTGCAGGCTTATGGCCTCATAAAAAATATGGTCCTGTAATCAAAGGCACTGCTGCAATAGCAGTTGTAATAAATTTAGCTCTTGCGGCCTTAGCTGGACATAGTGGCGGGGAATTAGTCTACAAGTATGGTGCTGCTTCAGCTCATATTAATGCTATCGACCTTCCACCTCATTCAAAAACACAAGACTAAGCATGCAATACAAGCAGAGAGCAACTTAACTGTGACAGCACTTCAAGTGTAACACTCGGAATACTTTGTTGATCCTGAGCACTCACGCGATGCATCGTCATAATCACGAGATCAATCGCATCCTCGGCTGCGTGATGAAGAATCGTTGACACGGGACTCCCTTGGTCCAACAAAAATTCATGTTTCACATCTTGCCAGATAATCCGATTCATAACGCCCTTTAAGTCTTGCCGCTGACTGGAGACTTCCTCCGGCTGTGAAGTGTCAGCATGCAACAATGACAATTCAGCACCTAAATCTTGAGATAGAATTATTCCCTGAGAAATAGCCGGGTACGAAAAATCCGATCCATCCAATGGAATCAAAATCTTAGCGATTGGCAGAGCCACCTGCTGAGAATCTACCAATAAAATAGGACACTGTGAGTTCATGAGCAGTTGCTTAACATTTGGGTCCACTTCAGCATTCGTGGGCTTGGGCATGATCAACAGCGAACTCACCTCACGCTGCGCTATGGCAAGAGTCGCTTCCGCCCAAGTATCGTCGGTCACGTATGTTTCAATAGGGGGCTTGCTTGTGAACGGAGGTTTCACGGACCCAAGCTGTTGCTCAAGCCGAGCCCGAAGTTCAGCCACCTGCGGCACTGACGTCCCGCGTACTGCCAGATGAAGTGCTGCATGATAGTGCTCCGCTAACCAACGTGCCATCTGTAAGCATGCCCACTCTCCTGCCGAGCCATCAATGATAAGCAGCATGCGTAGTGGTGTCGGATGAACCCTTTGCTCATAATAATAGGGGTTCCAATGATGCCTTTGCTGCTCATAAGCATCATTCATGGTGAGGTCTTGCAACTGCTCGGCTTCATCGCGGTAGCGTTCCAGCATTGAGTCGGTAATATCGCTCTGCTCTGGATCAGCAAAAGACCCCTGCGATCCCGAAGCTGTATCATGCCCAATCTTATGTACTCGTCCGCTACGAGACACCGCATCTACATACCGAAAGCTGGGATCTGCCGTATAGCGAATCAGGCGCCATTTGAAGGGAATAATATTCACTTTAGATAAAACTCCTATAA
>JAJFLM010000370.1 GCA_021772655.1 Deltaproteobacteria bacterium
AAAATAAATATGGAGAGGAACGTGTGATGTCTGTGGGTACGTTTTCTACATTTTCAGAAAAGAATACAATAAAAGATGTTGTTCGTGCATATAGAGGAAAGGATGCAACTGGATTTAATTCTGGAGTATTTGCTGTAACAAAAGAAATGCCTGATTTCTTGAATTATAACGATACTCTTCGTCATTGGTTTGAAACATGGCCATCTAAACCAGAATGTAGTCCAGAGGTTAGAGCTTGGATTACAAAGCCAGAAAATAAAGAATTAATTGAAACGGCTCTACAACTTCTTGGAAACATAAGAGGTATTGGTCAGCATGCTGCAGGTGTAGTAATTACTCCAGGGAAATCTTGGGATTATATTCCTACTAGTGTAATAGCATCTAATGAAAATGTTGTTACAGCATTTCAAGAAGCTGATAAGTCTGGTAAAGACCTCTCAGCATTAGGTATTCTTAAACTTGATAGGCTTAAGATAGAAACTTTAAATGTAATAAAAGAAGCAATTAAGATTGTAAAAAGAACAAAAGGAATAGATATAGCTGAAAAAGTAGATTATGTTGACCTTGAAGACCAAAATTTGTTTACAGAACTTAGATTAGGATTAAATCATGGTATATTTCAGTTTGAGAGCCATGGAATGAATAATCTTATTAGAGGAATACAAGTAGATAAATTTGAAGAACTTGTTGCAGCATCTGCTCTTTATCGTCCAGGTCCAATGGGAATTGGAGCGCATGAAGAATTTATAACAAATAAATTTAACCCAGAGAAAATAAGTTTAGTTCACCCTGCTCTTGAACCTATTCTTAAAGATACAAATGGGGTTCTTGTATTTCAAGAACAACTAATGTTTCTTGCTGATAAAATTGGTGGAATGGGTCTTGGAAAAGGAGATATGCTTCGTAGGTATATGGATAAGGCTAGTAAAATTATTGCTAGACATTCTGCTGGAGAAAAATTAACAGAAGAAGAGCAAAAAAATAAAAATTGGATTGGATTTCAAGAGTATTGGAATTTGTTTTTACAAGGCGCAGAATCTCAAGGATATAATAAAGAAGAAGTAGATAAAATTAAAGATTGGGTAATTCAATATTTGGGATATTCATTTAATAGAAGTCATTCTCTTTCATATTCATACCTATCTATGCAAACGCTTTATTTAAAGCATTATTATCCTACAGAGTTTTATACAGCACTTTTAAATCATCCAAAAGATAGTGGAAAGAAAGAAAAACAACAGGCTTGGATTGGGTCTGCAATTGCATCTGCAATGTCAAAAGGAATTGTTATAAAGAGACCTTCAAGAAAATCTGGTTGGAGATGGACAATGACAGGAGATAATGAAATTTCTATGGGATTCTCTGGTATTAATGGATTGGGTCCAATAGCATATGAAGAATTAATAAGTCTTATTGAAGGGAGTACTGTTAAAGAAAAAGAAGAGAAGAAAACTCTTGAGACTATTACTATGAGTTCTTTCTTTAGATTACCATTTAGTAAATTTAATAAGTCAGCATTTAGCGCTTGTCTTAAAGCAGGAGTGTTTGATGATTGGAGTGATTCAAGAGAACAGCTTTTAGCATTAAAGACAAAAAAGAAAAAGAAAACAGACGCAAATCAATTTGTGTTATTTGATATGAATGATTCTTCTTTTGACATACCAGTTAAAAAAGATGAAGCAAAATTCCCATCAACTTCAGAAAATCAAAAAAGAATTGAATTTCTTGAGGTGTGTAATTTTGACCTTGATAAAATTAAATATATACAAGAAATAAGGCAAGCGGTAAATGATAAAGCAAAGAGAGATAAATTAGTTGAGACAATTGTTAATTTTGATGATAATGATTATTACATATTTGTTGTTGATAGTTTTAAAACTCTTATGAGTAAAACTGGAAAAGAATATTTAACATTGAGAGTTGGAGATGGAATTAGTTTTACAACACTTAGAGCATTTGGTTCAGAGGCTCAAAATCTACTTCCAATTCTTGAAAACAATGCAATTTATGTTGCTGAATTTGAAAAGAACGCAAAAGGTTTTATAAACTTTAAAAGAGGAACTAGAACTATTAGAGTTGATAAAAAATTATAAATTTAGAAAAATGAAGTTAACAATTGAATTAGTTCCTCAGACATCTTGGTATTCTAATGTACGTTCAAACGTGACACAGAAAGAATGGGATGTATTAAGAAGAGATAGTTATAAGAAAGCTGGACATAAATGTGAGATTTGTTCTGGCGTAGGACCTAAACACCCTGTTGAGTGTCATGAGATTTGGGAATATGATGATGAAGCTCTTACACAAACTCTTACTGGTTTAATATCTCTTTGTCCTAATTGCCATCAAGTTAAGCACATTGGTCTTGCAAGGATTAAAGGGAACTATCCAAAGGCGCTTAAACATCTTGCTGAAGTAAATGGGATTACTGAAGAGGAGGCTGAAAAATATGTAGAAGAATGTTTTGAAATTTGGCAAGAGAGAAGCGAGAAAAAATATACAATAGATATAACAATTTTAGACAAATAAGTATGAATATATTTACAGACGGAGCATGTAAAGAAAATGCTAGACACAATGGAGTTGCAGAAGGAACAGGTGGATGGGCGTATGTTGTTTTAACTCAATCTCCAGGTCAGGATATGAAAATAGAACAACAAAAATCTGGACATAAAAAAGGAACAACAAATCAAGAGATGGAAATACAAGCTGTTGCCGAGGCATTTGAGTCTCTGGGGAGAGTTTCGGAGCCAATAAATTTATATTCTGATAGTGCTTATGTAATTAATTGTCTAAAAGATAGGTGGTATGATAAATGGAAATCAAACGGATGGCTTAATAGCAAGATGCAGCCAGTTAAAAACCAAGATTCTTGGGAAAGATTGATTAATGCAGTTAATAATTTTAATGTAAATTTTTATCACATTAAAAGAAACTCATCAAAGTATATAAGGATTGTTGATTCTATGGCTAAAGAGGCTTCTAGGAAAGAAACCATCCAAGAACAACAAGTGCAGTAGTAAAAATAAAACCTACAATAGTACCATATGTAACGACTTGAGTTCTAAAAGTATTGAGTTTGTCAATTTCTTTTTTATCTTCGTCTTTTTCTTCTCTGAGAGTTTTAATATCACTTGCAACTTTATCCATGCTTTCTGCATTTTTTTGAACAGCTGCAAGAGCATTTTTCATTGCTTTAAGGTCTTCTGCATTTACAGCACTCTCAACATTCTCTTTCCATGTTTTAAGGTCTTGTAGTGCGAATTTCATACCACCAAGTTTAGCCATTTCAATGTTTGTTAATTGAACTTCTTTAGAAATCTCATCCATTTTTGTGGACATTCTTTCTAGTTGTTGAACTATAAATGAGTAATCTGGATTTTCTGCCATTTTTTTATTTTTTAATATCTTGAACTAAAGCTTCTTCTAGCTTAGGTTTTTTGTTCATATTATTTTTAGAGGTGTTAAGTTCGTTAACTAAGTTGGAGAATTTCTTCTTACGGTATCCAGTTAGTTCTCTCACAATTTTTTTTGATTCTTCATCAAAATTTTTCCATATTTTTTCCATTTCAGGGCGTGGGTTTTATTGTTTGTTCCTTTGTCTTAAATATGCCTAATTTTTCAAAAAAATAAGGTTTTACCTAAATGAAACCCTTTTTTATTTAATATTTATATGTGTATGGCAAAGAAAAAGAAAACGTTAACTTACTCTAAAATGGTGAAAAAGGCATTAGCACAAGCTAAACGCCAAGCAAATCCTGCAGCTGCAAAAATAGCTAAGAAAAAAAGATTAGAAAAAAGCGCAGAAAAAATGTCAAACAAAATGACAGCTCCAGAAAGAGTTTTTGATGAGATGATGAAAGAGTTAGGAGTTGAGTGTGAGTGTCAGAAGGTTGTTGGAAACAAAATATTTGACTTCTACATACCATCTAAAAATATGATAGTAGAAGTTGATGGAGACTATTGGCATGCAAACCCTATTATATATGAGAGTAAGGATTTGAATAAAACTCAGTTAAGAAATGTGAAGAATGATAAGTTTAAAGAAGTTTTAGCAAAAGGTAATGGGTACAAAATTGAAAGAGTGTGGGAGAATGAGTTACATAATGATTATAAGGCTCAAAAAAAAAGATTTAAAAAATTATTGAAAGATGAATAAGCAACTTAGACAAATTATTAAGGAAGAAGTTTACAGGGTAATGATGGAAATGGGAGAAGAAGACCCTTTGGTTCTAAGTAAGAGTATGATAGACCAGGCTCAAGAAAATCTTGATTCACTTGAAGATG
>JAJFLM010000038.1 GCA_021772655.1 Deltaproteobacteria bacterium
TTGATGAAGAAGAATACAAAAACGCAGATGGATATAAAAGATTCAAAGCAGTTCTTCTTAACCACATGAAAGCAAAATGTTATTGTGGAAAACCAGTTGATACAACCAATCCAGATTGTGTAGATTTTAGTCTTTGTGAGGAGCATTCAGAGGATGTTTGAAACAATTTTATTTAATTAACGTATAACATTCATGGAAGAAAAAATCAAAGTAGCCTTAGATGTAGATGGAGTGCTTGCTAATTTCTATTTAGCAATGTGCAAGAGATTCAATAAAAAATATGAAACCATTGATAGGTGGGGAGTTACATGGCTTAATGAACGTATTGATGAAATTGATGATGATTTTGACTTTTGGGATAACCTTCCAAATATGAATAGACCAGATGCAATTACTTTTGATTTCGACTATTACATTACAGCAATTCCAGAAAAATATCACGACTCAAGAGTTAAATGGCTCAAGCATCATGGATACCCAGATAAACCTGTTATAGTTGCTTTTGAAAAAGCTGAAGCAATGAAAGAAAATGGTGTAAGCATTCTTATTGATGATAAGTATGAGAATATTGAAAAAGTATCTTATGCTGGCTTAAAAGGAATTCATTTTATTCCAGATTACCTTTATCCAAAGCCGCAACAAACACATAACCCAAAGCTTACAATTAAACATCTATCAGAGGCAAATGATATAATTGAAGAACTCAAAAAAGAAATTAAAGATAAACAATCAAATAAAAAATTTGTATAAAAATAATTGATATGAAAGATAATATAAAAGAAGCTATAGAAGAATATCAGTGTCCAGGATGTATTTCTGGATGTGACATCTCATGTTTTGAACCAGATGAAGTAGGAGAAAGTGCATCTTGTGGAAACCATAGAGCTGGAACAGCAGTTTTTGGAATAGGTAAAATATTTCTTGGAATGCCAAAGGGATTTAACCGACTTGGAGTAGGATTTGGAGGAGATGCAAACCTTAGAATTGATGTTTTTGAAAAGTATGAAGATGGGTGGGGCAATGGAGCAACTGGATATGACAAGTGGAATATGCCAGTTTGGAAGTATAAAAACGAAAAAGGGCACACTTTTATAAGAGGTCTTTCTCCTAGAAATAACAGACCTTTTTTGCAAATATTTCTTGAAGATTGTATAGATAAATTTAATTGTCTTGAAATTACTCAAGAGGATGTAGATGGAATGGATTAAATAAAAAATGTTGGGATAAAAAACTTCTCAACACCTAACAATCAACAACAGTACATAACAGCTTATTTACGACAAAATTTTTTAACTTAATTTAAAACCTCAAATAGATTTGAGGTTTTTTTATATTTATTTATTAATATAAATAACTAATTAGGGAAAATGAGTAAACGTGAAACTTGTTTCGTATATCGTGGTGAAATTTATTACACAATAAATGCTACCGACAAAGAAATAGACCAAGGTCTTAAAGGTATGGTTGACGATGTTTTGTACTATGACGAATTCGACTATAGTCCAGAAATATCTATACAAGCACAGATTCACCTTATCTTTAGACAGTCACAATTGATAATTAAAAAACATTGCTCATAACCATCTATCACAAACATTTGCACAGATAAAAAAGTTTACATAATTTTGTTTTACTAATATAAATCAAAAACATAATTATGGAAGAGACATTAAATGTAACAGAGAAAGAAGAAACTTTCGCAACAGAATCAAAAGTAAAAATTTATATAGCAACTGACTATAGTGAATTTGTGTTAAGTGAGTTTAATAGAGAACCTGGACATTACAAGAAAGTAATGGAAAGCATTAAAGAAAATGATTACACACAATTTCAACCAATTCTTGTAAATAGAAAAATGGAAATTGTTGATGGTCAGAACAGGTTCCTTGCATGCAAGGAACTAGGACTTCCAATTCACTTCATTGTATCTCAGGATATTAATATTTATGCAGCTGCAGATATTAATCAAGCATCTAAGAACTGGAATGCGATGGATTATGCTCGTCACTATTCTACAAGAGGGAGAAAATCATACACAAGATTATTAGACTTAATTCATAAGTACGACCAGAGAATATCTGTAGTTCAATCATTTGGTAAATTATCTGAAGGAATAAAGTCTCACTCAGAAAGTATAAAGAAAGGTAAGTTTGAATTTAAAGAAGATATTGATATAGATGCCTTCTTTGAGCACATGCTTGTATTTGATGAATACTACCCTTTCTCAAAAAGAGAAAAATTTGTGAAGGCAATGCTCAACCTTTATCTTCACGAAGATTATGAGCCAGCTAAAATGGAAAGCAAAGTTAAATATAACTCTGGTATTGTTAAAGAACAACCAAGAGTAGATATGATGACCGAAGAATTATTAAAACTATATAATTATAAAAGTAGAAAACCAATTTTGCTTGGCAGAAAATATAATAGATAATGAATTATATAGAAGAAGATGGTAAAAAATATGTAATGTTAAAGATTGAGGTCAAAGAAATGAGTGACGCAAAATCTGGAGATTATATAGAACATAGAGGTGAAATTTATAAATTTCTGGGTTATGATTATGAATACATAATGCTTGAAGACTCAGATGGAAATGAAAAACACATTCAAGGATGGTAGATGAAATGATTAAATTCCCAAAGGAAAGTTATCTTATTAATATAGGTACTAATAAATTTGATGTTAAACCTCTTGAAGAAATATGTGTAAGTCTATTGAATTCCATTTATTTGTTTGGAGGAAATATTAGACCATTTCCAAATAGTGAAACCCCAACAAGTATTTTTGTTGATTATAAACCATCAAATTTTAAAACTCTTGATGTCTATAATTATCAAGTTGTTGATGTAGAAATGGAGATGCAACTGAATCTGCTGGAGAATCAAAAGAATTTTCCTGATAGACTTAGAAAGTTTATTGAAGATTGTTCAAGAACAATGAAAAATGAACTACCAGAGAAAAGCAGTGGAGATAGAAAAGAATGGATTCAAGTAGTTAATGTATATAAATACTAATTATTCATGAATTTTGAAGAGGAAATATATGGGGTTGAAGCATATTTAGAAGATGGAGGAATTAAAACAAGGTTTAGGAAACTTACACCAAAAGAAATTCTTAATGCTGAAATTCACCACTACGAAACAGCAGTAAGAGATGATGATGCAAAAAATCAAAAAAACTTATTGCTAGGTATAATTGGATATATGATGTTTAACATACATAAAAAACATTGCTCGTGAATATTGATGAACCGATTTATATACACACATTTAATTATGATAAATATGGAAATAGGTTTTTGGAAAAGATAGAAGTTTCAGCTGCAGAAAAAATGGATTCAATGGAAGCTGAGGTTTATTTTTCAGAAAACAAAGAATGGGCCGCTACTTATTTAATAGAAGTAATAAGATATAATATTATTCATATTCATAGAAAACATTGTAGATGAATAATACACCAATATTAAGGACAACAGTTGTCATTACTGATAAAGGTAAGAGAACTGAAACAAACGAATGGATTTCATATCAAGAAGCAATTAGGGGACGTGAAGAAAGATTACACTTAGATTACACAAGTTATTGGTTTGACAAAGAAGAAACATTGGAGTCATTGAGAATGATAATAGTATATACAATGAAGAAAATAATGCAAGACCATTGCTCATGAAAAAACTTAATAGTCCAGATATATTAAGACCAGTGTATAATCACATGTCAATAAAAAATAAGATAGATTGCTATGAAAATAACTATTTGGTAATTTGTGAAACACATTCAGATATGACAGGAGCAATGAAAAGGTGTTTGGAACAATCAATTAAATTTAGAATAGAGAAAATAATTTTAGACCACTGTGAATAAATATCCAAAAATGACACTTGCTAGGCTAAAGGAAATTATTGAAGATGCAAAGAGACAAGAAAGCGTGCAATCTTTTGTAGAATCTATGATGTCAGAAAGAGAAATCTATCAGGATGCACAGGTTATGATTTTCTATACAGTAGAAGCAAGGGTTAGTCATTATAAAGAGAAGCTTAATAAAACAAAATCTTATTTACTGAGAAAAGCATACCTTAATTTACTTATTGAATGTTTAATGGAAAAGATTATTAAAGACCACTGTTAATGAAATTAGGAAAAAATATAGAGTACCCATCATCTATTACACTAAAACTTGGAGGTAGAGGTTTGACTGGAATTCATATAGGAAAACCTAGCAATGTTTTTTATGGAAAATCTTTCACAAAAGAAAGACCTATTGATGAGTTGATTAAAGGAAACGAAGAGTCTTATGAATCTTTTGTAAATATTGCTCCAGAATTAGCAAAGTCAGCGTTGTATTATGCAATTAAACTAAGAATGATAAATATAATGAAAAAACATTGCAAGTGAATAAAATAAGATACATATTAAAAAACTTCTTCGTACCAGGATTCCTAGACTCATTATTAATTCCAGGAACACTTAATAAATTAATGAATAGAGATGTTTATAAAAATAAATTTAACCCTATTGTTGATGAATTAATTTCTTGGGACCTAGTTACACAACCAGCTACTTGTCTTCATATAATAAAGTCATGATAGAATCAAAATATGTTAGAAAATTTAAGATAGAAGTAGGAGCTATTCCTAAAAAGTCTGTAGAATCTTTTTTAAATAATCTTAAGAAAGAGTTTGAAAAAATGAGAGAAATTCAATTTGAGCCTATAGATGTTGAAAAAAGAATTATAAATTTAGAAAATGCTTATAATGCATGTTTGCAAGTAAATAATAAAACTGCAGCAATAAAAGTTCTTAATGATATAATTAAACATATGACAGAGAAGATTATTAAAGACCATTGCAAATGACTTACGAAGAAGAATTAGAGGTACAAATAAACATCAACAGGATGAAAGAATCTCTTGCCAGACTTGCATTAAACCTTGGTGCTGAGAGAATTAAAATGATAGCAGAAAGAACTATTGAGGAGAGAATTGCTAGTTGGGAATCTAAACTGGAAAACCTTCAAAAACACTCCTACCCATTAATACTACAAAAAGCTTGTCTTGAAAATGTCATTAAATATAAAATGGAAAAAATATATAAAGACCATTGTTAGATGAGCATAAGAAGACGTAGAAGGAGAAAAAGTTTTAACTTAGAAGCTGCAATTTTAGATTGCTCAAAAATCATAACTGAATATTTAGAATATAGTGAAGACTTCGGTGAATTGTACGCATATGAACGAGCTATTTATTGGATTAATAAAGAAATTGACTATCGTACAGAAAAACTGTACAAAGACCATTGTAAATTGTAAAAAAAGTTATATCTTTGATTTACATAAAAACATTTATAATGAAAAATACAAATATATCATTTGCCCTATTTATCTACATTCTAATGGAAGCTGTAGCATGGGGTTTTTTTATGTATTATGCATTTGATATATTTTACTACTTGAGCCAGGCTCAAATGACAGATGAAGAAATTAGAACCCTTAAAGAATCTTCTTCCGCAACAATTCAATCCTCATTAGGAAATACATATATAAAAATAAGACTTGCAATGCTAAGTTCAGCATCTGCTTTATTTAGCGCTGTGATGTTATCAGCATATAGAAAATTTTTACAAAGTCATGAATAAAGAAATTACATTAGAAGATATTAAGCACATGGTGGCTTACGTCATTGATACAAATGACCAAAAACTAATTGAAGAATATGCACTAGCTCTTAGACAAATGAGAGTTGATGCAAAAGATGGAATTAAATATACATATCCAACAGTAGAAGTTCTTGATAAGATATATTATGGAAATGAAGTTGAAATTAAGGATAATAAAATATACGTTGATGGTGTAGATACTGGACTTAAAGAAATTAAATTTGATGGGAACCTTAAAATAGGTGGAAATAAAATCGGAGGAAATGTTGACTATGTTAAAATATCTGGAGACTTAGTTGCAAATGAAACAATTAATGCAGCAAAATTATTCACAAATAAATTAGTGGTGCATGGAAACATCAACATTGATGGGAGTATCCACTGCGATGATATTAGCATAGGAGGAGATTTGATTGCTAATGGAAGAGTTAGTTGTGATGATATTTATGTGAGTGGTAATGTTAAAGTTGATGGTAAATTATCAGCAGATGATATAAACCCATCAAAATGATTAAAGATAAAGAATATACAATATGATATGGAGATTGAGTATATGAAACTAATAAATAAAAAATAATAGATATGTTTAATTTTTTTAAAAAGAAAGAAATAAATACAGCAACAGTTGAAGAAATGGTTTCTGAAGAAAAAGAAGCTGTAGCTAAAGTAATGGAAATTGAATCTTCTGAAGATATACCAGAGAAAGAAGGAATAAAAGTAAAAGCACGTTCCAACCCAAAGTATGATAATACAGATATAGGGATGTTACATAATCAATTCTTCGGCTCAAGTGAAGCATTGCTTGTTGAATCACAGAGTTTTCTTAAACAAAGAGAAAAAGAACTTAAGAAATGGGAAAAAAAATCTATCGCTAACAAGAACAAAGTAAACGACCTTAAGGAACTTGGTTTTGGAAATACTGGTCAAGCAAAACAATTTGATGATGAGGTTAAAGAAAGAGAAGAAGAAATTAAAAAAGCTAGAAGAGATATAGAAGATAAGACAGAAGTTGCAAACGCTGTTCTTCACTTTGCTAAAAGATACCCAGCCTATAAGTTTATTACATACAATGGAATTAAGGAAGTATGCGAGAAATACAATCTTGTATTCGGAAAAAATGAGTTATTCACGGGTTTTGTTCCAAAGACAAATCTTGAAGATATTAAAAAGTTCTGGGCCTGGAGAGATAAAACTAGAGTTGGAGTTAGATTAGAAGATAGAGCATTTAACGTAGAAAATAATAGTGGAAACAACATATTCAAAGGAATGTGGGGAGACAAGTATGAAACTGGAACATTCGTACCATTTCAATCTGTAAAGGATGCATTAAGGTCTAAAGAACTTGATGAAATTAGATATACTTATCCTGATAATTATTATGAAGGAATAAATGATGATAGGTCATCATACTATAATGATAAACCTTATGCTAGAGATTGGGAAGATAATCTTAGTTCATATTTTACCAGAAAAGAGATAAAAGCTCACAATGAAGTAAAAGACAGTTCAAGCTATTCAAAAGATGGAACTATAACTCATTCAGAATTTATTAAACTTGTAAAAGAAAGAGATTATTCTGAAAATGATTTTATAGAAAGACATAAGAAAACTTTTGATAGATTATGTATGGATGAAATATACATTGCTGCTCCTATTGAAGATATGGATACTGATAATCACAGAACTTATGATTACGAATTGATTCC
>JAJFLM010000371.1 GCA_021772655.1 Deltaproteobacteria bacterium
ATGCCGGCTTTCATAAACTGAATCTGATCACCAGCCATAGGTTGCAGAATCAGATATACTTGGTCGGCAAGGTTTTTGATTTCAATTTCATTTTGTCCAATACCTACGGTTTCAATAATTACGTAATCAAAAATATAGTGCAGTAAGCGACAGACTTGAAAAGTATGTGGACTGATACCGCCCAATTCATGAGCTGATGATTGGCTGCGGAAAAACAAACGTTTATCATCTACAGGAAAACGAATGCGGGTGCGGTCACCTAAGAGTGAACCTCCGGAGATTTCACTAGCGGGATCGATGGCGACTACAGCGACACTGGTTTTGTCGTGGGCCGCAACCAAGCGCGTTGCAATTTCACCAATCAATGTTGATTTGCCTGCGCCAGGAGTTCCCGTAATGCCTAAAAAGACGCCGCGATGCTGTCGGTCGGCGTGTGCCAATTGTGCAATTACTTCCGCACGTTGTGTCGCGCTTTTAGGACGTTCGTCTTCAAAGAGAGAGATTAATTGTGCAATCGAAAACTTGTCGTGATCAATTGCTTTGGCAATGAGTTTCTTCATATTTTATGCCGCAGCTGCTTTGTTGCCTTCTACGATGGTCGTGATCTGTTCCATAATATCAATTAATTCAAAGTCAGCTGGGGTAAAGACTTTCTTAATTCCTTTTGCGGCTAAAGTAGGGATGTCTTCTTGCGGAATAATCCCACCAAAGATCACCGGAATATGTTTATCTGCACCAGCGGCCTGTAATTTTTCCATGATTTGATCGGCCAACTCTAAATGGGAGCCACTTAAAATAGAGATACCAATGATATCAGCCGATTCTTCCACGGCGCTTTGCACAATTTCTTCAGGGGTCAGGCGAATGCCCGAGTAAATCACATCAAAACCCGTATGGCGTGCGGAGACGGCAATGACTTCAGCACCATTAGAGTGCCCGTCCAGTCCGGGTTTGCCGACAACGATGCGGGCGCGGTGGCCGCGTTCTTTTTGAAACCCATCATGGCGTTCCCGTAGGTTTTTTACCCGATCATTTTCTAATAAGAGCTTTTGTCCTTCAATACCGGTAGCCGGGCGATATTCACCAAAGATGTCACGCAAGGCGTTGGACCATTCTCCGGTAGTGACGCGCGCTAAGGCACACTCAATGGACGCTTCCATCATATTGTCACCATTGCGGGCGGCCACTTTTAGAGCCTCTAAGGCGGCATCAGCGCGAGCCTGATCGCGATTCTTTTTAGTCTCGGCCAGTAATGTGAGTGTTTGGTTGGCTGATTCGGCGTCGACTTTAAAGATACCCCCATCGTCACCGCCTAGTAAGGGTGAGGGGATCGCTTCAGTCCATTTATTGACGCCGACAACTGTCAAGTCGCCAGAGTTAATGCGACTCACGCGTTCGGACATTGATTTGACTAAAGATGATTTCATGTAACCAGATTCTACCGCACTCTTAACGCCGCCCATGTCTAAAATTTTATCGATTTCAGCACGGGTGTCCGTTTTGAGGGCAGCGACTTTAGATTCTACGACTTTAGAGCCTTCAAATAGATCCGGGTATTCTAAGAGGTCGGTTTCATAGGCTAAAATTTGCTGGAGTCGGAGTGACCATTGCTGATCCCAGGGGCGCGGCAATGATAAGGCTTCGTTCCAAGCTGGCAACTGCAGGGCACGACAACGTGCATTACGACTCAGGGTGACACCTAAAGCTTCAATCAAAATACGCCAGGCATTATTTTCGGGCTGCGATTCTGTCAGGCCTAATGAATTCACCTGCACACCATAACGAAAGCGGCGGTATTTCTTATTTTCTACCTGATAACGGTCACGGGTAATCTCTTCCCAAAGTTCTGTGAACGCGCGCATCTTGCAGGTTTCTTCTACGAAACGGATGCCCGCATTCACAAAGAAACTGATGCGGCCGACAATACGTTGAAACTGTTCATGGTTGAAGTGGCCGCGTTCTTTAATCAGATCTAAGATGCCAATGGCATTGGCCAGGGCAAAAGCGAGTTCTTGTGCGGGTGTCGCACCGGCTTCTTGTAAATGATACGAACAAATATTTGAAGCATTCCACTTAGGAATATTCTCTAAGCAGTATTCGTACATCTCAGCGATGATGCGTAAGCTATGCTCCGGTGGGAAAATATACGTACCGCGGGCCAAGTATTCTTTAATAATATCGTTTTGGGTGGTGCCTTTTAATTGAGATTCATCAATGCCGCGTTCACGTGCCAGCGCAACGTACAAAGCCAACAACCACATGGAGGTGCCATTGATGGTCATGGAGGTATTCATCTGTTCGATGGGAATCTGATCGAACATCGTATGGAAGTCATCTAACGAGTTGATGGGGACACCCACCTTACCAATTTCGGGTTTTGCGATGGGATGATCTGATGAATAACCACATTGGGTCGGCAGGTCGAAAGCAATCGACAGGCCGGTTTGGCCTTTTTCTAGGCCAGAGCGAAATAATTCATTGGTGGCTTTGGCATTGGTGTGCCCGCCATAGGTTCTAAAAATCCAGGGGCGGTCCCGTTTAGGTTCGCCATTCTCATCATAAAGTATGTGGTTCTGTTGCTGCGCATCCTTCGCGTCCGACATAAGATCTCCTTCGAAAGTTCCTGTTTTTACTGGTGTAATTTAATAATAGACTGAAATCAATAGTCGCTTTATAAGATTTTAGCGTAAAGACAGTGTAGGGAAAACTATGACAGAGCCACAAAAATTATTTAAGCAATTTCAAGGGGTTAGCAAGGGTGCTTGGGTAGAGCAGATTACCAAAGATTTGAAAGGGGCCGATTTTGATCGTAAGGCCCGTACTCGTACCGCCGATGGTTTGACTTTGGAGCCGTTTTATCAAACCAGTGACTTGGCGACGACG
The DNA here is from genome assembly GCA_021772655.1 of Deltaproteobacteria bacterium. Classification (GTDB taxonomy): domain Bacteria; phylum UBA10199; class UBA10199; order 2-02-FULL-50-16; family JAJFLM01; genus JAJFLM01. The sequence goes on from JAJFLM010000371.1 coordinate 2,884, forward strand.
GCCCATGAGACGGCTCAGGCGCTCAGCTCGAGCAGTGACTGGCAAGTTCGGCAGGATATTCAGCATAGTTCGCTGAAAACAGCCGCTCAGTTGATTCAGGCGGCGGTGGCCAATGGAGTGACGGCGATTGGATTGTCAGCGCAGTTGCATGGTCAGGCCTGTCGCGGGTTGCCGATTCAGATGGCGAGTGATCTCGAAACTTTGTTGTCTGGTTGTACCAAAGAGACGAGCGTGCATTTGGATGCCGGTTTAGCCGGGCCACTTTGGCTGAGTTTTCTATGTGTTTCTAAAAATAATAAGTCATTTAATATTAGTAATTTACTTGGATCTCTTGAATATGATCCTTTAGCTGAAATTTTACGTGGTCATGCCGCAGAAAGTGACTGGCCGCAGTTGAAAAGGGAGCTGGCAGAACTGTTGCAGGCCGACTTAGGCTTGAGTCCTGAATGCAAGCGTTTCGCTGTTGATGGTCGGGTCTTTCATGAGGCCGGTGCGACTTTGGTTGAAGAATTAGCGCTGATCTTAGCCCAGGCCCATGAGCTCTTGGTTTCACTCCAAGAAGAGGGTGTTACCCTCCAGAACATCGTGGGACAGATGAAATTCAAGGTGGCGGTGGGAGCACAGTATTTTCGTGAGATTGCTAAGCTGCGGGCCTTACGTTTGCTCTGGGGTCAGATTGTTTCCGTCTATGATGAAGCGGCGTCCGTGATCGAAGTGCCGATTGCGGCCCAGACCTCTACTTGGAATATGAGTCTCTATGATCCGCATGTGAATATGCTGCGGGCGACGACAGAGGTGATGTCA
>JAJFLM010000372.1 GCA_021772655.1 Deltaproteobacteria bacterium
TAAAAGCATCAAATCTTGTATAGGAGTTCTAAATCATTTTTTAATATTTTCTTTCTCATAATGTTATTTACTATCGGATTCAAATGAAAGCTAAACTCGTAAAAAGGAGACTCGTGGAAGTCGGCGAAGATAGCGTTGTGATCGATGGTGTGTCGCTTAAAGCAGGCCCACACGCAATAGAACACAACGTTGAATATCAAGCCGACTTCCCATGAGCGTGATGTTGATATTGACTTCCTCCCAATCTCAAGAGATGCTGTTAAAACGTACGCCGCTGAAAAGTACGGTCAAGAATACGTCTGCTCAGTTGGTCTCTATCAGAAGTATCATCCCAAATTAGCACTTGCTGATGCCGCAAGAGCACTAGGTAAGAATGCGGTAAAAGTGATCTCTATAACTAGAGACCTACCAGAATCGTTTGATACGATGCCGTTCGAAGAAGCTTATACTGATGATGAGTGTACAACATTTAAAGAATATGCAGACGAATATCCAGAAGTCGTTAATTTGGCCTACCGAATGGTGAACCTAATTAAAACGCAGGGAAAACACGCCGGTGGCTTGATTATTTCAAGTGAACCAGTTAAAAACTATATCCCAATGACGCTACTAGGAAAAGGCGATACCAAACAATGGACATCTGCTTGGACAGAAGGGCGAGACGCGCAGCTATCCAAATTCGGTTTTGTAAAATTTGATATCTTGGGCCTAAAAACACTACAATACATCTGGATGTGTACTGAGATGATAAGAGAGAAGCTTAATATTGACATTAATTTCACAGACATCGACCCAGAAGATGATAGGTGTGGTTGGATGGAACGAACACAGCCGAATGGAATGCCAGATATGGAGAAAATTACCTTATCTGACAAGAAAGCTTTAAACCTTGCTTGTGATTTGAAGACAGAGACAATTTTCCAATTCGAAACACCGCTAGCGAAAAGCATCTTGCAAAAAGGTGGTGTGCAAAGTTTTAACGACTTAGTTATCTATTCTGCACTTGGACGCCCAGGACCTCTACCTATGATTGGTACCTACATCACCAATCGAGATGGTTACAACTGGAAAAAAGGCGAACACCCAGAGATTATTAAGATTCTAGAGAAAACACACGGTATTCTGACCTATCAAGAACAGCTTGCTGAGATGTGGACTAAGCTTGCAGGATTTACAGTGCCAGAAGCTGAGGCCGCAAGAAAGGCCGTTGCTAAGAAATGGGAAGATAAATTAGTCGACATTGGAAAGAAGTGGATAAGCGGATCGACACCAATTCTCGGAGAGCAACTTGCTGAAGAGTGGTGGGAAAAGATGAAGACATTTGGGCGCTACGCTTTCAACGTCTCGCACGTTACTTCGTACATCCTAATCTCATATCAGTCCCTGTGGCTTAAGGCCTACTTCCCAGCCTATTGGTGGGCTTCCGCGATGTCCATCTGTCACACGGACAAGCTATCGAAATACATGGGTATTTGCAAGAATGAGGGAATTTTATTCGGATCTCTTGATTGCGATTCTCTATCACGCGACTTTACTGTTGTTGACGACACAATAATTCCTGGGATTTCTTTAATTAAAAAAATCGGGAAGCAAGCAGACAGCTTTACTGGCAAATCTGCAAAAACATATAAGAGCTTTGATGACTTCCTAAAGCGGGCAACTACGAATAAGACTGTTATTGAGAGAATGGTACGACTTGGCGCATTCGATAAAAAACACAAAAATCGAAAAGCCATAATGACATGGTATCAATATCAATTTGATAAGAGTAAGAACGGTACCCAGCTGAGAAAACAACTACGAGCTAAATTCGCTTGGAGCATGAAAGACATCCAAGCTGAGCGAGAACGGCAGAAGAAAGAATTTAAGAATTTTCATCCGAACAGGAAACTGCCAAACAAGTTCAACAACTGGATCCCAACTACGCCAGCTAATCTGGTGAATAAGACTTTTGGAAATCTTGGATACCAAACTGAGGAAGATTTCCACAAATATAGCAGAAAGATCGCTCTAACACTTGCAGACATTAGCCAGATAATAAAGAATGACTATACACTTAAGGAACTACTTGAGTTTGAAAAAGAATATTTAGGATATTACATTCACAATCCAATGGATCTCTTTGAGATCGATGGCTATACGATTCAAGAAGCCAAAGAAGAAGAGATCTTAGAGTGCCTGATAACAAAAGTGGAGATTAGAACAGTCAATACGACCTTTGCGGACCTTACTGTCACGGATGGTTTAGAGACTGCATCTCTAAAGGTGTGGTCCAACGAGAGAGCATTGAATGAGGATTATCTAAAAGAGGGGATGGGAATTAGAGCGCTTGTTAGATGGAACGACAAATACAACTCATTTAATATTCACAACAAATCGATCATACTACCTTTAGCTATTAAAGGTGATATGGGCAATTATGAAGGAATATAGCTATTTAAGATATATCCAGACCCAAACTCAGGATCTATGGTTGTATTGTTATTAATGTCCCAATCTAGATCATATCCAAGATTAACTATTGACTCTTCTAAATATGGCTTAAATAACTCCACATCTTCAGCAGTAAACCAGTCGCGCCAGGCACCATATGTTTTAGACCTAGTTACTCTATTAAGTTTTTTATCTACCTCAAATTCGGTAGTAAGCGAAAATCCAAGATGACTTTCTAGATCTTGGATTTTCGCGTCTATTATATTTTCATATTTTATAATATGATATTCACTCGAGCCTTTTAAAAACTCAACAAAATTAACAAAACTATTTTTATAAAAATTTAGTAAGGATTTTAATGTTGAACATGGATGATTCCCACATATTAATACTTCATGTAACGGAATACTTGCATCTTTCTCTTTCTTTTTTATTATTTGTAGTACTTTATCTAAAGCAGATTTTGGAAATAGTTTCCAGCCTGAAACAATTTCATGGTGAAGATTGTAAAAGAAGAGAGATATAATTATGTCTCTCGGATCTCGCGTTATTAAGATTTTCTTGTCATAATCTTCAAATTTATTAATTATATTTGTTATAACTTTATTATATACAAGTTTTGCAACTATATTTCGATTCGAATGCTGTGCTTCTTCTCTTTTTTTACATTCTATGTCTGGTTCAAATAAAACACCAGCATCACATGATGCCGATATTTTATATGTTAGCATTGTTGTTCCACTTTTTGGCATACCAATTATTAAAATTCGCATCTAGCTATATTCCTATGCATATTTTTTAAGTGACAAATCAGGCTTCTTGCTTTCTTGCTTGTCGACAAATGCTTCAACCACAAATGGCTCATGATTAATCTCTTTAATGTCTTTAAAGCCATTTGCATCTAATAGGTCAATAACGCACCGCCTGCTTGGTACCCAAAATACTGTTTTGTCTACCAATTCTTTATTTGGCCCACTTCTAACGCCATGTGGATAAAATTCTGCAACTGATTCTTTTGAACCACAGACATTTGTTTGTAGTAGCAGTCTATTAGAGCATACAGATTTTACAGCTTCTATAGATCTATAAGGATCTTTTAAGTGATATAAAACACCAAAATACATGACTAGATCATATGTGCCCCAACCCTCTGGGTTTAAATCATATACTGAACATAAATTGTCTTGAACTTTTGAGCTTAAAGCCGCTTTGCATATGTTAAAACGATCAATAGCATCTTGCCAAGAGTCGATTGCTTGAACTTTAGCTCCTCTTCGTTCTGCTTCAAACGAAAAGAAACCCTCTGAGGCGCCAATATCCAAGACTTTCATTTTTGCCATATCATCTGGTAGCCCATAGTATGGCAATTTATCGACTACAGGATCTGACCATCCTGGTGTTGTAATTCCCATTCCTAAATCTATCTTATGAAACCAATATTTGTGACTATCTACTTCTTTTTGGACCCACTCTTTAAAACTAACATCTTTCATTGTGAAACCTTTCTAGGCACATATTATAAAATTCTATATCTTCTTTATGATATTTAGTTGCTATTTCTTTAATTTTTTCATCTACTATATGCCCATTATATGGTATACCAGTAAATTGCCCTAAGTTAGAATCGCCAATCTGAAACATCTTATTAAATTTGTTTAGAGATTCGGCTCTATGTTCAAAGACTCCAATAAAATCATACTTATCAATCAAATCTTTATTTTTAGAATCTAATGGTCGACCATCTAAAAGCATTCGTCCTTGAGAATTGCTTCTATGTTTTCTTGCATCAATCCATGCTTCAAATTTTATTGCAGATGGTAAATTGTCTAGATCACCGTTTGTAATCTTGTTAATATCAATTTTGTGGACATTATATAATACCCATTTCCATTCTGATATACACCTTGATACTGGCTCACGTACCCAAGTTACTAACTTGTCTTGTGGTTGTAGATATCCATGTTTAGTTATATGTTTATATGTATAATGTCCACAAAGTATTTGAAGTTTAGAATCATCACGAATCATTTCCAACATTGATCCTAAATCATCATTAGGTGCTTTATTTTGTATTTTTTCATTTAAACCCGCTATAGATCTAACTAAATACCATAAATGTTTGCTAGCTGGATAATATAAATATGTCTCATCAACATTTGCGATCAGATAATCTCTAAAGCTACTACCAGAAGTGCGATTTACATGTATATTAAATATCATAGCTCATTGTTCTCAAATATGATTTCTGTTTCGCAAAACAACACCTTATTAATGCTTTGTGAAATCTTATTAACATAATTTTTATGACTACATTCATTATGTATTTTTTTAATAGCTCCATTACGAATCGTATTCCATAAAGTTTCAGATCTATATAGCTGTTTTGTTTTTTCTATAAAATCATTACAATCTTTACCAATTAACATATCAATACTCTCTAATCCACTCAGCTGTTTACCTATTAAGCAACTGACAACAGATGGAATACCACATGCCGATGCTTCATAATATTTATATGGAATACCTGCCGCAAATCTGGTGGGTATTATAAAAACTCGGCATGTATTATACCAATACTCTAAATTATCTACTTTGCCGATAACTTTTATTTTATCTGATGCAAGATCGAATACTTTTTGTGACATGTTATTGCCAACAATATATAAATCATAATCTAATTTTGGCATTATTTCTTTTGCAAAATACAAAAGAGAATCTTCATTTGGTTCATTTGGTCTAATAGTTCCAACAAATAATAGCCCTTTTCGATTATTAAATCTATTAGGTGTTGGTTTAGGTTCTAATTCAAATCCTAGCACCTCCACATCCTTAGTAGTATTTTCAAAAAATATGTTAGCTTCATTTTTTGAAACCGATAATACTAAATCTACACCATTTGTTAGTTTTGTTTCTTCTTCTATTAAAATTTTTTCTTTTTTTCTACTCAGTGGCTTGCCGAGCACTTTTGCCATTTCTATCTGGCGCATAGCAAAAATAGCCTCGGCATCATATATAATCTTTATATTTGGGCCATATTTTTTGGCCACAGCAACCTTAGATATGTTATGCGGCCTTGATACTAACAAAACATCATAATAGTTAGCTCTTCTAGAGATAAATTCTTCGAAATGACGTATACCATCTGTAGCGTAAATCATTTCGGCTCCTTTTTGTTGGAATTCTGATGTTATTGGTTGATATTTTGTTTGATCAGATATTGGGAAGAATGTTACATCATAGCCCAATTCTAGAAGCCTATTTAATATATTATTAGCTCTTGGAAATCCAGAACCAAAGTGGAGGCATGGCATATTATCTTCAACAAAAAGTATCCTTAACTTTTTGTTTGGGTATGAGATTTTCCTTTTCCACTTTGAAAGCAGAATATCTCTGTTTCGAATCATTAATTTTTGTGCTTTTTCTTTATTACTACTTCCGTGTTCATGATGTATTATATATGATTCTGGTTGATAATATACTTTAAGACCAGAATCTATAACTTTCATACAATAATCAACATCTTCGTAATATGCCGGATAATAAGCTTTATCGAACATATCTAATTTAATAAATAATTCTTTTGGGGTTAATAATAGAGCGCCAGAAACAAAGTCTACTTCTCTTAAATAATTATATTCTGGTTTCTCGGGGCTTTCTAATCTACCATAACCTTTACAAGACCCATTAGGAAATATCTTATTTCCTGCTTCTTGTAAAGTCCCGTCTGGAAAGACTATCTTTCCACCAACTACTCCAATATCATCTTTATTCTCTATAATTTTTAACAGGGCTGGAACTGTATCTTTATTAACTTCAGTATCGTTGTTTAAGAAAAGCAAGTATTTACCAGATGCTATTTTTGCTCCCTGGTTACAACCACCACCAAATCCAAGGTTGGTCTGGTTATTGACCTTTTTAGCGCCGTAAATATTGTTTAAAAATTGTTTAGTTCCATCTACTGAATTGTTATTTATTAATATTAGCTCATACTCGATATCGACAGTATCGAGTATGCTTTGTAGACATTTTTTAGTTTTATCTAGCTGATTATACAACAAGATAATAATGCTTACTACCGGATGATTGTTATGTTTTGTGAATATCATCTTTTTGCTATAACAGTAAACATCCTAGAATTATCTAGTTGTGATTGTTTTTTGATCTTTTGTCGATGTTCAGTTGTCTGTATATTTTCGAATCCTAGCGTTTTTAAAAAGCTTATTATAATAGTCGGAGACATTGTCCACCATGTATTTCCGTCTATGTGTGCTTCAAATCGCATACAATTTTTAGGAATATTTCTATTCATATCAGTAACTATAATGGTATCTGTTAATTTTGCAACATTTTGTAGGGCTAGAAATGGGTCTCTCATATGTAGTAAAACGCAACCAAATGTTGCCAGATCAAAACGTCCAATGTTTGGAAATACATCACATGCATTGTGATATATTACTTTAGCGTTTGAATTAAATGCTTTATGACAAAACCAATATGAATTTTTTACTTTGTCTATTTTTTCGACATGTTCTTCTATATTATGGTTCTCGCGCGGTATAGTCCAAGTTTTAAAATCTTCAACATTACTTGGTATATCACAAGCAACAACTTCTGCTCCTTTCGATTCCATATAAAAACACATTGCGCCACTTGCAGTTCCGATTTCTAGTACACGTTTATTATTTAAATCAATATTACCAACATAATTTGATTCACCACCTCTTAGATCCCATGATCCTACTTGTGTTCCATGTCCCGGAATATCAATTGTATGATAAAAATTGCAATCTTTTATGTTAGAAATATCGACTGGATTAACATATACCATTTTTCTCTCCTATTAGATTATAGTATCTACTATTTCGTGAGTATCTAAAGTGGAACAAACGGAGATGTCTTATGTATTTACCTGATAAATCTGGAATAATTTGCGATTGGTGTAGTACCAAATTTCAATATAAATTTACTTATTATTCAGTTGATTTTAGGACTATCGATGTTGATGTTGGAGCAACATATACTGCACCAGATATCAAAACTAAATTAGATTTAGATATATGTGAAGTTTGTTTTAAAGAGTGGACTACTAAAATTACTGATTTATATGAACCAGACCAACTGAATAAGATAAAATGCGATTGGTGTACAAAATGGTATACTGGAGCGTTTAGTTATACATATAGTGAATTTACTGAAGTGTCGGTTGAAATTAATCAACAATCAAGTGAAGATTCAAATAGAAGCATCACCGCCCAGGCGTTTTCGATGCGCTTAGGAGATTGCTGCTATCCTGACATACCAAAAAGAGCTGCAGATACTAGAAAGAAAACGGAGGAATGGCAATGAATGATTTTGGACCATTTGCACCACGTGAAGTCTCGATCGGAGGCATATCTGTCTATGCTAGGACAATAGGATGGGATAGAGATAATTATGATGGTGAAGGCAATGACGAAAAAGGTGAAGTCATTATAGCCAATAAGTGGGAAGCTTCTTGCCCACAATGTAGCTATATG
>JAJFLM010000373.1 GCA_021772655.1 Deltaproteobacteria bacterium
AGGTTTGTTTGGATTTTCAGGGATGAGGGTGTTTAAATCCTCATCTCGGCGATTGGCATCATCCGTACTGGGGATGCGCGGTGCATCTTCCATATTATTAGAAGGCAAATAACTTAATAATTCACGAAGGTGGCCGATGCAGTCCTCGTCGTTTTCTACGGCAAAGTGGGCCACGCCGGAGGTGCTGTTGTGAGTCATGGCGCCGCCCAGGTCTTCTTTGTTTACGTCTTCATGGGTGACGGTCTTGATCACATCCGGACCGGTAATAAACATATGAGAGGTGCCTTTGACCATGGTGATAAAGTCGGTCATGACGGGGGAGTAAACCGCGCCGCCAGCACAAGGACCCATAATGGCAGAAAGCTGAGGAATGACTCCAGAAGCCATCACGTTCCGTAAAAATATATCCGCATAACCCGCTAAGCTTTGGACGCCTTCTTGAATGCGCGCGCCACCGGAGTCATTCAACCCAATAACCGGAGCGCCCACACGAATGGCCTGATCCATAATCTTGCAAACCTTTTCGGCAAAGGCTTCGCCCAGTGAGCCACCAAATACGGTGAAATCTTGAGCAAAGACGAAGACCAGACGGTCGTCGATCTTGCCGTAGCCTGTTACCACGCCATCACCATAGAACTTATTCTTATCGACCCCAAATTCCGTACAACGGTGGGTGACAAAACGGTCCATTTCGATGAACGTGCCGGGATCGAGTAATAAATCAATCCGCTCCCGGGCCGTGAGTTTGCCGGCAGCATGGTGTTTTTCAACCCGTGCCTCACCTCCGGCCTGGAGGGCTTGTTCGGTTTTTTCCTGTAATTCCTTTAGCTTAGCTTCATGACTCATAATGTAATCTCTTGAAATTGTTGCGTTTTTTTAGTTATGCTAGGGAGGAAAGTCAATATAAAACTGTGACGAATATTTTTAGTCTATTTTACTGAGATGAATGAAGAAATTACCGTGACCTGTCCCTATTGTTGGGAGCCTTTAATCGTTGAACCAGAACCCATGGATGAGGTCTATGAATATGTCGAAGACTGCCATGTGTGTTGTCATCCGATTGTATTTCGGATTGTCTATGCGGATGAGGGAAGTCGTGTCGATGCGCGTCGTGAAAACGATTGAGTCTTATTAAGACCATTATCTGCGCAACTTAGAGTTTCTGAAACCGATATGAAGCGCACTTATGGTGGGCGTGGGATTTTTTCAAACGGGTTTAGCCAATGCAGGGTCTCTGTTGTTGGCATCATCTCAAGCAAGTTTTCAGCCGCCGGCTGATTTTGATGATTTGTATGTGCGCGCTCAAACGCAACAACAAATTGTTTCAGATGCTTTTTCAGCACAACAGCGTCACACGCCGCAAGTGCGATCGATTATTATGCGGGCTCATAATAATTTATTAGCACTCTGTAAATCTGATGTGGCCATGGATGATGACCAGCAGATGGTGTTTTGTTTGCTCAGAGATTGGTTTAAGTCTGTGCATGAGATTGTGAGGTTGTTAAATAAAAAGAGTATTTCAATAGATGATGCGGCGATAAGATTTGGTCAATTGAAGGTTTTTCCTGAATATGAACTCGTTGAAGTTATCGATGTTGAGGATATTGATATTGTCGAAGTGATTGGAGCAGAGGATTTAAGTGTTACGCGGCCAGGAATTCTTATCGATAAAGTAGTCGATCTTCGACAAGGTCAAGCTGTTGGTATTGATAGGCCGACTTTTTTAAAATCATTATTACAAGAAGTTCTTCCTGTTGAAATTGAGAGTTTAGGCAAAGGGCGTCGCTTAATTCTATTGCTCAACCAATCAAAGCCTGAACTGCAACAATTAGGTGTTGATTTTTGGATGGGTTTAAGAAAAAGCTATAGTGTTGCGCGTCATCTTTCTGGGCGAACCATTGTAGTGCGCAATCCACAAATTCACCGTGAGGTGATTATCGAGTTTGGGAGTGACCTGCGCGTAAGTTTTCCAAGGCCACAAGCAGTGCCAAACGACGAACGTTCTGTTTAACGTCATTTTTCAATATTATTGAAAAATTTCCCAAAAAAATTGCAACACAGGGGCAACATTTATCCAGTTTTGCCGAAAAGCGGGGTAAGGAGTTGAGATGATAAATTTATTAGGTGCCCAAGTGGCAAGTACGACATTATTAGCAAGTGCTGGTACTACTATTATTGGAACAAGTGTTTCAAATAGTAGTTTGGGTGCGGGCATAGGCTTGCAAGGAGCCACTGCTGAGTATGTAGAGGTTAAACCTGATGGTATCCGACATAATTCCATTCCTTCCACGCTTAGCCCAGAGATATTTCAGTCTTATCGGGCATTAATGACACTCGCTAAAACGCCTCCGCATGGCGGCGCGGTATTATCGACTCAATTAACAGGTGAGCCTTTAGCCCGCTTTGCAGACATGTTGAGTGACCGTTTCTCTGGAATTTCCAGTGAACGTAGTTTTGGCTTAAATTTAGCGCTGGTTTCAGCTTATTTAAGCTTAGATTTATGTACTGAATGGAGCGAGGGACAGTCAGATCGTAGTCACCGCGAAAATAATATGTATGCTTCTTTAGTACAAAGCTTACCAGGCGCAGAAAGTGACCTTGTTCAAAGTTTGCAAGATGGGCCGAGAAGTTTAGTGATTCGTTCTCCTGAGCGTGACATTGAAATTGTACTTTAATTAAAGAGAATCTGCTTAAAGCGCCTTTTGCCCACTTGCACTAAATAACTTTCTTGCGTGACCAATAAAAATTGCGGGTCGCTGACTTTCG
>JAJFLM010000374.1 GCA_021772655.1 Deltaproteobacteria bacterium
ATTATTGCTCTGATTGGACTTGCGACGTCGCTGCCCGCAATGGCTGAAACAATTACAGTGAATACGAATGAAGATGAAATCAATGCAGATGGTGACTGTTCGTTGAGAGAGGCTATTGAGTCAGCAAATACGAATGCAGCCGTCGATGCTTGTACTGCTGGTGAAGCGACGGCTACAGCTATTGATGAGATTGTAGTTCCTACCGGCGTCTATACGCTGACTATTGTCACCACTAATGAAGATGCAAATGCAGATGGTGACTTAGATATTCTAGAAGACGTGACTATTACAGGTGCTGGTGCAGGACTGACTACCATTGATGCCAATGGAGCCGTTGTTGGTGACCGCGCAATTCATGTAGACCCTACTTCAAATCATATCAGTGTCGTCCTGAGCGGGCTGACGATCCAACGTGGTGATGTTAGCAGTGATGGTGGCGGCATTCACTTTAATGGTAATGGTTCTCTTCGTATTATAGATTCTGTCATTTTTGAAAATATTGCTTCATCTGACGGTGGTGGTATCCGCCTTGATGATGGTGGTTCCTTAACTATCGAAAATACACGCATTGCAGGTAACGAATCCAGCAGAGGTGCTGGTATTGATCTTGATGATGGAACAGCTATTGTTGGAGCGAATTCCATCATCGAGGACAATCTTGCATCCTCCGATGGTGGCGGTATTTATGTAGATAACGCTGCTTTGACGGTCGTCAATGCGACTATTATGGGAAATGATGCCAGTCAGGGTGGCGGTATTTATAATAATGCTTCTAGTGTAAGCCTTTCTGCCAGCCGTATTATTGGAAATACTTCGGATGACTCTGGTAATGGCGGAGGGGGCATTTACAACGGTCAAGCTCTGTCGATAGCTGATTGTGAGATTCGCGGTAATCGCGCTCTGAACAATGGTGAAGGTGGCGGTATTTATACTGAGGATTTATTGACTATCACAGACAGTAGTATCACAGCCAACCGAGCGGATGGAGACGGCGGTGGCATCTACAATACTGGTAATGTAACATTGCATGGCTCTGTAGTTTCTCAGAATATTGCTGATTTCGATGAAGATGACACTGGCGGTGCTGGTGGTGGCATCTACAACCACTCGAGTGACCTGCTTCAAGTCATCAATAGTAGTATTGCTCAAAATGTCGCTTCAAGTGATAATGGTGGTGGTGTCTATCAAGATGGCTTTGCTATCTTTGATCAAGCTTTAATCGTAGATAATGTCGCCTCAGGAGATATTGATGGTGGTGGCGGAATATATGCCGATGGTTCAGATACAATAATCCGTAATTCTGTTATTAGCGGTAATAGCGCCCAAGGTGAAATTGATGCCAGTGAAGATCCTGACGGAGGTGCTATTAATAACAATAGCAATATGACTATTGTTAACACAACAATCTACAATAACCGCTCTGATGGTCATGGCGGTGCTATTGCTAATTTTGATGATCTTGCGCTTAATAACGTAACAATTGCAGGTAATATCGCGGATGACAACTTCGGCGGTCCTTCTGGCGGAGACGGTGGCGGTATTTTTAATGAAGACACAACCAATATTGCTAATAGTATTTTAGCTAACAATACAGATGCCAGCGTTGTGCCAGTGGCGCATGATTGTTGGAATGATTTTGAAATTGATGGTTATACAGTTAATGCGTCCGGCCCGAATCTCATCCAAAATATAGCAGGATGTGAAGTTACCGGTGATGCCTTGAGTCTTATTATCGCGGATCCTTTACTTGACCCTGCCGGATTATCTGAAAACGGAACCATTTCTTTAGTTGATGGTAGCCCCGCAATTGATGCCGGTGACGATTCAACGTGTGAAGTAGAAGATCAACTAGGTACAGCGCGTCCTGTTGGTGCTGCTTGTGATCTCGGTGCCTTAGAAGTGGAAAATGCTATTCCCGGTGGTGATGACGGTGGTGAAGGCGACGGTAGTGACGGTAGTACTGACGGCGGAGAAGCCGATGCGGGAGAAACTGGTGAGGGCGCAAATAATGGTGGTGGTTGTACCTTATTGACCTCTAACAACAGTAGCTCTTCATCAACGAGTGGGCTCATTGCGTTGTTGTTGGTAGCTTTTGGAATGCTTTATTTCAGACAGAGAGGAAGCCAGATGAAGAAGTTATCGATGCTGGTTGCAGTCGTTGCGTTATTTGGAATTACCCTATCTGGCGCTGCCAATGCGGCAACCTACCAGGTGACGAGCTTAGAAGATACTGACCCTGGAGAAGCTGGACAGCTTCGGAGTTTGATAAATAGTGGGGTGTTGCAGGACGGGGATATTGTTGAGCTTCCAGAAGGTCAAATTGTTTTGACTCATGAAGGTGGTTTATTAGACCCTGACGGGCATGCTGATTTAGATATTAATGTGAGTATTACCTTCCGCGGAGCCGGTAGAGATATAAGCTCCATCCGTGGTGCGACTCGTACGGATACTGACTCCGGTGAGCGGGCTTTTGAGATTGATAATAATAACGGTAACGACGGCCAGGGAGTAGCGGTTGTATTTGAAAGTCTGGCCATTACGGGCGGACTTATCGATGAAGATGGCGGTGGGATTTATATTGATGAATATGGTTCGGTACGGCTTATTGATACGGTGATTTCAGGTATTGATGTTGAAGATAACGGTAGTGACGGCGGTGCGATATACATCGATGATAATGGGACTCTCACTTTAGAAAATAGTCAGCTTGACAATAATCGCGCAGATGAAGGCGGTGGTATTTTTGTTAATGACTTTGCCACGATTATTATTGGCTTAGGGAGTGAAATTACAAATAACTATGCTGATACTTACGGTGGTGGCATATTTGCTTATCAGGGCTCACTTGACGTCCAAGGGGCTTCATTCCGAAATAACACAGCCGATGGTGACTACGGTGGGGCGATTTATATTGATGACTATACCCCCCTCACAGTGAATGATTCAGAATTCATTGAGAATTGGGCTGACGACTACGGTGGGGCGATTTCTATTGATACCGACTCAGTGGCAGATATCAATAACTCACTTTTTCATCGAAATAAAAGTCAGGACTATGGTGGAGCTATCTATGCTAATT
>JAJFLM010000375.1 GCA_021772655.1 Deltaproteobacteria bacterium
AAAAATATGAAAAAAATAGTAGTATTATCAGGAGCAGGCGTATCAAAGGAAAGTGGGATAGAAACTTTTAGAAGTGGAAAAGAAGCTTTGTGGAATAACCATCAAATAAAAGATGTTGCAACTCCACAAGCATTTGTTAAAGACCCTGAATTGGTTCTTGAATTCTATAATGAAAGAAGAAGACTTCTTAAAAATGTTCAACCAAATCAAGCACATATAGACCTTTCTTCATTAGAAGATTATTACAAGGTAAATGTCATTACACAAAATGTTGATGACCTTCATGAAAGAGGAGGTTCATCAAATGTTCTTCATATTCATGGAGAGCTTACTAAGGCAAAGACAAATTTAAGTCCAGACAAAATTTATGAAATTGGATATGATGACATAAATATTGGAGACCTTGGAGAAGACAATGTTCAGCTTAGACCAGATGTTGTTTGGTTTGGAGAATCAGTTTCAAAGATGTCAGAAGCAGAAAGGATTGCAAAATCAGCAGACATACTTATTATAGTTGGAACATCTCTTGGAGTTTATCCTGCAGCTGGACTTATTAATTGTGTTGCTTATGATGTTCCTATATATTTGGTTGACCCGAATGTTCCAGAAGGAATGATATTTCAAGATAGATTAACATTTATACAAAAACCAGCAACAGAGGGCGTTGCAGAAGTGGTTGGAGAATTAATAAAAAAAGCTTTAGAAGAATGAGAATAGAACCTAAATATTATTTTGTTTATTACGAATGTGATAGGATGACATCTGGTCATGGACCTAGCGACACCTATACTTTAAAGGTACAGGCAGTAATCGACAAACATCCCCTTCAGTGGCAAATTGAAACTAACGAAGAGTATGCTAAATGGCGTGATGATGGTCATGGTGGACAGTGTGCTGAAGACTACAGAGTTGTAACATGGAATGAATTAACTGTTGAAGAATATAAAGAATTTAAAGATAAAATAGGATAATATTAGATATAGTGAGAGATTTAAAAGAAATAGCAAAAGAAATTCGTGATATAATTTCAAATTATCAAGAGGATAAGTCTCTTTCTTTTATTGAGGATACGCATACGTATTTTATAAAAGATACTAATGGAAATATAACATCTAATATGCCATCAGTTTCTACTGTTCTTGGTAATTTCCATCCACACTTTATAGCTGAGAATACTAGGGCGTTTAAAAATTGTGAAGGAGATAAAGAAAAAGAAAAAGAACTTCTTGATGGGTGGAAGGCCAAAGGAGATTATGCAACAAACATGGGTTCAAGAGTTCATTATATATTAGAACAGGAATTAATTAATCAATATGGTGGATACAAAGAGGTTAGAGAGCCAATATTTGAATGTGATGATGAGCAGATAGAAACTGGAGATGCAATGATAAAAGCTGGAAAGGATTTTATTGAATTGATGCATGAGCGTGGAGCTGTTTTATTAGATACAGAGATGGTTCTTGGAAGTTTAGAGCTTGGATATTTCGGTCAACCAGATAAGGTTTGGCTTATGATAGATAAAGATGGAAACATTGGAATTGTTATTACCGATTGGAAAACAAATCAACCAAAAAATTTTGAGGTTCATAGTTATACAAAAATAATGTATCCACCTTTTGAACATCTTTGGGACACAGCTCTTTCTCATTATTATGTTCAATTACCTCTATATGCAAAACTTCTTATAAAAATGTTGGAAGGTTCAAAATATGAAAACATTAAATTCATGGGAGGAGTTGTTGTATTGGTTAAGAAAGATGGGGAGTTTGAGGAGTATAGAATTCCTGGAGATGTAGTTAATACAATAATGGAAATGGATATGAAAAAATATTTAAAATAAAAGATATGGAAATAATAAACAAGTCAGTACGAGAAGATTTTTACGAATTTTACATTGGTAATGGAACAAACAGCTTAAAGTGTGATTATGTGCAAAACAAATTCACATTGGTTAGAAAAATTAGTGAAAATGAATCAATGCACTATCCTTATGAAGATGAAGAATCGGCAAGAGCAGATTGGGGAGTATTAGTTAATTTTAGTAAAAAAAATAAAAAAGGAGAAAAAGTGGAAAATAATGATATGAGCTTTGAGGAGTATATGTCAATTATAATAGAAGATGGATATATATATCCAGATGGAGCTCCTAAAAAATGTTTTAACTGCAATTGTGAAAAACTTACTGGAGTAAACTATGACCTTCTTGATGGTTGGAGAGATATTTTAGAATATGATATGAAATGTGATGAATGTAATTCAATAGTAGGACATTGGGCATATGGACATTGGCAATTATAAATTTAGAAAATTATGAATAAAGAGTTATTAGATTATATTAAAAACTTATCTTTAAAAGATAAAAAAACTCTTTCACAGAAAGCTTTAAAAGTTTCTGAAGAATGTGGAGAGCTTGCTAGAGTTGTTCTTCCTTATGATAATGCAGATGGTACAACACATCGTTTTATTGAAAAAGAAAAGGTTCTTGAAGAGTCTGTTGATGTAATGTTAACAGCTATATCAATGGCTTATGAGCTTGGATTTACTCACGATGATATAGATGAAATGATGTGGATTAAAGCTCAGAAGTG
>JAJFLM010000376.1 GCA_021772655.1 Deltaproteobacteria bacterium
GATTCCAAGTCACTTCCGTTTGGAGAATTAAATGATAAATCATCATCTCTAAATGTAACAGAATCAATTTCTAAATCTCTTTCATTAGGTTTATTCCAAGAAAGGTCGTCAGCTCTAAATTGAGCAGAATCAATTTCTAAATCTCCACCATTAGGTTTGTTCCAAGAAAGGTCATCTTCTCTAAATTTAGAAGAATCAGATTCCAAATCACTTCCATTTGGTTTGTTTACAGATAAATCATCTGCTCTAAATTGAGCAGAATCACTTTCTAAATCTTTTTCATTAGGCTTATTCCAAGAAAGGTCATCGCTTCTGAATTGAACTGAGTCGGTTTCTAAATCACTACCATTTGGTTTATTTACAGATAAATCATCTGCTCTAAATTGAACAGAGTCTGTCTCTAAATCACTTGAATTTGATTTATTAGCAGAAAGGTCATCACTTCTATATTGAATTGAACCTGTCTCTAAATCACTTGAATTGGGCTTATTAGCAGAAAGGTCATCACTTCTATATTGAATTGAATCGGTTTCTAAATTGCTTGATATAGGTTTGTTAGAAGAGAGGTTATTCTTTCTAAATGATTCACCAGATTTTTCAACATTTGAATCGTTAGGAACATTTGCAGAAATGTCATCAATTCTAAATTGTTCTGAATCTTCCAGCAAATTACTTTCACTCGGAACGTTCTTAGAAAGGCTTTCTATTCTTTTTGATTCTCCTATTTCCTCTGCACTTGCAGGAGTTGCTCCAGGTATACGCTTTCTAAGATTATCATTTCTAAAATCTCTTGAATCTTTTTCTAAGTCTATTTTTTTAGGAACATTCCTAGAAAGATTATTATCTCTAAACTCATCATTATCCCCTTCAAGGTCAGATTTTTTACCAACGTTCTTATGAACATCATTCTTTCTATAATTATTTCTTATATCATCTGAATCTGAAAGAAGGTCTTGTTCTTTTGATGTATTTTTTGAAATTGCATTATCTCTATAAATAACATTATTTGCATCAAGATTCTTTTGGGTTGATGGGTTTGGTTTATTTTTTGATATATTATTTCTCCTAGCTTGGTCTGAATCTTTCTCTAAATTACTTTCTTTTGTAACATTCTTAGCAACAAGATTATTTCTAAACGTAACTCCATCTTTTAATAATTTTTCTCTATCTTCAAATATTTTTGCTCTAGCAAGAAGTGATTTTCTAAAATCTTCAGAAATTTTTTCAAGGTCTGTTTCATTAGTAATCAACTTAGCTATAAGTTTATTTCTAATAATCTCAGCATCTTTTTCAAGATTTATTTTAAATGGGACATTTTTTGCCAACAGAGTTTCTCTTGTCTTTGGGTAAAGCACATCATAAACACTCGTTGGTCTAACGATAGTTTTAGCTAACAAACGATTTCTAGCATTGGTAGAGAATTCTTCATAATATTCTCTAAGCTTTTGCTCTTGCCTTGCAGCTTCGTTGTTTGGGTCAAATAAAGGGAATCCGTCTTCCATTAATTAATGTTTATTATAAATAATAAAAGAAAAAAAATTGAGCGTTAAAATAAAGTCTTTTATGTTACAATCTCTGTATCTTTAACAATAAAGCTCTGTAAGTCTCTACCATTAAGCTTAAGGTCAATTTGAATTTTTTGAGTTCCACTTTTTCCTCCGCCACCACCAGAACCAGATAATTTAAGGATAGCTTCAGCAATTTTATCAACAGTATCTCCCATTACTCCTCCACCAGCAGAACCAATAGCAAGAGACATAGAAAGGTCTCTAAGTGATTCTAATTTTTCAAAATCTAAACTATTTGCAGCTTTTTGTAGTTTTTCTAATCCATCTGCAAACCTATCAATACTATTAGCAGCAAGGTCAAGAGATGCAGCTAGAGGAACCATTATCATTGTCAATCCACCCAAAGTAGCCGTCATTGCCATTATACCAAGTATTGTTAATGGATTTAAGAATGCCATGCTCGCCAATGAGAATGCTACCAATCCAGGAATAGAAGATAATAATGCTGCTCCCATTCCAGAAAGACCATCCCAATTAACTTCTGCTAATTTCTGGAACGCTTCTCCTGCAGCCAACAATCCTAATGATGCTACTAATAATCCAGCACCAACTGCAATCAGAGTTGCTACCCCGACCAGCAAGAACAATATTTGAGGACCCATTAACAAAGCTCCAAGTGCCATTAATCCAATAGTTACTAAAGTAATTATTCCAATACCAGCCAATACACTCATCCAATCAACATCTGTCATCATTTGTGCTGCAAATGCAAATGGTATAAACGCTGCACCAGCTATCATCAATGCTAACGAACCTTTTACTACATTACCAAAGTTCTTACCTAAAGCTCCTAAACCTCCTGCTAAAGACCTAAAAAATAACTCTATAAGCGGACCACCAAGTCCTAATGGAATCATAAGTGCTAATGGAATTAAAGCTGGAGTAAACATCATCAATACTGGAGAAGCTATTGCTAACGCCCCTATTCCTTTATAAACACCTTTTATACTACCAAATTTAGAAATACCACTTGCTATTGCTCTAAAACCTTCTTCTATTAATTTACCAGCAGCTCCAACCGCAGTCAATGCCATAAGAGGAAGTATTGCAGGAGTAAATATAATTAATACTGGAGAAGCTAAAGCTAAATTACCAATACCTTTCAATACACCTTTTCCACCCATTGCCTTTAATCCTTTTGCAAGAGTTTCAAGACCACCGCCTCCAGCTCCTTTAGGAGATTTATCTGCAGCTGCAGTATCCATTTTTCCAGATTGTCCACCACCTCCAAAAATACCTTTAACACCTCTTTCTTTAAATCCTTTTACAGAATCCATTATTGCACTACTTCCTTCCTTGAATTTTCCGAATGCTCCAACAAGTTTTGGCCCAAGAACCATTAATCCTAATAAACCAGCAGCAATTGCTTTTAATACTGGATTAGAGTTTAACATTTGAACAAATGAAGTTAACCCTGCTATAAATGGTTCAAATACAGTAAATAGACTCAATACAGAATCTTTAAACGCCATTATACTATCTTGGAATGATTGATTTGCTAACGCTTGTTCCTCAATAGTTTTTTGGTCATCCATTTTTTTCTGAAGAAGCATTGTTGCCTGGTCTGCTGTCAAATCTTCAAGACTGCTTACTCCAGCTTCATCTAACAAACTCCCTTTCTTTATTGAACCGTCAAGTTCTACACTATCAGATAACATATTGCTTAATGCATCCTGTCCAAGAGGTTTTCCATCTGGCCCTAATACTTCTCCAAGAGCTAGGTCTGGCATAAAGTCAGCCTTTTTAGCATCTTCAGCATTCTTTTGAATCATTTTAGTAAGGTCATCTAATTCCATACCAGTTGACTTAGCTACCATAGCAAGACGGTCAGCATCTACTGGGTCAAATTGAAATT
>JAJFLM010000377.1 GCA_021772655.1 Deltaproteobacteria bacterium
ATCCCGCCCTCAGCTTGCAAAAAGAAGCCCGTCGCTATTACCCCAACCGTGAGCTTGCGAGCCAAATCTTAGGAGCTGTCGGTTATGATGGTGAAGGTCTTGGTGGTTTAGAATTAACTTATGACAAATACTTAAAAAGCCCTGAAGAAAAGCAAGTGGCCTACCGCGATGCTCGTGGCGATGTCTTTGCCTCGGCTAAAAATCCACTGGATACAACTTCGGCGGCCAACTTGACCTTAACCATTGATCGTAACATTCAATATGTCGCCGAAACCGAATTGGCCACAGCGGCCAATCGTCTTAAAATCAAACGCGGTACGGTTGTTGTGATGGATCCTCAAACCGGTGCCGTCTTGGCGATGGCTTCCTACCCACGCTTCAACGGCAACAACTACCAGAACTATTCTTTAGAAAGCTGGCGTAATGTGGCCCTCTCTAATGTCTTTGAACCCGGCTCCGTATTCAAGGCCATTACGGCTGCGGCGGCCCTTGAATCAGAAAAAGTGAGCTTAGATGAGAAGATTGATTGTGAAAATGGCCGTTATCAAATCGGCGGCAATACCATTAAAGATCATGACAAATATGGCCACTTAAATATTAAAGAGATCATCAAGTACTCCTCTAACATTGGTACCGCCAAGCTCGCTGAAAAAGTGGGTAAAAAACAACTTTCCAAGATGATCGAACGCTTTGGCTTTGGTGATAAAACCGGCATTGATTTTCCAGGAGAATCAAGCGGTGATGTCCGTAATCCCTCTGGTTGGCAACCCATTGACATGGCTGCTATCTCTTTTGGACAAAGCCTCTACACCACCGCCATTCAAGTCGCCAACGCCTATTCGACCATTGCCAATGGCGGTAAGCGGATGAAACCATATATCGTCAGTCAATTAAAACGACCTAATGGAGAAATCATTCAAGACGTAGAGCCTAAATCATTGGGAACCGTCATCTCTAACGAAACCGCCAAGCAAGTGGCCGAGTTACTTGAAAGCGTCACTGAAAAAGGTGGCACCGGGACCAATGCTGCTATTCCAGGGTATCGTGTCGCAGGTAAAACAGGAACGGCTCAAAAGTTTGATAAAAAACTCAAAGCCTATTCTAAAACCGATTATTTTAGCTCTTTTGTAGGCTTTGCTCCCGCAGAAAACCCTCGCTTAGTCGTCTATGTCGGACTTGATACACCTCAAGGCAGCCAAATTTATGGGGGGCAAGTCGCCGCCCCTATTTTTCGCAATGTCATGAGCGCGGGACTCTACCAATTTAAATTACCACCCACGCAGCGCCCCCTTCCGCTCATCACTGAAACTGATGAAACCATGACAAGGCAAGAGAAAGATCAATTAGCTCAGCTAATTGATCCCATCGTGAGCAAAACTAGCGATGGGGCATTCAAACGTATTGTTCCAGATTTTTCAGGTTTGACCATCCGCCAAGCTATGGACTTAGTCGACGGTCGACCCATGAGCATTGATATTGAAGGCAGCGGCTTGGCTTATCGCCAAGAGCCCGCACCAGGACGTGAATTAAAAGCAGGTGAAGCCTGCCGAGTATTTTTTAAGCAGCCAACCTAACTAAAATAATCCGTAGTGCGCCGAAAGCCACCAACGGGGTAGTAAAAACGATGAAGTTGAAGCCATTGATGGACGGACTCACCATGACAGCAGTGATTGATGATATCGAGATCACAGGACTGAGTTACGACTCGCGTCAGGTCAAACCCGGTCATTTGTTTGCAGCCCTCTCGGGCCTCCAACATGATGGTCACCAATTTATCAATCAAGCCATTGAACAAGGTGCCGTCGCTATCCTTGGATCACAGCAAGAGATTGACTGCACCACACCCTATATTCAAAGCGCCCATACCCGAGCCACCCTCGGTGAAGTTGCCAGCCGCTTTTATGGTGAGCCTACGACTAAAATTCCCGTCATTGGCCTCACGGGAACCAATGGTAAAACCACCTGCACTTATTTAATAGAAGCTATCCTGATTGCCGCCGGTTATTCTCCGGCTATCATTGGCACCATCAATTATCGACATGGCAGTCATGTGCAAGGTGCGAACCATACCACTCCAGAAGCTCCTGACTTACAGGCCTGGATCGCTGCACGCATCGACGCAGGTGCGGATATCTTAGTTATGGAAGTCTCTTCACATGCCATCGCGCTAGAACGCGTGAGGGGCTGTCATTTTGACGTCGCTGCCTTCACTAACTTAACGCAAGATCATTTAGATTTTCATGATTCCTTAGAAGATTACTTTGCCACCAAAGCACGGCTTTTCAATGAGCTATTACCTGCTAGTAAAAAGACTACCAAACACGCGATTCTTAATGGTGATGATCCACAGGTGGCGGCACTCGCTAAAGAACTTAAGGTGCCGACTCAACTTTGTAGTCAACATAAGGCGAGCGACTACAGTGTTGTCTCACAAGAACTGTCTGTTGATGGCATTCAAGCAATTCTGCAATCACCACAGGGGCTTATCAATATTAAGAGCCCACTAGTTGGCGATTATAATTTACAAAATATCTTGATAGCTGTGGCTTGCTGCCAATCTTTAGGGGTTGAAACAAGTGCTCTCGAGCAAGGGATTGCAACTATGAAAGGTGTTCCTGGCCGGGTGGAACGCGTCCTTAACCCACAAGGGCATCATATCTTTGTCGACTACGCTCACACACCGGACGCTTTAAAACGTGTCTTACTGGCCTTACGACCCCATGCAACCCAACGTTTGATTACAGTCTTTGGCTGCGGTGGTGACCGCGATACTGGCAAACGCCCGTTAATGGGAAATATGGCCGCACGCCTCAGTGATGTTGTGATTGTGACCTCCGACAACCCCCGAACCGAAGATCCCGAACAAATTATTCAGCAAATTATTCCCGGAATCGCTGCGGAAAAGACCCCGAGCTACTCCGATAAAGAACAACGCGGCGTGCTGGTTGAAAGTGATCGTCGCCAAGCCATTTTTAAAGCTGTTGCCCTGGCCCAAGCCGGTGACATGATTTTAATCGCTGGCAAGGGTCATGAAAATTAT
This sequence comes from Deltaproteobacteria bacterium, assembly GCA_021772655.1. Classification (GTDB taxonomy): domain Bacteria; phylum UBA10199; class UBA10199; order 2-02-FULL-50-16; family JAJFLM01; genus JAJFLM01. The sequence continues at coordinate 3,041 of JAJFLM010000377.1, forward strand.
CAGATTTTAGGAACAGAAAAAATTCATTTTGATGACCGTGAAGTTGCATTAGCCGCGTGCGAGGCCCTGCGATGAGACTTGCAGCCCAAGACATCACTCAAATCTGTACAGCCTCCATTCGCCAAAGAGGTAAAGCTAAGGTTTTTACAGCTGTCAATACGGATACCCGTGCTCTTCGCAAGGACGCCTTATTTGTCGCGCTCAGCGGCGAAAACTTTGATGCCCATCAGTTCTTAAACCAAGCTTGGCAAGCGGGTGCCGCTGGCACCATTGTCAAAAAAGGTAAGCGTATTTCAATAAAACCGGGGCGTTGGGTTTTTCGCGTTGAGGAACCTCTCACCGCATTGGGCGATATCGCTCACTATTGGCGTCAACAACATAAAATTCCTATCGTAGCCGTCACCGGGAGTAACGGCAAAACAACGACTAAAGAATTCATTGCCCAAATTCTCGCACATCAATGGAATACCTTAAAAACGGAAGGGAATTATAACAACTTGGTGGGCGTGCCTTGGACCTTATTTCGCCTCCAGAAAAAACACCAAGCCGCTGTCATTGAAATGGGCATGAATGCCCTCGGTGAAATTGATCGGCTTGCCGCCATCACGGCACCCCAAGTTGGTGTGATTACGAATGTCGCACGTGCTCACCTAGAAGGCCTTGGCAGCGTGCAACATGTCGCCCGCGCCAAAGGTGAATTACTCCGACATATTGCAAATGATGGTGTCGCTATCTTGAATGCCGACGACCCTCATTCAAAGGCACTGATCAAACGCGCACGCGGCCAGGTTATAACCTATGGCTTTAGTCCAAAAGCAAAAGTCCGCGGCACGGCTTTCAAAAATCAAGGTTTTCGCAGTTGTTCTTTCCGCGTCACTCTCAAGGGTAAAAGTCATTTATTCAAACTCCCCTTACCCGGACAATACAATGCCACCAATGCGTTGGCGGCCATTGCGGTGGGACATTATTTTGGGATGAAAGCCATTGAGATGAAACAGGCATTAGCGACGGTCGAGTTGCCGGGGGGACGACTCGACCGTCGCCGTCTGAAGAATGGCACGATGATTATTAATGATAGCTACAACGCCAACCCTGACTCCGTCCAACAAGCTCTCAGTATTCTGGCCAGCGTGCCCCAACGCACCCGAAAGATTGTCATCTTGGGAGACATGTTAGAGTTAGGTCGCAGCAGTCGTCAGGCTCATCGTGAAATCGGACGCAATGCGGGGCGCTTAAAACCTAAACATTTAATCGCTGTCGGTGACTGGGCCCATGAAATTGCCCATGGCGCTAAACAAGCGGGTCTTGATGCCACCCGCATTCATACCTGTGCCGATGCCATGGCCGCGCGCCCCATTGTCAAAGCCCAAGTGAAAACTGGCGATCTTATTTTTCTCAAAGGGTCTCGCGGAGTGAAGTTAGAAACTATTATTCCTGTTATTACCAAGCAAAGGGCTGCCTGATGTTATTTGAATGGCTATATCCACTGCACGCAGAGCACATCATTTTCAATGTCTTTAGATATATTACCTTCCGAACCTTTGGCAGCTTGGTGACGGCTTTGGCCATTTATTTATTTTTAGGCCGCTATTTCATTGCACGTCTGCGCAATTGGCAAATGACTCAGTATATTCGCGATGAAGGGCCGCAAAGTCATCAAACTAAAACTGGCACGCCAACTATGGGTGGTATTCTTATTTTAATTTCCATTACCATTTCTACTATACTGTGGGGAAATTTCAGTAGCATCCCGACTTGGTGCACTTTAGGTGTTCTCTTACTCTATGGGGCGATTGGGCTATGGGACGATCTCACCAAAGTACGCGGCAAAAACAATCAAGGTCTCACGGGCCGCATGAAATTAATCTTACAAGTGCTTACCGCAGCCGGCTTTGCTATTTGGCTGTGGCGCGGCATGCATATTGATACCAGTCTTTCGGTCCCCTTTATTAAAACTTTCCGCCCTGAACTTGGCGCTTGGTATGTCTTGTTTGCCATTCTCGTCGTCGTGGGCGCTTCGAATGCTGTCAACCTGACTGATGGCCTTGATGGGCTGGCCACCATGCCTTCCATTGTGGCTTTTGCAACCTATGCCTTCTTAGCTTATGCCGCAGGCCATAGCTTGATTGCTGAGTATTTACAGATACCTCACTTAGCCGGCGGCGGTGAATTGGCGGTCTTCTGTGGCGCCGTAGTCGGTGCGGGTATTGGCTTTCTCTGGTATAACGCCTATCCCGCAGAAGTCTTTATGGGCGATGTCGGATCACTCGCTCTGGGTGGCGCCTTGGGCATGGTCAGTATTTTTACGAAAAATGAACTATTACTGATGATTATCGGTGGCATTTTTGTACTAGAGGCCTTATCCGTCATCACTCAAGTGATCTCTTTTAAATTGACCGGGCGCCGTATTTTTAGAATGGCCCCCTTACATCACCACTTTGAATTAAAAGGCTGGGCAGAACCTAAAGTTATTGTACGCTTTTGGATCATCTCATTTATTTTAGCCATGGTGGCATTAAGTACATTGAAGTTGCGGTAAGCGCCGCAAAGGAACAGATGGATCTACAGGATCAAAAGATTGGTATCATTGGCGCAGGGCGTACCGGCCTCGCTGTCGCTGCGTTTTGTCTCAAACGTCAGGCACAGGTTTGGTTAAATGACCAACGCAATGAAGCTGATCTGCCGACGGAAGTCCAACGCCTGAAAGCACAAGGCGTCTATTTATGTCTCGGCACAGAGAAGCCAACCGAGCTCAATACCTGCAACATCATCATTCTTTCTCCTGGCGTCTCACCCACGAATGATTTGGTCAGCAGCCTACGTGCTCAAGGCAAACAGATCTGGGGGGAAATTGAATTCGCCTCACAGTTTACCAATGCCCCCATTGTCGCCGTAACAGGAACGAATGGAAAATCAACAACCGTCACGTTCATCCAACAGATGTTATTAGATGGTGGTAAACAAAGTTTATTAGGTGGAAATATTGGCACGCCCTTTATCGAATTGATCGACGAGAATGATAGCCCTGATGTTTTTGTATTAGAACTCAGTAGCTATCAGTTAGAAACTATTGAAACCTTTCACCCACACATCGCTGTCTTACTTAATGTGAGTCCCGATCATTTAAGTCGTCATCAAAACTTAGCAAACTATGCCGCAGCCAAGTCACGCATCTTTTTAAATCAGGATACTTCTGATTGGTCGATCTACAATACAGATGACCCTCAAGTAGAATCTATCACCAATAGCAGCCGCGCACGTCGCCTCCCGTTTAGTTTGCGTCGCGCTGTGTCTCCGGGGCTCTTCCGTCAGAAGCAACAGATTATTTGGTTTCATGAAGGTCATCAAGAAACCTACGACCTATCACAATTTTCCTTAGTCGGTGACCATCAAATAGAAAATACCATGGCATCCATCGCCGCCGCGCGCTTGATGGGAGTGGAACTTCACGAAGTGCAAAGGACGATCGATAATTTTGCTGGCTTAGCCCATCGCTTTGAGCACATTGCCGTGATTCGTGGCATTCATTTCGTCAACGACTCTAAAGCGACCAATGTGGGTGCTGCGATCCGCGCCGTAGGAGGCGTTCCTGAGGGGCATCTTATTTTATTAGCCGGTGGTGAAGATAAAGGCAGTTCATACCAGCCGTTAAAAGACGCATTGATTCAGCAAAACGCTAAAGCTATCTGTGTGTATGGCGAAGCTGCGGCCACGCTGCAAGAAACCTTCGGCGATGAACTCCCAACTTTTAGAAGCACGACCTTAGAAGAGGCTTTTAGCGAAGCCTTATCACGCGCCCAAGAAAACGATTGGGTCGTCTTAGCACCGGCTTGCGCCAGCTTCGACCAATTCAGCAACTTTGAGCACCGCGGCGATGTCTTCCGTCAACTCGTTGAGCAACAAAACATGGAACAAGTGAGGGTTGGCTGAGATGAATCGTCGCCACATGGATTATACTTTATTACTGACGACCCTACTCTTGATCGCCATTGGTGTAACGATGGTTTATTCGTCCTCGGCAATCCTCGCGCGGGAACGCTATGGCGACAGTTATTTTTTCTTAAAACGTCAGATATTCAGTTTAGGCATTGGCTTTGTCGCTCTTTATGCCGCGCGCATGATCCCACTAGAGCTCTACAAAAAGTTTGCGTACCCAATTCTAATCGTCGCCATCATTCTCTTAGGTCTCGTGCAGATTCCTGGTCTGGGTGTGACCGCTGGAGGCGCGACCCGTTGGATCAATATCGCCGGCTTTAAATTTCAACCGACCGAGTTTGCTAAGATTGCCTTGATTTTGTTCTTAGCTTACATGCTGGCAAAAAAAGAAGATAAGCTCAGTCACTTTGCCTTTGGTTTCCTTCCGCCCATGGTCATCTCATTGGTATTGATTTTCTTAGTCCTTCTCGGAAAAGATTTAGGGAATGCCGTGCTCATGGCCTCCACAGTGATTGCCCTACTCTTCATCGGCGGTGCACGTTGGAGTTATTTAGTAGCCCTCTTACTACTGGCCCTACCCGCCTTTTATAAACTGGTAGCTTCAGTAGACTATCGGCGGCAACGTATCCTCGCATTCTTGGACCCATGGCAGCACCGCCAAGATGCGGGCTTTCAAATCATTCAAAGTTATTTGGCTTTCCAAGCGGGTGGGGTTTTTGGCGCGGGCCTAGGTGAAGGCAAACAAAAGTTATTCTATTTACCGGAAGCCCATACTGATTTTATTTTTTCTGTGGTGGGAGAAGAACTTGGCTTATGGGGTGTATTACTCGTGATGGGCTTGTTTGCTGTCTGGATCACACGGGCGTTAGTGATCTCCTGGAAAACTGAAGACAGCTATAGCCGCTATGTCGCTTTGGGCATCACGCTGATGATGGGTTGGCTCACCGTATTGAACATGGGCGTTGTCATGGGTTTACTACCGACCAAAGGGGTTCCCCTACCTTTTATTAGTTATGGAGGAACCGCCTTAGTAATGAATATGTTTGGCGTCGGCTTATTGCTAAATATCTCCGCAGGCATTGCCAGCGATGAGGAGGAGGACTGATGCACGCACTCCTCGCTGCCGGCGGCACCGGAGGTCATTTATTTCCGGCCTTAGCCTTAGGACAATCCTTTGAAGCGGCTAATCATCACGTCTCTTATGTCGGCAGCGGCCGCCCTTTGGATTTACATGCAGAAAAACTCAGTGGCAAAACTTGGCGACATCTTAAAGCCAAACGTCTTAAAGGGGTCGGTTTCTTATCCAAGTTATTAGGCATTTTTACCGTTCCCCTGGCGCTCATTCAGGCCTTAGTAATTTTAATTCAGGAAAAACCCGACATAGTCATTGGCTTAGGAGGTTATTGTACCGGGCCTTTAGTCCTCATGGCGCGTTTTGTCGGCATTAAAACCGCCATCTTAGAACAAAACTGCATCCCTGGATTTACCAACCGCATTTTATCACGGGTGGCCCACCGTATCTTTGTCGCTTTCCCCGCTTTAGGAAAATATTGGAAGCATACCCGCAAAATTATTCATAGTGGCAACCCCATCCGTCGTGACGTCATCAACCAATTTCAGAATAGCCCGCACGACGACCAGGCTTTCACCTTATTAGTTTTTGGTGGCAGCCAAGGAGCGCACTTTTTAAATGAAACGATGTTGCAATTGATCCCGCAGCTCCAACAATATAAAGAGCGCGTTAAATTAATTCATCTTACCGGGCCTTCCGACGAGGCCGAAGTAAAAGCTGCTTATGAAAAAGCCGGTCTCACCGCAGAAGTCGCAGCTTTCTCCGACGAAATGGGACGACTTTATAAAGCTGCTGATCTCGTAATCAGTCGTGCCGGGGCTTCTACTGTAACCGACCTGATTCAATTTGGGCGCGCTTCGGTGCTAATCCCTTATCCCTTTGCTGCCGATTTACATCAACACGCTAATGGCCGTTATTTAGCCGAAGCCGGCGCCGCCGTACTGATTGACCAAAAAGATTTTTCATCTGAACTCTTCTGGCAACAATTAGCCAGTTGGTTAGAAAAACCGGAAGCCTTGCAAGCCATGGCACACAACACACAGAGCTTGCTCATTAAGGATCCGGCACAAGTGATTATTAAAGAGTGCGAGAAGTTTGTTTAATAAATGAATGTAGGGGCGATCCTTGTGATCGCCCAGGTTAAATATGTATAAAAATATTCAAAGAATCCATTTCGTAGGCATCGGTGGCATTGGCATGAGTGGCATTGCTGAGATCTTGCTGACCCTAGGTTATGAAGTTTCAGGCAGCGACGTGAAACAAAGCCTCGTCACACGTCGCTTAAAACGTCTCGGCGCTAAAATACGCTACGGCCATAAAGCCGAGCACGTTGGCAAAGCTCAAGTCGTTGTCGTCAGTTCCGCCATCAATGACAAAAACCCTGAAATAGCGACCGCCTTAAAGCAAGGCATTCCAGTGATTGCTCGCGCAGAAATGTTGGCCGAGCTGATGCGTTTGAAATACGGTATTGCCGTCGCCGGCACCCATGGAAAAACCACAACAACCTCCTTAGTCGCCAGCATCCTCAGTGAAGCCAGCTTTGACCCAACAATTATTATTGGCGGCCGGGTCCGCAGCCTGCGTTCTAATGCCCGCTTAGGCAAAGGTGAGTTTTTAGTCGCAGAAGCCGATGAATCAGATGGCAGTTTTCTGCATTTGCACCCCACTATTGCCGTGGTCACCAATATCGACCCTGAGCACATGGCTCATTACAAAGATTATACCGAACTCAAGGCCTCCTTCGCGCGTTTCTGTGAGTCCATCCCCTTTTATGGAGCCGCTATTTTCTGTGCGGATCATCCCGCCACATTAAAACTTTCAGAAACCTTTCCACGACGTTCGTGGACCTATGGCATTGAGAATAAAGCCGACTTCATGGCGAAGAAAATCCGCTCTGAAGGCTCGTTGATGAAATTCCAAGCTCAATTCCAAGGCAAAGCCTTAGGTGAACTCCAATTGCACCTGCCGGGACAACATAATGTAAGTAATGCCCTCGCCGCCCTCGCCGTTGCCCATGAATTAGGCATTTCCTTCACACAAGTGAAGCGCGCTCTGAAAAAATTTAAAGGGATTGGTCGTCGCTTAGAAGTTTTAAACGCTCAACCCGACCTGGTGATTGTGGATGACTATGCCCATCACCCGGTAGAACTACAGGCGACCTTAAGTGCCGTGCAAAAAGCTTGGAAAGGCTATCGCATCCGCGCCGTGTTTCAACCTCATCGTTACACCCGCACCAAAGAATTGTTTAAAGAGTTTTGCGAAGCGTTTGGTGCTTGCCATGAACTCATCATTACCGATATTTACGCAGCCAGTGAAACACCCATTGTTGGCATCAACGGGCGTCGTTTGTCCGAATCAATCCGCACACCGGATCAGGTCCGTTACTTGGCTGACTTTGATGAGATTATTGATCATCTCAACAGCACCCGACAAGAAAAAGACCTGATTATTACTTTGGGTGCCGGTAATGTGGGACAGATTGCCAAAGAATTAGCCAAGCAATTAAAACCAAAGCGGGCTGTAAAAGGAAAATAAACGATAATGCTTAACGAAGAGATAAAACAGCAATTACAAAGTACCATCAAAGGCACCATTCAATTTGATGAACCCATGTCACGATTGACCACCATCCGTATTGGTGGGCCTGCCGATGCTATTGTCTATCCAGAAAATGTTGAAGAGCTGCAAAACTTGATGAAATTGGCCCTGGAACAAAAACTTCCCGTCTTTATCTTTGGCTGGGGCAGCAATCTACTCGTCCGCGACGGTGGCATCCGTGGTTTAGTCATTAATCTCAGTCGGGCGTTTAATGAAATCAAGATTGTAGCAGAAGATGAGCAATCCGCCACCATCGAAGTCGCTGCCGGCGTAAAAATACCCGCCCTACTCGACTTTATGGTCAAAAACAACCTCGCCGGCATGGAATATATGGCCGGCATTCCCGCCACGGTCGGCGGCGCTATTTGGATGAATGCCGGCACACCTAAGGGTGAAATCGGCAACCATGTTGAAGCCGTCACCATCGTTTCTAAAACTGGGCGGGTACGAAGCATCGAAAAAAAGGCCTGTGGCTTTAGTTATCGCTCGAGTAAATTACCCGCTGGCTCCGTCGTGATCGGCGCCACCCTGAAGCTAGAAAAAGGTGTCGGTGACAAGATAAAAACGATTATTGATAAACATAAGGCACATCGTATTGAGACCCAGCCACTTAACGTACCCAACTTAGGCAGTGTTTTTAAGAATCCTAAGAAAAATCATGCCGGGCGCCTCGTTGAAGAAGCCGGTCTCAAAGATGTACGGGTCGGCCAAGCTCGCATCTCAGAGAAACACGGCAATTTTATCGTGAACGAAGGCAAAGCAAGCGCCACGGACGTATTGAGTTTGATCGGCTTGGTGAAAGACAAAGTTAAAGAGAAATTTAAAGTCACTTTAGAGACAGAGGTTAAAGTTGTTGGAACAGATTAAAAAGTGCCGTCATTGCGAGGACTGAAAGGACGAAGCAATCCCACGAGTGCAAACGTGAGATCCTTCGCTACGCTCTGGACGACACACAAGAGAAGCAGATAAACATTATATGATGAACCAGTGGAAAGATAAAAAAATTGCCGTGCTCATGGGCGGACAATCCAATGAACGAGAAATCTCACTGAAAAGTGGGCACGCCGTCCTACAATCACTGCAACGCCAAGGCTATCAAGCCAGCGGGATTGATGTCGGCGATAATCTGGCCACTCAGTTGGTCGCCGGTCGCCCTCATGCTTGTGTCATCGCGCTGCATGGTCGCTATGGTGAGGATGGTACGGTGCAAGGTCTATTAGAAATGATGCGCATCCCTTATAGTGGTTCAGGGGTTTTGGCGTCCGCACTCTGCCTCGACAAGGCCCTTAGCAAAGCGGTGCTTTCGCAACATGGTATCCGTATGGCTCGCTCATTTACGGTCCACAGCGAGCAAACTGAAGTCCCTGCTGAACATGGCTTAAGTCTCCCTTTAGTTGTTAAACCAAATCGCGAAGGTTCAACCTTAGGTATAGAACTTGTCAAAGATTTTAAAAACTTATCCACAGCTATTGAAAAGAGTTTGCAGTTTGATAATTGCGTGTTGGTTGAAGAATTTATCTCAGGAACCGAAGTCACCGTCGGTATCATCAATGGACAAGCCCTACCGGTATTAGAAGTCGTCCCACACTCCGGTTTTTATGACTTTGAATCCAAGTACACCAAGGGCAAGACGGAATATATTGTGCCGGCACGCGTCAGTGACGCGGTCACAGCTGAGTTACAAGATCAAAGTAAAAACATTTATCAAACATTGAACTTAGCCGGTGTCGCTAGAATTGACTTTATTGTTAATGCCGACAACGAAGCGGTTTTTTTGGAAGTAAATACCATCCCAGGCATGACGGAAACATCATTAATCCCTAAAGCCGCAGCCCATATTGGCATCGACTTTGATGGAGTGGTGGCACAAATCGTGGAAAGCATAGGGCTGAAACTATGAAGCAAACTCAAAACCGCAGTTGGTTTCAACGTAAGTCCACACGCAGTGCTGACAAGCGTGCGCGTAAAACTAAAGCCCCACGCGATTGGGGCCAACTCCCTTGGAAACCACTCCTCGGTTTAGCCATCGGCGCCGTGTTTATTGCCTGGTGGGTCTTCAATGATCCGGCTGGTTGGTTCCGCCTCAAACAAATTAAAATTGCCGGCCGCACACCGCATCTCTCAATCGCAGATATCCACAACTTAATCACAGTAAAGAAAGATGTCCCTTTGATGGCCTTAGAACTTGATCCTATCCGCGCCCGCATCGAAGATCATGCATGGGTTCAGTCGGTAAGTTTACGGCGTTTATTACCGGATACCCTTTATGTGAGCGTACATGAACATAAACCGGCGGCTATTGCCCTCTTAGAGAAAAGCTTTTTAGTCAGTGATCATGGTGTGATCTTCAAACAAGCCCGTAGAGAAGAAATGAAAAAATTACCGCTGATTACTGGACTCCACACAATGTCTAAGGATAAAGACGTTGAGCAAGTGCATCGAAGAATCCTAGAAAGCATTGCAGTTATCCATCAACTAAAAGCCACTGGCGCGCTTGATCATTTCGGCTTGTCCGAAGTGCATTGGGCTAAAGGATATTCACTCTCATTGTTAACTGAAAAACAGCCGTTCCGCATCGAGTTGGGTGAGGCCCCCTGGCGTGAAAAACTAGACCGTTTGGTTCAGGTATTACCCCATTTAGAAAAAAGCCCTTCCGTGCCCGCACGGATTGCTCTCGATCACAAAGATGGTGTGGTGGTGAGGTACAAACCCACCCCAGCAGAGAGTCGTACGAATTAATTTTTTTGGGAAGGGAGCTACTAGCTTCCTTAAGTTTTAGATTTTAAGTAAGTTTAACGAGTTTAAAAATTAAATATCGCTAGCAGCAGCTTAACAGCTCATTTTAAGGAGGCGAACTATGGCAAAACGAGATGATAAGGTCATTGGACTCGACATTGGGACCACTAAGATCTGTGCAATTGTCGGGCAAGTGACCGATGATGGCATTGATGTCATCGGGATTGGTTCCCACCCATCTCGCGGCTTACGCAAAGGCGTTGTGATCAACATCGAATCAACTGTAGAATCGATTAAAAAAGCGGTTGAAGAAGCGGAGTTGATGGCAGGCTGTGAGATTAACTCCGTTTATACTGGCATCTCTGGTGGACATATCCGCGGCATCAACAGCCATGGTATCGTTGCCGTCAAGAACCGCGAAGTGGGTCAGGCGGATGTGGACCGCGTCATTGACGCCGCTCAAGCGGTCGCTATCCCCTTAGATCGCGAAGTGATCCATGTCATCCCTCAAGAATACCGTATTGATGACCAAGACAGCATCAAAGACCCGGTCGGCATGAGTGGGGTGCGCTTAGAAGCCAAAGTACACATTGTCAGCGCTGCGGTCACTTCTGCACAAAATTTAATCAAATGTTGTAACCGTGCTGGCCTCAACGTCAGTGACATCTGCTTAGAGCAACTCGCCAGTGCGGATTCCACTTTAAGCGAAGAAGAAAAAGACTTGGGTGTGGGTATCATCGATATCGGTGGCGGCACCACGGACTTAGCCATCTTTTCTGGCGGCAGCTTGGTGCATACCTCCGTGCTGTCTATCGGTGGCAATCACGTCACAAACGATATTGCCGTAGGCTTACGCACTCCAACCGCAGAAGCCGAAAAAATTAAACTCAAATATGGTTGTGCCATGTCTTCACTAACTCAAAAAGAAGAGACTATTGAGGTTCCTAGTGTTGGGGGTCGTGCCGACCGCATTATGTCACGCCAAATTTTAGCTGAAATCATTGAACCTCGGATGGAAGAGATCTTTTCGCTCGTCCATCAAGAAATCGTCAACTCAGGCTACGCGGATCTGTGTGCCTCAGGCATCGTCCTGACCGGCGGCAGTTCATTGCTGGAAGGTACTTGTGAGCTTGCAGAGCAAGTTTTCAATGTGCCGGTACGTCGTGGCCAACCTGAAAACATCGGTGGCTTGGTTGAAGTGGTTAAGAGCCCCATTTATGCCACGGGCGTTGGCTTAGTGCTTCATGGCCGCGCGGATCAAAGTGATCACCGTTTTACGGCGAGAGAAAGCTCGATTTACAGCAAGGTCAAGGACCGCATGAGCAATTGGATTGCGGAAATATTTTAACTCAGATGTAGGGGCACCATTCATTGTGCCTAAAATTTACGGGCATGATAAATCATGCCC
>JAJFLM010000378.1 GCA_021772655.1 Deltaproteobacteria bacterium
TAAAACAATGAGTGGGAAAGTCATCGACTTAGGTGATTCATGAATATGCGATTGCACTTCTGCGTCTGCACGATTTTCACCGTAAAAAGTCATACTCACTAAACGGAACATATAAAATGCTGTCATGGCAGCGGCCACTAAACCAACGGCCCATAAGCCAGGGCGATGCTTGAAAGCATTCCAGAGAATTTCATCCTTACTAAAGAAACCCGCAAAGGGGAAAATCCCAGCAATGGCTAAAGTACCAATCAAGAAAGTCCGATAAGTAATCGGCATCTTCTTTTTTAGCCCACCCATCAGACGCATATCTTGGTGATCACTCATGGCATGAATCACCGAGCCTGAGCCTAAAAATAATAAGGCTTTAAAGAAAGCGTGGGTCATTAAGTGGAAAATACCGGCGACAAAACCAAAAACGCCCATCGCACCCATCATATAACCTAATTGACTAACGGTTGAATATGCCAAGACCTTTTTAATATCATTTTGAACCAGGCCAATACTGGCAGCAAAAATAGCGGTCGCAAAACCGACTGTCCCGACAACGGCTAAAGTTTCTGGCGCCATCACATATAAGGCGGATAAACGGCCAATCATATAGACACCCGCGGTCACCATGGTGGCGGCGTGAATCAATGCTGATACCGGCGTAGGGCCAGCCATAGCATCAGGCAACCAAACAAATAGAGGAATCTGTGCGGATTTACCCGTAGCACCAATAAAAAACAACAGCGTCGCCAAGCCCACCGCGCTCATCCCAAACATAGTCGCCCCTTCTAATAAAGGCGCATTTTGAGTCAATTCAGTAAAGCGTACGGTCGGATGTCCTAATCCACTTAAGGTCCAAAATAAAATAAAGAAGCCCACCACAAAGGCAAAGTCACCCACACGGTTGACGACAAAGGCCTTCATACCCGCCGAGGCTTTTTGAATATCGTTAAACCAGAAACCAATCAGTAGATAGGAACACAGCCCCACGCCTTCCCAGCCCACAAACATCAGCAAGAGGTTGTCACCCATGACCAAGAGCAACATGAAAAAACAGAACAGGTTTAGATAGCAGTAATACCGTGCGTAACTGGGCTCATGGCTCATATAACCAATAGAATAAATATGAATCAGCAAACCTACCCCTGTGATAATCATCATCAAGGTGATCGAAAGCGGGTCTAATAAAAAGGCGATATCTGCCTGCAAGCCACCGATGTGGATCCAGGGCCACAGATGAACTGTCAGCGAACGACTTTCAGCTGGCAACTGTAATAGGTGAATGAAAATACCCACCGTAATCACAAAAGCGGATGCCATGGCTAAACAGGCAACCGTATGCACAAAAGGACGAACCAACTTCGCACCTGAAAAAGTATAGAGCCCATTTATCACCGCACCGATTAACGGTATGAGCGGAATCAATGCGGCCAGAGTGACACATGTATCGGAAAATACTGCCATGACTTACCCTTTAAGTATCGTCGCCTTCTCGACATCAATATTTTGAAAGCGCTTAAAAATAACGACTACAATCGCCAAAGCCACAGCGGCTTCTGCCGCCGCTAACACAATGACAAACAATGTAAAAACTTGGCCACTCACCAGGTTGCCACCAAAACGTGAAAACGCGATTAAATTAATACTCGCAGCATTTAAAATCAGTTCGACACCCATCAAAACCCCAATGGCATTCCGGCGTGTCATCACGTTATAAAGCCCCAAGCAAAGAACAATAGCTGACAGTGTTAAGACGTGCCCTAATGACAAATTCATCGGACTTCCCTCCGAACCAAGACAACGGCTCCGACCAAGGCTCCTAATAATAAAATAGAGATCAACTCAAAGGGCAGTAGATATTTTGTGAGCAAAGCATTCCCAATCGGCCTCACCGAAGAGGCCGCCGCCACAGGCTCCGCTTGAAACCATTCCGTTTGAGCAAAGGTCGCTATTAATATAATCGCCAGTAAAAAAATAACCGGTGCCGCAATCTTATAATTAACCGAAAGATTCGTAATATTCACATCTGAGATCTCTTGAGTCAGCATTACCGCAAATAACACCAAGATAAGAACGCCGCCCACATAGACCAACAACTGAGTCACGGCAACAAAGTCAGCCGATAAAATACCAAAAACAACTGCCGTACCAAACAGCGTCCCCAACAAAGCAAAGGCCGAATAAATAATATTTCGCGAGAACACCACCAGGCAAGAACTCGCAACCATAAGCAATGAGACTATTGTAAAAACGCCTAACTCAACTGAAGGCATAACTCTCTCCGTGCCCCCTTATGATGCCTCAGCATCAGTTGGGACTTTTTCCTTTTTAGGCGCCACATACGGAATAATTTTTTCGCCTTCTGGCACGAAATTAAACACAAGGTCACTCATGTCGTAAGTGGCTTTCTCAAATTCTTTAGTAAAATGAATTGCACCCGTCGGACAAGGTTCCGTACATAATGAGCAATACATGCACTTACCAAGATCAATATCAAACTGGGTTAAAAACCGTTCTTTGGTTGCTTTATCTTTATCTGTTTTAATTAAAATACAATCGATAGGACAATCCATCATGCAAGCCAAGCAGGCGGTGCAGATTTCCATATCTACTTTTAAGAAACCACGAAAACGCTCTGGCAAAGATTCTACCATCGGCTTAGGCATTTTGTCAGGGTATTGCACCGTAGAAGGTTCTCGCAACAAATGAGAAAACGTAATCGTCATCCCTTCAAACACGGATGTGGCGGCTTCAGAAATATTCTTAAAATATGTGGCAAGCGCTGACATAAGTCTCTTTCCTATACAAATGGATTGATATGAATTTCTGATTTAGAATACCGCAACTGAAAGGCTACTCGATAAACAAAATAACCAATGGTCAGTAAAGATCCTAAGAATAATAAATAATTCACAAACAACACGCCTTCTGGGAAGACGACCATCCAAATCGCATTACAAATCACACAAACAAAACCGATAGGCACAAAGTATTTCCAACACATACTCATTAGCTGATCGATACGTACCCGCGGCAAGGTCCAACGAATCCAAATGACGACAAAGACCACGGCCAAAGCTTTCAGAAAAAATGTTAAGAACTGTAGGAGGTGCAATAAAACCACACTTTGTTCCGTGGCCCACGCCGTGACCCCTGCTGGCAACTGCCAGCCCCCCAAGAACAAAGCCGTACTCACAGCGGCAATCAAATAGAGATTCGCCCACTCTTCTAAGAAGAATAAGGCAAAGCGCATGCCCGAATATTCTGTATTATAACCTGAAACTAATTCACTCTCAGCTTCCGGCAAATCAAAGGGTGTCCGATTGCCTTCTGCCAAGGCACTAATAAAAACGATGAAAAAAGTAATGATTGTAAAAGGACTGTGGAACAAGAACCACTGCCAGGGGTAAGCACCCTGTGCTTGAATAATTCCTTGGAAAGATAAAGTTCCCGCCAACATCACAATCACTAAAATACCAATGGCTAAAGGAATTTCATAACTGACCACTTGAGCTGCGGAACGCATCCCCCCCAACAATGACCATTTATTATTGGAAGACCAACCACTCATAATGACGCCAACCGTAACAATACTCGTCACGGCAATCAGATAAAAAATCCCAACATTTAAATCGGCGACAATAACTTTACTCGTAAAGGGAATCGTCACGAAAGCCGCAAACATCCCAATCAACACTAAGTAAGGCGCCAAGCGGAACAAAGGCTGATCAACGGCCTTAGGCACAATATCTTCTTTTAATAGGGCTTTAATACCGTCGGCTAACCACTGCAAAATACCTTGAGGGCCCACCCGGTTAGGGCCCACCCGACTCATCATCCGCGCCGCAATCCGTCGTTCGACATAACTGGTCACCCCAGCAAAAGGTGCTACAAACAACATCAACATGGCTAAGGCAGCAGCAACCTGCAGACCCAGATGCAACGCAGCAAAGGGCACAGCTTCAAGTGCTGGTATTTTTTCTACTAAGAGTGTGACTAATGCTTCCATGTTCCCCTAATATCCCTATGCCTTAACGATCAATTTCTGGAGCCACAATGTCCAGGCTAGCAATCAGCGCGATTAAATCCGCAACCATCATTCCACGACTGAGCTTTTCAAACAAAGATAAGGCCGTGAATGAGCCCGTCCTAAAACGCACCCGACAGGCTTTGTCAGTCCCATCACTCACAACATAAACGCCCATATCACCACGGGTACTTTCCGTACGCACATAAACTTCTCCGCGTGGCGGACGCAGTTTGCGTGGTGTTTTCGCCTGATGCTCCCCCTCCGGAATCATTGCAAAACACTGACGTAAAATTTTAATGGATTCACCAATCTCTTTTATCCGCACATCATAACGATCAAAACAATCGCCCAGCTCTCCGATTTCACCCGTACCCACAGGTATATCAAAATCTAATTCTGGATAGATGGAATACGGCATATCTTTACGTAAGTCCCATTTAACTCCAGAACCACGTAAGTTAGGGCCAACTAAGTTATAAGCAATGGCATCTTCTTTACTGATGACACCAATACCTGCCATACGCTGTCTGAAAATCTTATTGCCAGACAAGAGCCGGTTATACTCATCAATAATGAGTTCAAAATGATCTAAATAAGCCAAGACACGGTCTGCCCAAGTATCCGGCATGTCATAAATAACCCCACCGATCCGGGCATAGTGGTACGTTAAGCGTTGGCCACACAGCTCTTCGACGAAGTCATTAAAAACTTCTCGTTCGCGTAAGGCATGGATAAAAGGCGTGTACGCTCCGACATCCATCCCTAAACTACCAATAGAAATGAGGTGAGAAATAATGCGATTGATTTCACAAGAGATCACTCGCAAGAACTCTGCGCGGCGTGGCACTTCAATGCCGGCTAACTTTTCAACGCCAATGGCATAAGCAATGTTGGCATTCATCGCGGCTAAATAATCAACCCGATCAGTATAAGGGAGAAATCCACTGTAAGTAGCTTGTTCAGAAATTTTTTCAATGGAACGATGCAAATACCCAATTTCAGGAACGGCCTTACGGGTCACCTCACCATCCGTATAAACCACAAAGCGAATAACCCCGTGGGTACTAGGATGATGGGGCCCCATATTCAGGACCATTTCTTCATTTATCTCAGAAGGCTGAGCTGTATTTGGCATTTGAGCCATGTTTCATTCTCTCCACTTACTGCAGCAACGAAGGCCGCGACGTACTAATCCCGTGATACTCTTCTTCTTCCTTGTAATCTTTTCTTAAGGGATGCCCCACCCAATCGTCTGGCATCATAATACGTCTTAAATCACTATGACCGGTGTAGTTGACGCCAAATAAATCATAGACTTCACGCTCCAACCAATTGGCGACCGGCCAAATACCTTCAACGGTCTGAACCTTGGGATTTTCGCGGTCTAAAATAACTTTCAAGGCAACACTATGATTATGGCGATAAGAAAATAGCTGGTAGACAACTTCCAAGTTGTCTTTACGATCTACGCACGTTTCATCACTCAAACAATCAAAGGCTAAGCTATCAAGAGTTTTAAGCAATTCACAGACTTCAACAATGCGCGCTGCAGGAATTACAATAAAAGAATCACCCCCATGCTCAGGATCATCTTTGGCAATCGGACCGGTCTTACCGACCTTTAATTCAATGCCATCTTCAGGAAATTGTTTTTTAATCGTGTTGAATACTTCTTGTGTCTTCATGAGTGTGCCGTCTTTCTGACTAAGAATTTTTCTTTACGCATTTTTTCTTGAATGCGGAGTAGGCCTTCAGTCAAAGCTTCAGGACGTGGCGGACAACCCGGAACATACACATCTACGGGAATAATCTTATCAACACCCTTCACAACCGAATAAGCGGGTTGAAATAAGCCCCCACAATTAGAGCAACTACCCATAGAAATAACATATTTAGGTTCAGGCATTTGGTCATAGAGGACTTTCGTCCGCAACGCCATTTTGTAAGTAAGCGTTCCTGAAACAATCAATAAGTCGGATTGACGGGGTGTCGCACGAGGCACCGAACCAAAACGATCCAAATCAGAACGCGGTCCACCGGTCTGCATCATTTCAATACCGCAACAGGCTAAACCAAAGAGTAAGTACCACAGTGAAGAAGCTCGGCTCCAGTTGATGACATCATCCAACTTGGTGGTCAGCATATTTTCAGGCAGTTGATTCTTTAAGGTAAGCATAAGGTTTCCTTCAAAGCTGCCTAAGCCGCTTTTTTATCCTCTGGCGCAGTCACATCTTCCCCAAGAAGTTTACGCACCCATTCCAGATCACCATGAACCCAAACATAAATCAGCCCCAACAACAACAGCCCAACGAAAATACCGATTTCGGCTAATGCTAACCAACCCTGGCCATTCGCAACCCATTCTTTGAACACCGTGCCCACAGGCAACATGAAGGCAATTTCCACATCAAAAATAATGAAGAGCAATGCAATCAAGTAGAAGCGCATATTAAAGTTGATCCAAGCGGAACCAACCGGCACCTCACCGCACTCATAAGTAGTTAATTTCTCTGCTGTCGGCACCTGCGGACGCACCAGACGACCCAGCGTAAGCGAAATCAGAACAAAACCAAAACCAACTGCAAAAAAGATTAATATATTCGATAAGTTAAGTGGCACGTGACCCCCTGCATCAAAAAACGCAGCTATTCTTAACGAGCGGCCGCCCGTATCGTCAAGGCAAATTGACTTATTTCGACCGAAAAATCACATCCTTCGCCTACCTGGCAGCGAATCTTGAGTCAGGTTCGCACGACTTCTCGTTGACAAGGCTTCTCCCCACTCCTAAACAAGGCCGTGCTCCAAGAAATTGCCACCGCAGATATTTTACAGGCCGTGGGCCAACGGGTCCGGGTGCGAGCCTTTGGAGTCCGCTATGAAGGCCTCTTAGAGCACTTTGACACGGAACTAGCACGTTTACAGATCCGTGATGGCTCAGATGTTGTGGT
>JAJFLM010000379.1 GCA_021772655.1 Deltaproteobacteria bacterium
TGCCGGTGATGCCCTCGGCTGTCGAACGACTCCGAATTTCCAATGACGTCGATGTAGTAATGAGTTTTAGTTCATGTGTGGCTAAGGGGGTTCATAGCCCCGAAGGCGTTCCACATATTTGTTATTGCTTTTCACCGATGCGATATGCTTGGCATATGAAGGACGCATACTTTTCGGACGATTCCCAAAAACGGGGCATGTTCGGCAGTGTACAGTCCGCCGTCACCGCAACGCGCGACCACTTACTGTCGCGGATCAGAGAGTGGGACCGGAACAGTTCCGACCGCGTGACGCACTTCGTGGCCAATAGCCATAATGTCGCGGATCGTATCCAGCAATGCTACGGTCGAGACAGCCGAGTGATTCATTCGCCCGTGGATACGGAATTTTACACACCCGAAGCAGTGGATCGCCAAGATTTTTATCTGTATGTCTCCGCCCTGGCTCCTTACAAACGGGTCGATTTGGCGATCGAGGCCTGTCAGAAACTGGGCCGCAGGTTGGTGGTCATAGGCAGCGGACAACTCCTGCGGAAACTTTCACGATCGTCCCTGAAACAGGTGGAGATTCTTGGTTGGCGGACAGACGAAGAGATCCGTTGGTATCTAAGACGGTGCCGTGCACTGTTATTTCCTGGGTTAGAGGATTTCGGTATCGTTCCCTTGGAGGCGCAGGCGTGTGGCGCGCCGGTGATCGCCTTTGGTCGCGGAGGAGTGGTCGAGACCGTTCTTCCTGCAACTAAGGCAACTGTGGGGACAGGGATATTTTTTGAAAAACAAACCGCCAATGCCCTGTGCGACGCCGTATTGGAATTCGAGTCTAATCCACATTGGATTAGTCCTCAGTTGTCACGAAATCAAGCCGAAAATTTTTCCGTGAAGAATTTTGAACGCAAACTCATTGATTACGTTGACTTGGTGGTCAATGGGTTATCGGGCAATCATACTTCAAATGATATTGTCCAATTTCCAAATCTCGCCGAAAGCGAACTGCGCCGCGCGGCATAGCGGTTGTAGGCAGTGTTCTTGCGAATATCGTGGAATCCAGTCAAGACGCAGTTTATACTGGAGTCCGGCGATTTTTTAGAATCCGCACGTCGCGCGGTCCAAAAACAATGATGCACGTAACTTGATCCCAGAATAAGGAGATTGATCGAAAAACGCTACCGAAAACTGACGACGAAAACATGTTACCGATGATCAATATGAAACACAATCAGACAATTTGCCAGCATCAGCGCACACAGAAGGCCTACCGTTTTACAGTTTTGCCACGCAAGGCATCTCCGAGTCTGGTCCCCAGGATGTGATGAACCCCTTCTATCTGTCGATGAACTCTCTGTCGAGTTGTCGATTTGGGACGGAATCCGAAATTGAATCTGGCTCGAAGATATTGTTATCGATCGTCCAGTAGTTCAAGTACATTATGACACAGCAGGAGCACTGCTCACCAACCTGTCGAATATCCTTGAAAGTCAGAACGAAACGGCTCCAAATACCACGCTGCCATTTCAAAATCTCGAGGTCCACAATGCTAGAATTGAAGTTCGACAAAAAGGACGTCTTCCGCTTGACGTAAATAATGTAACGCTCTCCGCTCATTCGGAGAATGCACAACTTGAGATCATCGGAATAGTCCCCGAACTCTTTCAAGTGCGATGCGACGTTCGGTCGGCCATCGACATCGTAGCGTTCAAAGCCAACTCTGAAATCCGTTTCAGTGATTTCCGACTAACGTCCTCGGAGCTGTCAGTACTTCCGCCAATCGTTCAAGACCAAGAAAGATGAATGGATCGAAGTCAGTTTGCCGGTAGACAAATTCGTGGCCACTTGGCGAGGCAGAGTATTTCCAAACGAAAGGCTTGATCCCAGCATGGTGACTGGATTTGGTTTCCTGCTCGGTGACAAGAAGGCCGGGCCATTCAAGTTGGAAATCGAATGGATAAAAATTGTCAAGCCGAGACCAACGGGCTGAGGGCAGCATCCACCAAAGCCACGCTGCCCGCGCGGTTGAACTGTGCACGCCATGCCCAATGGCGAACCCGACGTCAACGGTCGTTAGAACAAGTTCTGGAAGACGATGGTCGTATCTGCGTTGAGTGCGAGTGATTGTGGACATGTCCACATTGTAGCGTGTTTCGCTCTCTGCTGAATGCGGAGGGGAAACCCACTACTGCCAATCCGCTCTGTCCAGTGACGAGAACTCGCGCACAAATGTCCAGAATGTCGTGGCAATCAGCACGGCAGTAAAATTAATAGAATATAGAGAATTTCTATGATTGGGTTTACGAGGCGAGACTCGAATCGGGTTGCTGCAGCTCTTCTTCCTCTTCACGTTCGATCTGTATCTGCTTGCCGATCGCTTTGTGATGTTCCCAATTCCCGGATGCGCCGGAGCGACGCTCGTCGAGATTGGCGATGACTTCCTGGCGTCCGTAGAGGAGTAGCGTGTCATCCTCATCCAGGATTGTCTTGCCGCGCGGCGCTCCTAAATAGTTGCCGTTAGCTTTTTCAATACCCAGCACAAGTACACCTTCATCCGCCAGCTTTAAGTCGGTCAATGCTTGGTTGGCGAGCCAGTCATCCGCTTCTACACTCAACTCGAGGACTACGTAGTCTCCCGTGAGATGCAATAATCCGGCGTAGTCGCGAACTTCGAGCGAGGTCCAACGTTTCAAGGCCCAGCGAATGAACCGTGAAAGTTTACGGTCGATCCACCGACTATGAGCGAACATCCACAATACTGAGAGACTCGATAAGAGGCAGGTGATGCGAAACCAAATGCTCCCGGTTATGCCTGTCGCTTGCTGTGTTCCTATGAATGAAAGGATCAACGACGACATGGCGGTGACGATCCCCGCATTGCCCAACAACATGAGCAGCATAATGATTCGCCGCCTCACCGGATGGCGGACCACTTTTTCTGACTCGGTGGTACTAAATCCTGTGCCGGAAAATGCCGAGCGTGCCTGGAAGCGCGCAAGCTCGTTCGAGAGGCCTGTCAACGTGAGTGCGACGGACGCAATGCGAACGACAATCATCGAAACGAGTACCACAACAATCAAGGAAATAAGAGGAATCATAGAAAACTGTTTTCGTTATGTGTATAGGCGGAGACTATGAACGGTCCGTTAGTGATACGATTAGTTCGTTTCATTGGCATCAGCTTCCACCGTCGTATCGTCTTCCGATTTCTTGATCTCGATGTCAGCCCCCGGAACATCGATGTCAATTTTTGAGCCGGTTTCGGCGTCATCCTTTGCAGCCGGAACTGGACGGGTCTTGGGTTCAGTGGTCGACTGATCGCATCCCGTGGCGCACAACATTGAGACAGAGAATAACGATAAGCAAAAAGCATTTATCCAGTAGCGCATGATTTCTCCCCATGAATTTAGATGATGGTTTCAATTGGTTCTGGTCGCGATACGGCATCTCTATATCGCTGGTAGTCCTTTAGAAGCAATTTGTGTTCCAGAGTGGCTCCATACTGTGCGGCTTGGGGCTCTCAGAGAAAATCAAGAGTATTGAATCACTTAGGTTGGGTGATTTGGGAATTTCTGCGGATTCTGAACCGGTCGGCAGTCAACCATTTTGGCGGTGGTGCGACCAAGATAACTGTGGCGTGGGCTTAAAATCCCTGCTTTCACTCAGTAGGTCCCTTGGCATACGCATTGCATCGTAGTTGAGTGATCGTTTACGCGCATTTCAGATTACATCCGCAGAAAGACAATGCTATGACCGGAAAAATGGACTGTCATGGAATGACCGATACCAGTTGCAATGCCGGAAGTTGCGAGGATCAATTTCTGATCGCCGACTTAAACAAGTCGTTGCGGCTGCATCAAAGTAGTCTTTCCATGGACGACCAGACTCGTCTGTTCGGTGCATCACAGGGTAAGCTGCTATTGATCACAGATGGCTCTGGCAGCACGGGAGCCGGCGAACGTGCCAGCACGCTAGCCGTAGACGCCATCGCCGGCTATCTGCTGGATACGATGCGTTGGATTGACCGTCTCGACTCGCATCACGAAAAGGAAACTCAAAACGATTTGAGAGAGGCCCTGCAGCATTGCCAGGAAGAGTTGCGTCGAGAGGGAGGAGTTATCTCCGACCACGAGGGCATGGGCGTTTCGCTTACGATGGCCTATGTCGTCTGGCCGAAAATGTATGTCGTGCATGCTGGCGATACACGCTGTTATTTGTTGAGAAATTCGGTTTTGATGAAGCTGACCCATGACCATACCATTGGCGAGCAGATGGTCGACGAGGGTCTGGTCAGTACCGAACAGGTAGAATCGCGTCCTGAAAGCAATATCTTGTGGAATGTCGTCGGTGGTGATACTGAGGAACTTCGGCCGGAAATCGTGGACATCGAATTGCAATTGAACGACAAATTGTTACTCGCGACCGATGGCCTGCATAAACATGTGCAGGAGCATCGGATCGGCGAAATCCTCAACGAGAATCAAACGTCTGAAGCGCTTTGTTGGCGGCTCATTTCAGAAGCCATCACCTCCGGATCGAGAGATGCCGTCACCTCCGTGATCGCACATTTCGATTCCAAT
>JAJFLM010000380.1 GCA_021772655.1 Deltaproteobacteria bacterium
TCTGCTCAAATTATTCCTACCTTGAAGCGTGAGACGCCTGAACGTACGGAATTACTCAATTGCTTGAGTCAGTTGTTTACAGTGGGACAAACGATTGATTGGTCTATTTTTTACCCACAAGGGGCGAATCTGGTGGATCTACCGCATTACCCTTGGCAAAAACAGCGCTATTGGATTGAACGTGATAGTCGCAGTGATGTCGAACAGCAACGCCACCCGCTCTTAGGGCAGCATATGAAAGTGCAAACGCAGTATGAGTTGGCCCATTATTGGGAAAGTTCATTGCAAGCCGAATACCAGCGTTGGATTAAAGACCATGATTTAAAGGGGCATATGATTATGCCGGGGGCCGCTTATTTAGAGTCACTTTTTGCCGCCGGCGCAGAAATTTCAGCTGGCTCTTATTTAATTAAAGACGTGGCGTTTCTACAGCCGTTTGTCGTGCATGATGAAGGGGCGGCAGAAGTTTTGCAACTGCATGGCGTGCAAACGGATGATGCTTGGGAATTAGAAGTTAAAAGTTGCGCGCAAGATCGTGATGATTCTTTGCATGTGAAGGCGCGCCTTGAAGAGATGGCTTCGCCAGATGCTATGCAGGACTATAATGCTAGCGAACTTATGGAGCGCATGAGTCAAGAGATGAGTCATAATGATCTCTATGATGACTTATGGGATCGAGGTTATCAATTAGGGCCGACTTTTACTGGGGTCGATTGGATTAAATGTGGTGATAAAGAAGCTCTTGGTAAGATTACTGTGCCGGAAGTCTTGCATGGTGTTCAAGCGCAATACTTTTTTCCTCCTTCCTGTTGGGATGCTTGCTTTCAAGTGATCAGCGGTTTGGGCCGCGAATTAGAAGTAGAAAAGTCTTTCTATATGCCATTCCAAATTGAAACCGCTCAGGTCTGGGGGTCTTTGCCGGCAGAAGTTTATGTTTACTGCCAAGAAGTTGAGCGTAATACAGAATTATTGAAGGTTGACTTGCATATCCTGGATCTTTCTGGCCGCGAAGTCGCGCGTATTAGTGGCTTTAGTGCGAAGAAGGTTCCAGAAGATGTTTGGTTGAAACTAGCAAATGAAACTGATGAAAACTCTTATCAGTTAGCTTGGGAAGAACAAGAGTGGGTGGCCGCAGCCATTAAGCCGGCTGAACAGCCTTGGTTGTTGATTGGCGGAAGTCCCGCACAACAAAGTAGTTTGTCAGATCATTTTGTGAAGCAAGGTTTTGAGTTGAAAACGACGAGCTATGAAACACTAGAGCTTAATAATAGTGGGGAGCATCACTATCAAGGTGTTCTCTACATCGCTGGCTTAGAGTCGGCGCAAGCAGAATCCTTTACGGTTCTTAAATTGGTCCAAGCCTTGGCCTCAGAACAATTGAATGCCGAACAGTTTGTGCTGCTAACGCAGAATGCTCAAGCCATTAACAGTGGCGATGAGTTAAAGCACTTAGACCAAAGTTCTTTATGGGGCTTAGGTCGGGTGATTGACTTAGAACATCCCGAGTTAAACTGTCGCCGCATTGATATTTCTGAAGATGATGCTGAGGCCATGGAACAAGTGGCTCAAGAAGCCTTAGCCACAACACCTGAGAACCAGGTGGCTTATCGTTCGGGCCAGCGTTGGGTCGCGCGTTTGATTAAAAGTAAGCCGGCAGCAGATCTCGACGAGATCCGTATGAGTGATACGGGTTCTTATTTAATTACCGGTGGGCTCGGTGCTTTGGGTCAAGTGGCCTGCGACTGGCTCGTGGAGCAGGGGGCTCAACATATTGTCCTCAGTGGACGTTCTGAACCCAAAGCAGAAGTCGCAGCACATTTACAAGAACTGGCTGAACAAGGTGTGACTGTGAAAGTTGTACGGGGTGATATCTCCGAGCGCGCAGCTGCGGCACAGATGATTGCTAAGTGTGAAGAGCTAGGGCCCTTAGAAGGTATTATTCACGCAGCCGGTGTTTTAGCCGATGGTATTTTAGTTCAACAGGGTGAGGCTCAGTTTAAGCAAGTATTCGGACCCAAAGTCGATGGTGCAAAGCACTTGCATGAGCTGACGCAAGATAAAGATCTAGCCTTTACGGTTTATTATTCTTCCATGGCAGCTTTACTTGGGAATGGCGGGCAGGGCAACTATGCGGCTGCGAATGCTTATTTAGATGAGTTGGCCAAGTTAAGAAGTGCACAAGGTCAACGCACCTTAAGTATTAACTGGGGTGCCTGGGGCGAAGTTGGACTGGCTGCGACAGACAAAGTAGATGCCAATGCAGCGGCTAAAGGCATGCGACTGTTTAGTCCTGAAGAAGGGATGCAGGCTTTTGCTCGCAGTTTGCAAGCCCATGTTGGCCAAGTCGCCTTTGCACCGATTCAGTGGCGTAAATTATTTCAAGCCTTCTCGGCTTTGGAAGAGATGCCCTTTCTCCAGCCTATGTATCGTAAGCATGCCATGAAGCGAGACCGTTCACAGGGCACTGACTCACAATTTAGAAGTCAGTTAGATCAAGCACCTGAAGCAGAAAAGTTGGAGCTGTTACGTCACTATCTGAGATCCGCACTCGCCCATGCCCTGGGTTTTTCTGATGGAGAGCAAGTGCGTTTCGATAAGGACTTCTTTGATATGGGTATGGATTCTTTATTGGGAGTCGACCTTATCAATCGCTTCCGCAAAGACTTAAAGGTGGATGTGAACGTGGGGATGCTCATGAATCACCGCAGTCTGGATCAACTGATTCCTGTGGTCGCACAGAAACTAGGCATAGCGGTTGATGCCGATGCTGCGGATCAATCTGAAGTCAGTCGAAATTTCTTTGTGAAGTATCAAGAGCGTTCGGACGCATCTGTGCAGGCCTTTTGTTTTCACGGCATGGGCGGTAGCGGCATTCAGTTTGCTAAATTGATAGCTGAATTGCCGACTTCTGTAGAAGCCCATAGTGTTGATTTACCAGGGCACGGTCGCTTTCTGGGTGAGGTGTGCCCTGAGGAAATGGCTGAACTGGTAGAATTGTTGGCTGAAGATTTAAAAATCTTAATCGATCGACCCTTTATACTTATCGGGCACTCTTTTGGTTGTAATGTTTTATTTGAAGTGGAGCGCTATCTCCTAGAGAAATATAACTTGCAAGCTGAGCATGCTTTTATGATAGCTGCAGCCCCTAATGATGACTTCCGTTATAATTTCAAATTCAGAGACGAGCCCGCCCAGATGAATGATGTGGATGTGGTGGCGGATATCATTACTGATGTAGACCCAGATAATGCAAAGACGATTCTAGGAGACCCACATACTTTAAAATTAGTCGCACCTGCTGCAAAGTCAGTCGCTATTTTGAGCCATCGGTATGTTTATCATGATCCGAATCCACTGACGCGTCCTATTACGGCATTTGCTGGCGAGCAGGATCCCGCTGTTGATGTTGAGACGGTAGCGGGTTGGAAGCGCTTGATGAGCGGGGTCTTCCAATTTTATGCGCGACCCGGAAATCATAATCTGATGATCAGCGACGCTGAGTTTATCGGAGCGACGATTACAGAGAAGCTCACTCATTTAAATGAAGTTTCGGCTGAAACACTCAACCTTGCTCAGGGATCATGAAGACAGGTCTTATTAGCGCAGTTGATCGAGCTCGGTAAAATGTACCGAACTGAGCGAAGGATGGTTCGGAATCTTTTCAATATTGTCAGAGAACTGATGAGCCGCACCATAGAGTAAGATCGTGTCGGCACTAGGATGCCTTCTATAAAAACGCTGTAGTTCTTGCGTGGCAAAGTCTTCACGAACCTCCATGGTTAAATACTCGGCACGTTCTGGATCGGCCGCAGCGATGGCACGATGAATCGCAAGCTCTGTTGCTGTATTAGCGATAGTGCGGTGGATGCTAACCTCATCATTATATTTTGCATAAACCATCTCGGCGCCATAGAGAGACAATTGTCTTAATAAGGTATCCGTCGGTTGTTCCAAAAATTGCTGCACTTCTTCGGGGCTATTCAGTCCAGGGATTTCAACGGCATCATTATCAATAGGGCCATGAACGCCTTCGGAAAAAATGTGTTGAGGTTCTTGTCGGACAAAATAGCGGAGAATGCTGAGTTGGTAATGACCAATTTGCACTTCTTCTCTGGGCGTCATGCCGGCGACGTGATGGTATTGACGTACAAAGGTGATGTGCCCAGTGCCTTCGGATCCACTGAGTTCCGTGGTTTCACTTTGTCGTTCAGGATAACGGGTTGATTGGATAGGGTCTGAGTCAGATGTTCTTAAATTTGCTTCGGCGATGGCCGTGGGGGCATTCGCTATTTTTAAGAGTTCTTCAGACATTAAGAGCTTAAAGGTGCAATCAGAGTGCCAAGAGCCGCGGGTTCTATAACTTATAACTAGCTAATATTTAATGTCTTTTCAGCTACGGCTTTGCCGGAATGACTTCGTTGGGGAGCCAAAGCCTCATTTTGAGATTTTAATAGCGCGTGTCGTTTGCTGTGATGTGATGAGATAAAGTGCTCATTAATGTGAACTAATACGCGGATCTCTCAACACCTGCTTCTAGCCTGGCGTCACCTAAAACCTAAAAAATTTAATAATATTAATAACTTAAGATATTTTTCTTCTTGAGAGCTATTCTGGCCCTCAATTTGCTCTAGTCATGGGAGACAGCGTTTTTTTGTGAGCGGGTTTGAGAGGACACCTACCGTTTATCAAGTAATGAGGAGTTGAACATGGGATTGAATGATTTAATTAGAGACGTACGGACACGCATTGCTGATGGGAATGCTCGTGATTTAGCCGATGATGTGGTGGACGCTTATGCCGATGAGAATGGATTGAGTCCACAGGAATTGAGCGGTCTTGATTTAACTGCAGACCAACGGACGGCTTTGCGTAGTGTTTTAGGTGAAGGCCCCAGTTTCAGTACCTTATTAAGTTCACGGATGAATCACGTGCGTGATGGTTTTGTTTCCACTGATGAGCGGCAGACTTTGCGTGATGCGGGGTTTAGAGAAGCCTTTATTACTCGCTTAGCCGGTTCAGATGGCACGCATGCCTTGAGACAACGGGCGAGTCAATTAAGTGGCTCGGCAGAAAGTTTTTGGTACCGCCCGGATGAATCTATGGCGACACGACGTGATTATTTACTTGAGCTCGGTGGGATTGCACGACGCAGTGTTCGTGGGGTCCATTTTAATGATACCGAAGCGGAGAACCCGACTCTCGTGAATGCGGTTCGCGATGCCGCACGTCCTAATTTATTAAATATTATTCGTGATTCCAGTGAGAATCCAGAAGTGCGTGCCGCGGCTGTTTTTGCCTTAAGTAATATGGGCCCCAGTGCCGCTGATTTGCGCACCATTGCCGGCATAGATGGTTTTGAACAAGTAGCTCAGGCCAGTGATCAGATTGCAGAGCGCTTGCCAGCTGAACGACGTCGCGCCTTTTTTGCGCAAGTGCGACGCGTGATGCCACAGAATTCTTAAAAGAACTCACACACAACTCCAACCCCGTCGTGCTGACTGTAAAGTCCGCGGCGGGGTTTCTCATTTTATCTGCTTATCTTGCTTAGATTAATTCAATGCGTTGGCGAAACCATTCTACAGCAGCAGGTCCCGCTAATTGTCGTTCAACAAGTTGACGAGCGAGTTCTTCCTGCACTTGTAAAATGAGTGCCAAATTATTGGTAGGTAACGGCACGCTGACTAAATCATCAAAACCTGGAATAGTGAGATGCGCCGTATAGCTGAGTTCTGAAGGGTCTTCTAAATCAGCAAGGCTAAGTGTTGTATTAGCCTGAGCAACGATTCTAACTTCTGGGCCCAGTGTCGTGACATGGCGCAGCGCGAAGTTTTGGCCATTAGTGTCTTCCAAGAGAACATTAAAAATTTGTGAGGCGACTTTAAATTCGCTGGCATCGCGGAGTGCTTGGATGTCGGCGTTAAGCCGTTCCACGTCATAGCGTTCGTAGCTGGCCTGATGTTTGTTGGCTAAACTTCTTTGATAGACAGGGTCAATAACAACTGATGAATCTTCTGCAGTTGCTTGTGCATTCAATAATGCTGCGGCAATGTCACTGCGTCCGTCAAAGACGAGAGCGAAGCCATTGCCAAGTTTTGTGATGATCGCTGTGCCTTCACTGTTGCGGTAGTATTGCCCATCTCGGACTAAGCCAAAGGTGACCGGTGCTTCCCAATTTAATTGAGCGCTGCCAACGTGCAGGCCTTTTTCAAGATGAAGAATTCCACCCTCATAACCTTGCAAGGCAAACTGCAAAAAGTTGCCGCCGGTTGCATGGGCAATACCGTCATCCGTTGGGACGAAGTGAGCGGTAGCTTCTGTTAACAAGCTAGCGCGAGCACTCTGTGATACCGAAGCGAGTTGCCCTAAGGCATGCTTCAAAAATAAGGCGGCTTGATCTAATTGGGCAACGGCATCAGAGATATTTTGCGAAGGGTTTGAAATATTGCTGAGCGCCTGTGCAATCGTCCAGGCTTGGACTTCACCTGCGGTGCCAGCGCCTAGAGCGGTGGCATGTTGCCAGTGTTGGCCGCGATGGATGTCATTCACCAGCTGTGTCAGCGTTGCATAGTCCGTGCCTAAGGCGTGGGCAATTTTAACTAAGGGAATGCGGGTCCGTGGGTAGGCCAACAACATGGCCGGGTTAATGAGGCCTTGCTCTAGTAAGGATCCAAGGTCTGAAATACCATAAAGTGCTTCGTATTGAAGAATGTCTTGATTAAGTAGTGCCAGTTGTCCGCTGTTGCCGTGGGCGGTCTGACCTGTGAGCAGTCCTGATTCACCGAGTGAGCTACCACCGCCCATCAGTGCAATGGGGTTACTGGCATCATAGGCCGAAACACTTAGCCCAGTTGCCGGGCCCATAACGGGATTGGCATATCCCACAGGACTGACGCCACGCATCAGCGCGGTATTCAGACCGGTAAAAGCAGGGTTGACTGGTAAAAGTGGTGCATTCATAGCTACCCGCCGTATCGCCTCTCTTATATATAGGTTGTGGATGAAATCGTGCGAATCCTATCAAAATGCGACTGAATGTCACCTTTGAAAGAAACCGAAAAAGTCTTAACTCAGAGTTTTCGAAAATATTGAAAAACCACGTAAAATCCCCGGCTTAGACTTGGAAAAAATAGCAACATCTGACGATTCAATGCGAAAACGCAGCAACAGGGTATCGGGAGTTTCTTTGTGTGAGGGAGATATATGACTTTTTTAGCAAGCACGGCGTTTAGTAGCATGGGACAGGCCAGCCTCTTGGCTTCATCGACCCAGATTCCACAATTAGCAGCGGATTTTTTTACAGCGCTCGACCATCCCGTTGAGCCCCATTTCGCTATCGATAGATTGCGTTTTGCCGTAGCTCCTTTAGCCCAGTCTGCCCATGCGGTGATTCAGTCAAATTTGCCTGAGGAACAGCTTCGTGAATTAGTAACTTTTGCACGCGAAGAGGGTGAGCCCACAGCTGCATTATTAACGGTACTGACCGAACATGCCGAGCTTATCAAACCTCATTTAGCGCTACCTCAAAAGAATGATTCTTCCAATGCAGCGATGCGTGCGGAACTCATGCGACAAACCGCTCTTGCTGACGGATTGCGTGATCAACTTGTTGACGTACCAAGCCCTGAGGCCCTTAAAAGTATTTTATCAGCTCTGTCTGAAGCGGGTTTAACATTGTCACGCGAAGACTATGCAGCCTTACGGAAATCCTTAGCAGTAGTTTTAACCAATGATGTTTTGGCCGATTTCCCCCCAGCGGTTCGTGAAGCCTTAGTGGCGATTCGTGATGGTAATAAGTTAACGCCTAAAAATATTGAAGTGCTCCAACGGGATGCGCGTACCATTGTTGAGTTTAGACGTGAAACGGTGGCTCAACATAATGCGGAAGAAGCGATGGCGCGCGTGGCGAGTGCTCAGCGACGTCGGATTGCGGGTACTTCACGCATGAATGGGAACGGCGAACCTATTACCCTGACCAATATTCTGGATAACCCAGAACAGTTCCGCGAGAGCGGGGTAGAGATATCTATTTATGATTATGATGGCACCCTGCGTCGCCGTCGCGGTGGGGTTCGTTTAGGTCAAGTGTGGGCCGAGTGGTTATTGCTAGATGTTTTACCTCACCCAAAGCACTCGGTTGGGGTTTCATTAATCAAGACGTTGGCGCTGACAATTCCTGGTTTAATTAATGGTGTGGTGGAGCAAGTGAAGGGTCATGCTGATCCTGAATCAACGAAGCGCATTATTGCCAAGGCCTTAGAGATGGGTGACCCGGATGCGTTCCGAGCCAGCTTTGATCGTTTTATTAAATACTATGGATCTCAAGGACATAGCCCCCATGTGATGCAGTGCTTAAAAGATGATATCCAAGCGGGTAAGTTAGTTATTATTTCATCTGCGTCACCCGTCGACTTAGTGGGTGGTATTCTAGAGGAATTTGGAGTGCCCCTTGAGAACGTGCAAGGTACTTACTTTGTCAGAGAAGAAGCTGAAAATGGCGAGTTGCGTTTAACCGGTGAATTTCATTGGAATCACGATGAAGCCAAGATTGTGCAGTTGGAAGATAAGCTGTTTCAACACCTTCGTGCCGCGGATATTCCTTTTAAGGTTTCTAGCGTTTATACAGATTCGCCTTCTGATATGGCCTTAGTTGAATTGGCTGCTAAATATGGGGGGATGATCAACACAACAAATTCATCTCGCGGTGAATTTGAAGAGAGAGTAGTTAATAAGTACCGCGGTGTGGCGATTCGTGAAAAAAGTGGCTTAGGGGGATTCCTCTTTGGTGGTGGTACCGGAACTTTAAATATCACGCTTACGCGTCAAGGTTCTCATGAAATTGTTCAGCGTGATGATTACAGGGAACCCCGAGCACCTTATCTAGCAGATTGGGGTCGTAATTTAACTCATGGAGCGGTTACGGGTACGGCCTATGGTGTGGGCACAGCGGTTGCTAGTATAGCCCATGATTATGTGCAAGGTGACGGTGCTTTTAGTGTTGCGGATGCTATGTTGAACAGTGGTGCCTTGAGTATGGGTGTGACGACGGCAGCGGCATCCACCTTATTAAATTATTTTATGGTCCGTGATGGAATCAACACACCGATGATGAGACGTGTTTGGGCTCAGCGCGTCTTGCCTTTGATGATAGGAACCTCGGTGGCCGGTATTCCGGGTCCAGATATGTTGCATTATCCAGGAGCGGCCTTGGCATTAGGTTCATTATTGTTTGCGACACAAGGTCTGCAATGGGGCCGGGATATTGCTAGTTTAATGAATGACAGTCAGCCGACTTCTAGTGCAGCGCAAGTTTCTGAAGATAGTGATCAAGCTGAGGATGAGCCGGTTGAGACTGTCGAAGTTCAATTAGCTAAGGTTGAGTCTACAGAACCGACTGAAGAATTAGCGGTGGCTCCGCGTAGCCGAGCGGCTCGTTGGGCGATTGCTACAGGCATTCCCTTGCTGGGAGCGGCTGCAACCGGTGGTGGTTTTTATGCTTTGGGAAGTTCTAGTTTTGCAGTCATGCTCACGAGTGCTTTAGCGGTCGGTGTGGGCGCTGAGTTAGCGGCAACCGGAGCCAGACGTTTTACCCGTCAAACGGGAACCATTGAGGATGATCGTTCTATAGGTAGCAAAGTTCTGGGGCGCAATATGTCAAAAATAATCGAAATGACGGCCTTTAGAATGACGGAGTTACTGTCACGATTTTTATAGACTGTGTGATTACCTTATAGTGATTAGCTAGGCTCCAGCAGCAGCACTACGCTTCACATAAATCTTCAGCTTATCACCTGGCTTCAAGCTATTGGCTTGGTCAATCCCATTCCACTTTTTGATATCGATGGTTTTGACGCCGTATTTCTTAGCGATATCCCATAAGGTGTCGCCTGAGCTGATGGTGTGGAGCACGCGCTTTTTACTACTTGGTGATTTTGCCGCTGCAGGCTTGTTCGCCGAAGCGACGCGTTTGCTGGTGCCAGTGCCCTTCACAATTTTAATTCGCTGTCCCGCTTTAAGGTGTTTGCCCAAGCTATCCCCGTTCCAACGTTTTAAATCTTTAACACTGACATTATTTTTTTGAGCGATGGTCCAAAGACTTTCGCCAGGCTTGACTTTGTAGTTACCGCCCGAAGAAGAGGCTTTCGGTGCGGCCGCCACAGTTTTGCTTGAGTTCTCTTTGGCACTAGCCTTCGGCGTGGCACTTCCCCCATAGAGTGCCAGCTTCTGACCAGACTTAATGAACTTGCCAATCTTGCCTTCGTTCCAACGACGTAAATCTGAGGTGCGCACCCGGTACTGCTGCGCAATGGTTGAAAGGGTTTCACCAGATTTAATTTTATGATAGCGTGGCCTTTCGTTTTTGGCAGCCGCTGTTTGTTCAGGGGCCGCTTTAGCTACAGCCACTGGCGCCCCGCGTTGAGGATTGCGGACAGTAAGTTTCTGACCGATTTTAACAAACTTACCAATCTTACCTTCGTTCCAAACCTTTAAATCTTTAGTGCGTACCCCATAGAGTGAAGCGATGCCTGATAAAGTGTCCCCACGTTTGACGCGGTGATAGATGGTTGATTTGCCAGAAGTAGATTTGGTGCTGGTTTTGGCCACAGTAGTCTTAGCAGTTTTCTTGGGATTGCTGACAGCTAACTTTTGCCCTTCTTTAATGAACTTCCCAATTTTACCCTGGTTCCAGGCTTTAATATCTTTGGTGCGAACGCCATGTTTCTGAGCAATCACAGAAAGGGTATCGCCGCGTTTGACTTTGTAATAAGCAGTGTTCTTTGTAGGGGTGGCGCTATTTTTAGCATAGCTAGAAGACTTTTTGATCTTGCCGCCACGCACGACAATCTTTTGCCCCGTTTTTAAATGACGGCCAATCTTGCCTTTATTCCATTTACGGAGGTCTTTGATGCTAACTTTATAATTTTTGGCAATTTTCCAGAGAGATTCCCCACTTTTAACGCGATGGTAGTGAACTTTATTACGGCCGCCCCTGGGCACATAGGTATTTTTGGGTGGTGCAAAGGGAATACCGATACGTTGACCGGCGCGTAAGGAGCTGCTGGTGCGCAGGCCATTGGCAGAGGCTAAGTATTCGATCGACATCTTATGACGTTGGGCTAGAGTATCGAGGTTATCGCCTGAGGCGACGACATGTTCTTTTTCAGCCAGACGCATATGCTTAGGTAAACGGTTGAGCTTAGCATAAAAGCGGGGGGCCTGATTTTGTGGCACACGTAAGGTATAAGTAGAGCGCTTCGGGGGTGTCGTTTCATGACGAAGCTCTGGGTTGAGAGTTTGTAAGGTTTTCTTGTCAGTGCCTATCATCTTAGCGACAACGCGTAGATCAATCGGACGGCCTTTAATGGTGACTTTGTCATATTTTAACGGCTCTT
The DNA here is from genome assembly GCA_021772655.1 of Deltaproteobacteria bacterium. Taxonomy (GTDB): domain Bacteria; phylum UBA10199; class UBA10199; order 2-02-FULL-50-16; family JAJFLM01; genus JAJFLM01. Next base: position 11,391 of record JAJFLM010000380.1, read on the forward strand.
GAGCGACTACGTCATTAAAGCCAAAGCGCCCGGGATTTTTGGCAATGATCATGGCCGCTAATAATTTGGGGACATAGTTTCTGGTTTCTTTATGTAGATGAGTTGTCTCAATAATTTCCCAGAGATTTTTGGTATTATGTTTTTTAATAGCCCGCATGATGCGGCCTTCACCGGCATTATACGCGGCCGCGGCTAGGTGCCAATCTCCAAAGAGTCCATGTAAATATTTAAGATATCTTGCAGCAGAGTGCGTGGCTTTTTCAAAATCACGACGTTCATCTACATGACGGTCAATTTGTAGGTTATAGCGTTGGCCAGTAGTACGGATAAACTGCCAAAAACCAGAGGCATGGGCATGAGAATAAGCCTTGGAATTAAAACCGCTTTCAATCAAAGCAATATAAACTAAATCTTGGGGAAGCCCATGGCTCTTTAAAATCTTGCGCATGGCTGGAATGTAACGGTGAGAACGTCCTAAGTGACGAGCAAAATGTTTGCGACCGCGATTCTTATAAAAATCAATCCAAGCGGCGGTGCGATCATTTAAGGTAACAGGAATATCATACTGAGATTTATGAACATAAGGGCGATACTGTGTGGGGTCTTTCCGGCTGTTCGGACCGAATTGACCGCCACTACAACTGGCTAATAAAGGTAAGAGTACTAAAAGACTCAATCCTACTAATTTACGCATAAGCGTGCCCCTATTTTGGTATGACGTGATTGCTTAATCCGCATGTTTCCGTAAAAACGTGGGGATGTCGTAATGCTCGGCATCTAAATCTTGGCCTGATCCAGAGAAACCAATCTCTTTGACCAGACGGTCCATATCTAATTGTGAAACCATTTCAGGTTGTACGTGCTGTACAGGCTCTGATTCAACTTCTTGTAATTTCAAACTTGGTTCAGCACTAGCTGTCATGGGAGGTAGTTCACTGATACTAGGCCGCGGTGCAATCGCAGGTGTCGCTTTTGCGTCCGCATCATTGTCCCATGTGCGTACGGGTTTAATAGCGGAGCGTCCTTGTGAATAACGCATTTTTTGACGGAAGCCAGTCGCAATAACCGTGACGCGAATTTGATCGTCTAAACCTTCATCTAAGACAGCGCCAAAGAGGATATTGGCATTTTCATCAGCTTCTTCTTGAATCAGTTGCGCCGCTTCGTTGACTTCGAACAATGTTAAGTTAGAGCTACCACAGATATTAATCAGAATACCGGTCGCTCCTGACATGGAAACATTTTCTAATAACGGCGAACTGATCGCTCGTGTAGCCGCTTCAACCGCACGACTTTCACCAGCGGCGACCCCCGTACCCATGAGGGCCATACCAGTTTCACTCATGACAGTGCGGATATCCGCAAAATCTAAGTTGATCAGGCCATTGACAGTAATGAGGTCGGCAATGCCGCGAACCGCATGCAATAACACTTCATCGACGCGTTTGAAGGCATCCACCATGGCCATATTTTGACCAGCAATTTGTAATAAACGTTCATTGGGGATGGTGATGAGGGTGTCTACATTTTCTTGTAAGGTTTGTAAGCCATCTTCCGCTAAGCGCCCCCGACGTTTACCTTCAAAGCCAAAAGGTTTGGTCACGACCCCCACAGTCAAAGCACCGCTTTCTTTCGCAATCCGTGCGATGACAGGAGCTGCGCCTGTTCCTGTACCACCTCCCATGCCGGCGGTGATAAACACCATATCCGCACCGTTGATCAGATCGCGAATTTCTTGCTCGCTTTCTAAAGCCGAAGAGCGTCCAACGTCGGGATTGGCCCCGGCACCCAGTCCGGAGGTTAAATCGTGGCCCAGTTGCAATTTAATGTCAGCGAGGTTGGATTGAATGGCCTGCATATCTGTATTGGCCGCGATAAATTCCACGCCCTGCAGATCAGATTGAATCATTGTGTTGATGGCATTGCCGCCACCGCCACCCACACCAATGACTTTAATGCGTGCACCGCGAATGACGTCTTCTTCAACCAATTTAAACATAGGGTTTCTCCTTAATGTAGGGGCATGATTTATCA
>JAJFLM010000039.1 GCA_021772655.1 Deltaproteobacteria bacterium
TCTCCAACGCCTCTTGCTGGGCGAGGTCGTCCCGCACGATGCCGTCGATGTCCTGGCCGTCCTCCAACAGCTCGCGGGAGCACCTGACCAGCAGCGCCATGCTCCTTGCACTGAAGGTGACCGCGTCGAAGGTCAGGTCAGAATCGGCGATGGCCGCATTCTCCGCCCGCCATGCCGGGTTCGGCGAGCCGGCGATCCGGGGAACCCGCAGCGTCTGCGAGGTCATCGGGATCGTTCGCGCGCCAGCTTGGATCACCCGGGAGAAGTTGCGTGCACGGTCGATGATCTCCGTGGCCATCGGGGTCGGAACCGTCACCCCGCCGCCCGCGGTGGTTCCTTCGTTCAACACCCGCTGTTCGCGCTCCGCGCCGTCCCAGCGGCCGGTCGTCCACCCCCGGAGCAGCATCCCGAGGGACAGGTCAGCGTGGTCAGTGTGGCCCGGGAGAGGGTCGCTACCGGCCCAGGTGTGCCCGCTGGCGAGCCGCTGACCGGAACGCTGAGCAGACCAGTCAGCGATGCGCTGATCCGGACCGAGCACTCGTCCGGCCTGCCGCGTGCCACTGCCCAGGTCCGTGCTGGCCATGATGATCTGGGAGCGGTCGACCGTCCGTCCCTCCGGTGAGGTCTCCAGCTGTCGGAGCAGCACACCGAGTCGGCGGATCTCGTCGTCGTGCTGGTCGAACTCCCGCTGCTCGGATGCCAGCAGGCTCCGGCCGGCGATGGCCGCACCGTCGGTGAGCGCCTGGTTTGAGGCCAGGTGCCCGGTCATAGCGGTACGCACCGCGTCGAGATGCTGGCGGAAATCCCAGCCGGCGGGCCGATCCCGCAGCGATACCGCCGAGGGCAATGCAGTGTTCGTCATAATGTTGGACTCCGTGAAGACATACCGCTTTCGCGGTCCAATGAAATGAATACACCGAATGAAGGTTCACGGTCTGGGTGCGGCGCACTCACCAGGCCGAAACACGGTGTGGACACCCCGGCGACGGAGTCGAGACCCGGGGCCATCGAGTCGGAGACTCGGTGTTATTAGTCAGTATGGCATACTCCAGCCGGCGGTGAAAAGACATTAAGTGACGTCCTTACGCCCACCGCCGGCCGGGGGATACTTAGTGATCGCCCGCCAGTTTGAGAAGCATTTCCTTAAGCCATTCATCAAGGTCGGCCGGCCGCTCGTTATCCAGTGTGCTCACCAACTTAATCAGCGCGGATAGCGTCGCTCCCGCCCGAATAGGGTCGGACGCCGCCTCGGTAAGAACTGTCGCGGTCGCATCGGAATCACCGGCGCGGTGGTGGAATACCAGCGAAAGCGCGCGACTGAATACGATGGAATACGGTTCAAGCTGCATTGCGATAGCTCCCTCAATTGATGGTGAAATGAAAGCGTGAATGGCGCGAATTGCAATTAGGCCGTTCGGGTGAAATGGTTTCATGATCGTTTAGGGTCCGGACCCGTACAGCCCGCGAGTGACCGCGGCGAGGTGCGCGGCCTCTACCAAAGATCAACTTTTGCACCCCCCTCCCCCAGGGCGCCGCTGGCGGCCGAACGGCGCGCGGCCGAGGTGATCCGGTGCCCCGGGCCGAGATCGGGCCGCAGCGTCGCCCTCAGGGCCACTTTTTTGTTGATCACCTGAAGATCAAATCGCCTGTGACCATGGGCTGACCAGGTCAGATCACCCCGCCGCCCGTGTGTTCGGGCGCCAGCGTCGCACTCAGCGCGCCCTGTACGCGCCGCTGCCACGTGATCATCGGAGCGGGTGCGCATCACCCTGTCCCGCGCACCCGCGATCCTCACCGAGGACGTGAGCGAAGGAGCGTGTGTCGACCACAACGGAGACCGGATGACCGCGGTGTCCACCAGGTGCTCAAGATCGTCCGTGTGGTGCGGTGAGCGGTCGGTCTCTCGTTCACGCTGACCCGCGCAGTAGTGCCCTCGTCCAGCTCAACGAGCGCGCCGGACGACTTCTGAGACGCGGTCTCGATCTTGCCGTGTGTGATCATGTGATGATCCTTTCGTTGGTGGTTCGCGGAAAGGTAGCGGATTAACCGGATTAACGGAGTAACCCGCTGACCTGCGCTGATGGATTGGACTTATTCCGATAGTCCGTAATCCGACGGATTAACCGGATAGCTATTCGCCCTGGTCAGAGGGCTTATTCCGTTACTCCGTTTAATCCGGTGGCCCGCACGTAACGGGTGGGTGGTCGTCCGGGTTTGCCGCGGTCGCTTACCTCTCGCACTCGCCCGTCGTTGACCAGCTCGACCAACAGGGCCTTGATCTGCGCCGCTGACCTGTTCTTCCGGAAGTGGTCGTTGCTGATCTCGGTGCGGGTACGCCCGGCGGTACCCGCGGCGGTGATGAACTCGGCGAGTTCCTGGATCTCCGCCGGATCGGCGCGGGCACCGAAGATCCATTCAGCGGTGGCCTCGACGTAGCGCCACAGAGCGAGCGCGGCAGTGAGGTGGTCCTCGGTGATCTCGTCGTTGCCGTCCACGAGCGCGTAGGCCAGCGCGATGCGCATCACCTGGGGAGCGGCGCGGGCGAGCATCTGCGCGACCGGGCCGTCTGGTCGGGAACGGCGCAGATTGGCGTATCCGGCGCTCCACACCCGCTCTGCTCCCGGGGCCCGGCTGACCGTGCCCACCTTCCGGGCCGCGGTCACCGCGTCCGCCAGCTCGGTGCCGAACTCCGCGAGCACCGCGGCCGGGATGTTGCCGCCATCCGCGCGGAGCTGCGTACGGCGCGACGCCACCGGCAGGAACCGGTTGAGGGTGCCGCCGACCATCTGCGCCTCGGACAGCTTGATCTTCAGCTCACCCGGGGTGACATGCCCAACGATGGAGATGTGCGCGCCCGTAGCGCTCAGCGGTGAGTTCCTGGACAGAGTCCGCAGGGTGTCGCCGTCCCATGCCTCACGGAGCACCCGGGGCAGGATCGTGCCGTTGCGTTCCATGACCGCGAGGACTCCAGCGAACTCCGGTTCCACCACCAACAGCCGCTTGTCGTCCACCCCGGGGTCGTGCGACTTGTCGCACGGGCTACCGCTCTCGTCCCGCACCAGCTCGATCAGCCCTTCGCCGGAGGACAACCCGGAGAGCACCCGCACGGGGCCCGGGCCGTCGAGCTCGGCGACCAGAGCACCGGTACCCGGCACCGAGAACAACGCGGTCACCACCTCGTGGCCGGTGCCCTTCGCACCGTCGGAGGTCTTGCCCACGATCAACGGGTTGAGCCGGGCGGCGTGTTGCCGGTTGCCGATCACCAGGTGCGGACCGTTGCCCACCTCGATCCCGAACCGGGCCAGCAACTGCACCAACATCGCCGCCGGGTGAGCCTCGGTGTACGGAGCAACGGCGCGGATGATCCTTCCCGGCAGCCCGACCAACGCGGAGGAATCCAGCACCGGAAACGGGACCACGCTCAGCGTCTCGCCGTCCTCGGCGGACGCCTTCAGCCCCGGCGCCAGGTGGTCGATCATCTCCTTCGCTGAGTCGTGCGCCTTCGCACCGGCTCGCATCTCGTCCAGCAGCTCAGTCATGTCGACCGCCCCGTGATGACCTCACGAGCCAGGTGCTCGGAGACTCCAGCCCGCGCCGCGGTGTCCAGCACAATCGCCGCGGCGGACTCCGCGCTCAGCCCGGTCGGCACGTGACCGAAGACCCTGCCCGCTGCCCAGCGCAGCATCTTCTCCCGCCGTGCCGGTGCCGTGGTCAGCACGGTGCGCACCACCCCGATCAGGGCCGCGCGAACTCGGGCCGGATCGGGTTGCTCGCCGCAGTGCTGACAGCCGTGCCGGTGATCCGGCGTCGGGTCCGCCAGGACCAGCCCGATACCGCCCTGGATCAACCGGACGAACTCCGCCCGCGCCGTTGTGGGTGACCGCGATCCGTCCTCGGTCACCTCCCGCTCGAACACCACGGCCAGCTCATCGAGTGCATCGGCCACGCCCGGGTGGTGCTGCTCCCCGATCCGCAGCAGCACCAGCACGTGATGAGCCGCGGTGTCATGCCGGCCGCCCACAGGGCCGCTCAGCGCGTCCTGAGCGGCCCGCAGAGCACCGGCCACCGTCTCGCACGGGTTGCCAGCCACCAGCCCACCCAGGAAACCCGTCACCTCCGCGGAGGTGGCCGGCCGGCCACCCGAGGATCGGATGGTGGCCAGCCCGGTGCCCCACTCCGAGGGCAGCCTCGGCAGGTCGTGCACCGCGGGCGGACAGTCCGGCCCGGCGGTGCCGC
>JAJFLM010000381.1 GCA_021772655.1 Deltaproteobacteria bacterium
CGTTGCTGTTTGCCGTGCAAATTTCTCTGGCGAAACAATGGGAGAGCTGGGGTATTAAAGCAGACGGTGTTGTGGGTCACTCAGGTGCTGAGATTGCCGGAGCTTATGTGGCTGGAGCCTTAAGTTTAGATGAAGCTGTTAAGGCTATTTATCATCGCAGTCGCTTGGTCCAGCAAAAAGTTGGGCAGGGTGGTATGGCAATTGTCCATCTGACGATTGAAGAAGCCCGCGAAGCTATTACAACTTGTGAGGGTAAGGTTTCTGTTGCGGGAAGTAACAGCCCCCATTCAACTATTCTGTCGGGAGACCCTGATCAGCTTGAGGCCTTAAAGAGTCAGTTTGAAGCGGATGGCGTGTTCTATCGCTTGGTGAATGTGAATTATGCTTCACATAGTGCTCAGATGGATGAAGTTAAAGTAGCATTAGAAGCGGTGTTAAGAGACATCGCCCCACAAGCAGCTCAGCTTGAGGTTTATTCTACCGTCAAGGCTGAGAAGATTGATGGTGCTGAATTAACGAATGACTATTGGGGAAGTAATTTAAGAAACCCTGTTATGTTCGCGCAGACTATCCAGCAAATGCAGCAGGATGGTTATGATACCTTCGTAGAAATTAGTGCGCATCCCATCCTGACTCAGTTCATCGATCAGACCCTGGGTGGTGAAGTGAATATTCTGGACAGCCTCAAGCGAGACTGTGAAGAACGCAAAGAATTACTCAGTGTTTTAGGTAAACTACATACCTTAGGAAAAACGGTTGCCTGGGATAAGTTCTATGTTCATGGTGGCAACTGCGTCACATTGCTGCACTATCCTTGGCAAAAACAAGCCTACTGGATTGAAAACGGTGTACAACAACAACTGTTAGGCCACCCATTCTTAGGTGTTCATACCGAAGCTATTGATACGGAAGAGACCCATTATTGGAAGGCCGAGTTAAGCACTAAGTTATTCCCTTATCTCAAGGATCATCAGGTGATGGGTAAGGATGTATTCCCTGGTGCTGCTTACGTCGAGATGGGCTACCAAGTGGGCCGTGAGTTATTTGGCGAAGATGCTTTTAGTGTTAAAGATGCATACTTTCTCAAGCCACTGCTATTAAGTGATGAGGCTAAATTAGTACAAACAAAAGTAAGCAGCTTGAATGAGGGTTCCTATCGCTATGAGATTTATACCCGCGATAAGCAAGCTAAGGAAAAGAAATGGCAATTGCATGGCGGTGGGACTCTTGAGCGCGGTATCGCGACCTCTGGTGCTGAAGTCTTAAGTGACTTACAACAACGGATTACTACCGAACAGCGTTTAGCTGATTTGTACGACAACTATGAAGCAATTGGCATTGAATATGGTGAAAAGTTTCAAGGCGTCCGCAAGTTATATCGCGGTGAACAAGAAAGTCTTGGCCTCGTGGAGTTGCCAGACGGATGTGATGACAGTGATTATGCGATTCACCCCAGTGTTTTAGATGGTTGTTTGCAAGTGATGGGTGGCTTTTTCAGTGGCGAGTCTGAAACCTACTTGCCCGCAGGCGTGGCTACGATTCAAGTCAATGGTCGTCTGGGTTCAAAGGTATGGGTGCATGCCAAGATTACCGAGAAAGACGCATCGCATGCACGGGGTGACTTATATATTTATAATGATGATGGTACTGAACTGGCATCGCTAAACGGTTTTGAAGCCCGTCAATTAGATCTAAGTAAGTTCTTGAGCGAAGTGGAAGGCGTTCAGGAAAATATCTATACGCTGGGCTGGGAAGAACAAGATCGGTCCACGGAAGCTGTTACTGTGTCAGGACCGGGTTGGCTATTGGTGGGGGCAAGTGATGCCCAACAAGCCAGTCTGACGACCCATTTTGAGGCGCAAGGGCATCAGTTACAAGCTAAGTCTTTTCATGAGCTCAATCTTAATAATGGGGGTACGCAAAATTACCAGGGGCTGATTTATGTTGCGGGGACTCAGGCCGCAGAGGAAGAAGCCTTTACGGTACTCAAGCTAGTGCAGGCCTTGGCTTCTAAGCACATGAGCGCCGAACAGCTCATTATTGTCACCCATAATGCGCAAGCCTTGGAGAGCGGTGAGGAATTACAGAACCTTGACCAAAGTTCTCTTTGGGGCCTTGGTCGTGTGATTGATTTAGAGCATCCCGAGTTAAAATGTCGTCGCATTGATTTAGCTGCAGGTGATGAAGAAACACTGGCCTGTTTAGCTCAAGAGTTGCTTACCGTTAATCATGAAACTCAGGTGATTTATCGAGCGGGGCAACGTTCAGTCGCGCGCTTGCTCAAGAATGCTTTGGTGTCCGCGGCAAGCGATATCAATATAAGTAGTACCGGATCCTATTTGATTACCGGTGGTCTGGGAGCCTTAGGCCAACTAGCTTGCGATTGGTTGGTTGAGCGGGGCGCTACTAAAATAGTATTAAGCGGCCGTTCTGAACCCAAGCCAGCCGTAGCGGAGCACTTGCAGGCGTTAAGGGGGCAAGGTGTGCAGATAGAAGTTGTGAGTGGTGATATCGCTCAACCTGAGGCGACGGCTGCGATGCTTGCAAAGTGCGAAGCGCTTGGACCTTTGCAAGGAATCATTCATGCTGCTGGTGTGTTAGCCGATGGTATTTTGATTCATCAGGATGAGGCACAGTTTAAGCAAGTGTTCTCGGCAAAAGTCGATGGCGCTAAGAACTTGCATGAACTGACGCAAGGCAAGACGCTTGATTTTACCATCTACTATTCATCGATGGCCGCCTTATTGGGTAATGGGGGACAAGGGAACTACGCCGCCGCCAATGCTTATCTCGATGGACTGGCCCAGCTTAGAACGGCCCAGGGTCAGAGAACTCTTAGTATTAACTGGGGCGCTTGGGGCCTAGATAGTTTAGCCGATCAAGCAAGAGTGCGCGAAAACCTGATGAGTCGTGGCATCTGCTATATTGAAGCCAACGATGGGATGCAGGCCTTTGAACTCATGTTATCTGCGAATACGGCTCAAGCCGCTTATCAAGTTATCAATTGGAAACAGCTTTTCCGTAGTACGCCACTGTTTTGTGAGTTGCCGGTCTTGCAGCACTTATTTGAAGTCAGCGGTGTGAAAGGAAAGTCTTCCCGTGGAGCTATCATTGAGAAGATACTCGAAGTAAAAGATGAACAACGCCTGACGCTGCTGGAAAATTGGTTAACTGGAGAAGTGAAAAAAGTTCTGGGTCAAGGTGAGAAGACTGAAATCAATAAGAAACTTGGTTTCTTTGACTTAGGCTTTGATTCTTTGATGGCGGTTGAGTTGAAAAACCGTTTGGAAAAGCATCTCGGTTTAAATCTCCCCAGCACGCTGATCTTTGAAGCTTCCAACATCAAAAGTTTGGCCCAACTTGTATTAGAAGAGATCACCATTCAGTACAAGTTGGAATCAACGGAAGCTAATGCCATTCAATTGGGCGATTCAGCGGTCACGCCTACAGTACTGGAGAATAAAAGTATTGAAGAGCTTGAAAAGATGTCGGTGGAAGATATCGAAGCACAGTTGGATGAATTTTTAATGAACGAGTAGAGAGTCGGGTCTATGGAAACGAAGCAATTAAAAGATATGCCGCAGTTACAAAAGGCATTGTTAGTCATCACGAAATTAAAGCAGCAGCTTGCAGAGCTTAAACAGCAACAGCAAGAACCGATTGCGGTTGTAGGCATGGCTTGCCGTTTTCCTGGAGGAGGAAATCCAGAAGAGTTTTGGGAGTTTTTACAAAATGGCGGTGATGCCATGCGGGATATCCCAAAAGAACGTTGGGATGCGGCACAGTACTATGATGCCAAGTGGGATATGCCCGGAAAGATGTATGTTAATAAAGGGGCCTTTATTAACGAGATTGATCAATTTGATGCGAGTTTCTTTAATATCTCTCCACGTGAAGCCGCGGGTATGGATCCACAGCAACGTCTCTTATTGGAAGTCAGCTATGAGGCCTTATGTCACGCCGGTATTGCGGTAGATAGTTTAATCGGAAGTGATACGGGTGTTTTCTTAGGCATCATGAACCAGGACTACATGTTGTTGAATGACGGTGGTAAGTCCTTAGATATGTATACCGGTGCGGGGAATGCTTTTAGCGCCACTGCTGGTCGGTTGTCTTTTTTCTATGGCTTACAAGGTCCTTGCGTGGCTTTAGATACAGCGTGTTCTTCTTCATTAGTTGCGGTTGATGCGGCGATAGATAGTTTGCGGAATCATAAGTCAAATTTAGCTTTAGCTGCGGGGGTGAACTTAATCCTTTCGCCGGACTCTTATATTGCTGAGTGTCAGGCTCATATGTTGTCGCCTGATGGTGCCTGCAAAACTTTCGATCAAGGGGCTAATGGATTTGCACGCGGCGAAGGTTGTGGTGTGCTTATTTTGAAGCGTTTAAGTGAGGCTGAAAAAGCTGGCGATAAGATTTTAGGTTTGATTCGTGGCACGGCGGTCAATCAAGATGGTGCGAGTAGTGGATTAACGGTCCCCAATGGAATAGCTCAACGTGAAGTGATCCAGAAGGCCCTGGCCAATGCTGGATTGACACCACAGGATATTGATTATGTCGAAGCGCATGGCACGGGAACCGAATTAGGCGACCCGATTGAAATGAGAAGCTTACTTAAGGCCTATGCAACACAGAGAACAGCCGAACATTCGCTGTTGGTGGGTAGTGTTAAAACCAACATTGGCCATTTAGAATCGGCTGCTGGGATTGTCGGTTTGAGTAAAGTATTATTGTCGTTGCAGCACGAACAAATCCCGCCACATATTCGCTTGAAAACGATCAATCCTAAAATTGAACTTAATGGCGCGGCTCTTGAGATTCCAACAGAGCGGCGGGCTTGGCCTCGTACCGAGACGCCACGTCGAGCCGGTGTGAGTAGCTTTGGTTTTAGTGGTACGAATGCACATGTCATTGTGGAAGAAGCGCCTTTGACCACCGCCGAGCCCCTGGACGCAGCAGAGGCTGATCAAGCTAGGATTTTATGTATCAGTGCTAAGAGCGAAGCTGCCTTAACTGAGTTTGCTGAAAAATATGCAGACTATTTACAGACTAGCCAGGATTCATGGCGTGATATTACTTACACCGCCAGTCTCAGAAGAAGTCATTTTGATTATCGCTTAGCGCTGACGGCAACTGATAGCGCCTCGGCACAAGCGCAGTTGCGTCAGTTCTTGCAAGGGGCTGGAGACTCAGGTGTCAGTGTGGGCCGGGCGCGTTCGCAACAGAAAGTGTTTGTTTATTCGGGTTCCGGCAGTCAGTGGTTGGGCATGGGCCGTGAGCTCTTTGCGAATGAGGCGGTTTTTAAAGCGAAATTCACCGAATGTGATCAAATCTTTCAAGAGCTGGCGGGTTGGTCACTCATTGAAGCGATGACTAGTGATGACGCAGAACGTTTCAAGCAAACTGAAGTTTATCATCCATTGATTTTAGCGATTCAACTTGCACTTACAGAACAATTAAAAAGTTGGGGGGTGCGCCCTGAAGCTGTTGTTGGTCACAGTATGGGTGAGGTCGCGGCGGCCTGTGTTGCGGGTGCACTCAGCCTCAAAGATGCTTTCACATTAATGTACCATCGCTCACGTTTAATTCAACGCGTTCAAGGTAAAGGGAAAGTACTCAGTGTCAACCTTAAGCCGGCAGAGGTTTCTGCTTATTTAAAAGATAAAGACGGTCTATCTATTGCAGGAAATAATAGCCCCGGTGTGACCGTTGTTGCCGGTGAGCCTACTGAGATTGAAGCTCTGCACGAGGAGTTTGCCGCTCAAAAGATATATAGCAAAATTGTCGCGATGGATTTTGCCGCTCACAGTGTGCAAATGGATCCATTGCAAGCAGAATTGGTTGCGGCGCTTCAAGGGCTTAAGCCACAGGTAGCTACACTTCCTATTTATTCAACAGTAACAGGTGAAGAGATTAGTGGAGAATCTTTAAATGCTGACTATTGGGGCCGTAATTTAAGAGAGCCTTTTGAATTTGCTAAGGCAACAAAGCGCTTGAGTGCCGATGGTTACCAGGTTTTTGTCGAAGTTGGGGGACACCCGGTATTGGCTTATGCCATCGAAACAACTTTAGGCGATGTGGCCACGGTGGTGGCGACGCTCAAGCGTGATGCAGCTGAGCGCACTACACTTCGCAACACGCTGGCCCAACTTTACGTGAACGGTGAAGAGATTGCCTGGGAGGCCTTTTACGCGCAACGCGGCCAGCTTGCTGATTTGCCGCATTATCCCTGGCAAAAACAACGTTACTGGCTGGACTTTAAGAAGAAGGCAGGTGCCGATGGGCAGCACCCGCTGCTTGGGTCCCATACTTATTTAGCCAATATTAACGGGATGCACGTTTGGGAAAACGAATTAAGTGCAGAGTATTTGCCCTACCTTAAAGATCATCAAGTGCATGGTAAATTGGTGGTGCCGGGTGCCGTTTATATGGAAATGGCCTTGAGTGCCGCCCAAGAATTATTCAAAGGACAAACGGCCTGTATCAAAGATCAGCTTTTTGTGAAGCCACTCATTTTGCCGGAGACAGGAGCGGTGACAATTCAAGTGCAGGTCAGTCCAGTGGCCGAAGGTGGTTGGCGCTATGAGATTTATTCTGCGGGAGTCGATGAATCGGAAGAATGGGATCTTCATGCGACGGGTCAATTAGAACAGCAATCATTGGATATTGCGTCGGTTACTTGGGAATCCTTAGCCCAGCGTCGTTGGCAAGCTGTCGAATTGCGTGACTTATATCAGGATTATGCTGAGATTGGATTGGAGTATGGTGAGCAATTCCAGAATCTCGTTGAGTTAAAACGTCATGAAAATGAAATCCTCGGAGAGTTGCGGTGTACGGACGAAGTGAGTCGCGAAGCCGGGGATTATGTGTGTCATCCCGCCTTGCTAGATGGTTGTTTGCAAATGATTGGCGCTTTGCTGGGAGATAGCGAGGGTGCTACTTATTTACCAGCTGGCGTGGCTGAGCTGAGTATGCAAACCCCGCTTGAAGGTGAAGCCAAGGTTCACATTGTTGTATCCGAGCAAAACGAAGCTGTGGTGAAGGCGGATATCTATATATATAAGTCATCAGGTGATTTATGCGGCGTGCTCCGTGGTTTTGAGGCACGTCAATTAGATGTCGCTAAGTTCTTAAGCGCCGCTGAAGGTATTGAAGAGAACTTTTATGAGTTGAAATGGGAAGAGCAGGTACTGACAAAGCAAGTCGAAGCTCCAGTAGAACAGAATTGGTTGCTGGTTAGCAGCCATGAATCACACTCGGCAGTGCTCGCAGCGGCTTTAGTCTCACAGGGTCAGAGTGTTGAAACAGTGACTTTGGATCAGCTTGAGTCGAGTAACCGTAAAACCCAGCAGTACGAAGGGCTCATTTATATCGCAGGTGATCAAACGGCGGTAGATGAGTCGGTTCATGTCCTGAAGTTAGTGCAGGGGCTGACGAGTGGCCGCTTTCAGGCGGCACAACTTATTATTATTACGCAGCATGCTCAGTCGGTGGCTAATGGCATAGAGCTGCAGCAGCTAGAGCAGAGTTCACTCTGGGGACTGGGCCGAGTCATCGAGTTGGAACATCCTGAATTGAATTGCCGTCGGATTGATAGTGCCGGTCTAGACAGCGCTTCCACTGAGCGATTGCTTGACGAACTGCTTGCGCCAAGCGAAGAAACTCAAGTGGCCTACCGCTATGGCAAGCGTCATGTAGCGCGTTTGGTGAAGAGTGTGAGTCGTACAGCCGAGCGTATTGAATTACCCCTTGAGAAAAATAATTATGAAATCCGTATCGGCGAAAAAGGTCTGATTGATAATCTTGAGCTCCGCCGCAAAGAGAAGCGGGCGCTGCAACCTGATGAAGTGCGTATTGTTGTTAAGAGTGCTGCGCTCAATTTTCGGGATGTGATGTATTGCTTAGGCCAGTTAGATGGTTTGCCCGGAGTGGAAGCTGATGAACCTTTAGGTGGAGAATGCTCCGGTATTGTGACCGAGCTTGGTGCCAATGTTAGTGGACTCGTTCTTGGCGATGAAGTGGTTGCTTTAGCGCATGGGAGTTTTTCTGATGAAGTGATTACTTTAGCTGATTTAGTTACCAAGAAACCTAGCCATTTATCGTGGTCAGAAGCCGCCGGCATTCCGGTCGTGTATTTGACAGTTTATTATGCCTTTGAACGTTTAGCCCAGTTGCAAGCCGGGCAGACAGTCTTGATTCATTCGGCTGCGGGTGGTGTCGGATTAGCGGCTGTGCAGATTGCGCAGGCCAAAGGCGCAACTGTTTATGCCACGGCCGGAACCGAAGAAAAGCGCGCATTGTTAAGAAGTTTGGGTGTGCAGGCCGTTTGGAGTTCTCGCGAAGCGGGCTTTGAAGCCGGCATTCAACAAATGACGGATGGGGCCGGCGTTGATATTATTTTAAATTCTTTAACCGGTGAACATATCTCCGCGGGTCTAAGATCACTTAAGCCTGGTGGACAGTTCTTAGAAATTGGTAAGGTGGATGTCTGGCAGGAAGAACAGGTCAAGGAGGTGCGTGCGGATATTGCCTATCACGTCATCTACTTAGACCGCATGATGCGCGAAGATACTCAGTTTATTAGAACCTTGTTTCAGGATTTATGTGAGTACTTAGCCGCCGAGGGGCTGAACCCACACAAGACCACTGTCTTTGCCGTTGAAGAAGTGAAGGAAGCCTTTCGCTATATGGCGCGCGGACATCATATGGGTAAAGTAGTGTTGAGCCTTCCTGATACGACACTGATTACGGATACTGGATCTTATTTAGTCACCGGGGGTCTCGGTGCTTTAGGTCAAGTGGCCTGTGACTGGTTAATAGAGCACGGTGCTAAACACATTGTATTGAGTGGACGTTCTGAGCCCAAGCCTGAGGTGGCCGAGCACTTACAGGAGCTTAAGGAGCAAGGTGTTTGTATTGAAGTCGTTCGCGGAGATATAGCTGAGCGTGAAGCGGCTGCGGCCATGCTTGCGAAATGCGAAGAACTGGCTCCCTTACATGGTATTATTCATGCGGCGGGAGTCTTGGCCGATGGTATTCTCATCCAACAGGACGCAGAAAAATTTCACAAAGTATTTAGCCCCAAGGTCGAAGGTGCAACACACCTCCATGAATTGACACAAGATAAAGGCTTAGCGTTTACCGTCTATTATTCCTCGATGGCTTCATTGCTCGGTAATGGCGGCCAAGGGAACTACGCTGCGGCTAATGCTTATCTCGATGAATTAGCTAAGTTAAGAAGTGCCCGCGGCCAACGGACCTTAAGCATCAACTGGGGGGCGTGGGGCGAAGTTGGATTAGCCGCCACCGATAAGGTAGATGCCAACGTTGCTGGAAAAGGCATCCGATTTTTCAGTCCTGAAGAAGGGATGCAGGCTTTTGAAAGCAGTTTAGAACGTCGCATGGGTCAAATTGCTTTTGCGCCGATTCAGTGGCGTCAGTTAGCGCAAGCATTGACGGGTTTGACGGACAATAAATATCTTGCTGAGCTGATGACGTCACAACATAGCCAGGGTCTAGTCCGTTCAGCCATTCTAGAAAAAATTGAAACAACAGCGATGAGTGAGCGGCAAGGTCTGATGGAAAGTTATTTGCGCGGTGTTGTCGCTAAGACTTTAGGGATTACCAATGCCGAGACAATTCCCCTGGATAAAGGTTTTTTTGATCTGGGGATGGACTCGCTCATGGCTGTTGAATTGAAAAACCGCATTGAGCGAGAATTAAATTTACGTTTGTTAGCTTCATTGATTTTTGATTTTCCTGACATTGCAGCATTGGCAGCCTACCTCAGTAAAAGTTTTGGTGGGGAAGTTGCCGAAGATACTCACTCAGTCAGTCAAAAAGAGCGTCATGAGAAAGAGTTGGAGCAGTCATTGCATGATGAGGTGAGTCAGCTCAGTGAACAGGACGAAGACAAGTTATTAGCAGAACTACTAGCAAGTGATTGATGTGAACATGGCAGGGGTGGTCAATGAGTGAAGAGTTAAGTGAGAAGCAGCGGGTCATATTAAAAATTAAACAACTCAAGCAGCGGATTCGTTTGCTGGAGCAGGAAAAGCACGAAGCCATTGCTATCGTGGGAATGGCCTGTCGCTTCCCCGGCGGTGTCAACGACCCTAAAGCCTTATGGGATTTATTGCAGTCTGGTACGGATGCGATTGAGGAAGTTCCTGATTATCGTTGGAACATCGATGATTATTACGACGAGGACCCTAGCAAAGTCGGTAAGGTCTATAGTCGTTGGGGTGGTTTCGTTGGCGATGTCGCTAGTTTTGATGCCGAGTTTTTTGGAATCAGTCCCAAAGAAGCCCTGAATTTAGATCCGCAACAGCGCTTAGTGCTAGAAACAAGTTATGAAGCCTTTGAATCCGCTGGTTATCCCTTAAATCAAATGCGCAATACCCGCACCGGTGTCTTCTTTGGAGCCTCTCATGGGGATTACATGAGGAATGTGCTCAGTAGTCAGGATAAGGGTGGTGCTTATGCTGGCATCGGGAATACGGCCAGCGGTTTAACCGGCCGCATTGCTTATACCTTTGGTTTGTTAGGCCCCGCGATTGCGGTTGAGACGGCGTGTAGTTCGTCATTGGTTGCTTTGGATGAAGCCGTAAAAAATTTGCGTTTAGGGACAGCAGACTTTGCTCTGAGTGGCGGGGTCAATTTAATTTTATCTCCTGATTTGTCACAGACTTTCAGTCGTGCCCGCATGTTATCGCCAGATGGTCGTTGTAAAACCTTTGATGAGAGCGCTGATGGTTATGTGCGCGGTGAAGGTTGTGGGATGTTGCTGCTCAAGCGGCTCTCGGATGCGGAACGTGATGGCGATAGAATCTTCGGGTTGATTCGCGGTAGTGCCGTGAATCAAGATGGCCCGAGTGCCGGGATTACCGTGCCTAATGGGCCGGCACAAGAGCGCGTCGTGCAAGCGGCCTTGGATAATGCTCAGCTAAATGCAGAGGATATCGATTATCTTGAATGTCACGGCACAGGCACAGAATTAGGTGACCCTATTGAAGTGCAGTCATTGGTGAAGGTCTTTGGTCCAGTTAAGTCAGCTGAACATCCATTATATATCGGTTCTGTAAAAACCAATGTCGGCCATTTGGAAATAGCTGCGGGCGTTGCAGGAGCAATGAAGGCCGTATTGGCTTTGCAGAACGAGACCATCCCCCAACATCTTCACTTTAAAAAATTAAATCCCAAAATCCATTTGGATGGCGCAGCATTGCTGATCCCTACAGAAAATAAAGCCTGGCCGCGCCGTGAACAGCCGCGTCGTGCCGGGATTAGTAGTTTTGGTTTTAGTGGAACCAATGCGCATGTGATTGTAGAAGAAGCTCCCGCGCAAACAGCAATACCCTTAGACTCAACAGAGTCAGAGCAGGCAAGAGTTTTATGTATCAGCGCAAAAAGTGAAGCCGCCTTGAGTGCTTTCGCAGCAAAATACGTGGACTATTTACAAGATGCTCCAGAATCTTGGCGCGATATGACATACACGGCTAATTTAAGAAGAAGTCAGTTTGATTATCGTTTGGCTCTGAGGGCGTCGAGTCCAGCAGAAGCTCAGGTCAAGTTGGAGAAGTTTGTTCAAGGGAGTGCTGATACTGAAGTTTATACGGGCCGCTTGGCACCGCAGCAAAAGGTTTTTGTTTATTCGGGTTCTGGCAGTCAGTGGCTCGGGATGGGCCGCGATTTATTTGCAACAGAAGCTGTTTTTCAAGCCAAGTTCACGGAATGCGATCAAATTTTTCAAGAGCTATCATCTTGGTCACTGATTGAAGCCATGAAGAGCGACGACGCAGAACGTTTTAAACAAACGGAAGTCTACCACCCGCTGATCCTAGCGATTCAACTCGCGCTTACAGAACAATTAAAAAGTTGGGGGGTGCGTCCTGAAGCTGTTGTAGGTCATAGTATGGGTGAGGTAGCCGCGGCCTGCGTTGCCGGTGCACTCAGTCTAAAAGATGCCTTTACATTGATGTATCATCGCTCACGTTTGATTCAGCGAGTGCAAGGTAAGGGAAAGGTTCTCAGCGTTAACCTTAAGCCTGAAGAGCTTTCCGTTTATTTAGCCGGTAAGGTGGGTATTTCTATCGCCGGTAATAATAGTCCGCATGTCACCATCGTTGCCGGTGCGCCGGCTGAGATTGAAGCCTTGCATCAAGAGTTAGCGGCGAAGCAGGTTTATAGTAAAATCGTCACCATGGATTTTGCCGCGCATAGTGTGCAGATGGACCCCTTAAAAGCCGAATTAGTGCAAGCGGTGCAAGGTATTCAAGCTCAGGCCACTAAGTTGCCTATGTATTCGACTATGACGGGCGAAAAGATTTCGGGTGAAACTTTGGATGCGACTTATTGGGGCCGTAATTTGAGAGAACCTTTTGAGTTTGCTAAAACAGTCGAGCGACTTAGCGCCGATGGCTATCATGTTTTTGTTGAAGTTGGCGGTC